>NZ_JAOTNX010000003.1:0-491874 GCF_036346475.1 Pseudomonas sp. AM8
CACCAGCAGCCTGTCGGCGCGGGAGATCGACCGGCTGATGGCGATCATCACGCGCCTGCGGGACGAGGGCAAAGTGGTGCTCTACGTGTCGCACCGCATGGAAGAAGTGTTCCGCATCTGCAACGCGGTGACGGTGTTCAAGGACGGCCGCTACGTGCGCACTTTCGATGACATGAGCGCGCTGACCCACGACCAGTTGGTGACCTGCATGGTCGGTCGCGACATCCAGGACATCTACGACTACCGCTCGCGCGAGCACGGCGAGGTGGCGCTCAAGGTCGACGGCTTGTTGGGCCCGGGGTTGCGTGAGCCGATCAGTTTTGAGGTGCGCAAAGGCGAAATCCTTGGCTTGTTCGGCTTGGTCGGGGCAGGGCGCACGGAGTTGTTCCGTTTGCTCAGCGGTTTGGAGCGCGCCAGTGCCGGCAGCCTGGAGCTCTGCGGTGAAGCACTGACACTGCGCTCACCGCGTGATGCCATCGCCGCCGGTGTACTGCTGTGCCCCGAGGACCGCAAGAAGGAGGGCATCCTCCCGCTCGCAAGCGTCGCCGAGAACATCAACATCAGTGCCCGTGGCGCCCATGCGTCGTTTGGCTGGCTGTTGCGCGACGGTTGGGAAAAGGGCAACGCCGACCAGCAGATCAAGGCGATGAAAGTCAAAACGCCTAACGCTGAACAGAAAATCATGTACCTGTCCGGCGGCAACCAGCAGAAAGCCATTCTCGGCCGCTGGCTGTCGATGCCGATGAAGGTGCTGCTGCTCGACGAACCGACTCGCGGCATCGACATCGGCGCCAAGTCGGAGATCTACCAGATCATTCATAACCTGGCGGCCCAGGGCATTGCGGTGATCGTGGTGTCCAGCGACCTCATGGAAGTGATGGGCATCTCCGATCGCATCCTGGTGATGAGCGAAGGCGCGCTGACCGGCGAACTGAGCCGCGATCAAGCGGATGAAGCACGCCTGCTGCAACTGGCACTCCCGCGTTCGCGGGCTTGAAGAATAAGAGGGTGTAGGCATGTCTCAGGTAAAAACTGCAAAGGGCTTCTGGCCGGGTTTCAACCAGCGCAAGTTTCTCGATGACTGGGTGATGCTGCTGGCGGCATTGGGCATCTTTGTGCTCAGCGCGCTGTTTATCGACAACTTCCTCTCGCCGCTGAACATGCGTGGCCTGGGCCTGGCGATTTCCACCGTGGGCATCGCCGCCTGCACCATGCTGTTCTGCCTGGCGTCGGGGCACTTCGACCTGTCGGTGGGCTCGGTGATTGCCTGCGCCGGTGTGGTGGCGGGGATCGTGATTCGCGACACCGACAGCGTGGCGCTCGGTGTATCCGCTGCATTAGCCATGGGTTTGGTGGTAGGGCTGATCAACGGCATTGTCATCGCCAAGCTGCGTATCAATGCGTTGATCGCGACGTTGGCGACCATGCAGATCGTGCGCGGCCTGGCCTACATCTTCTCCAACGGCAAGGCGGTGGGGGTGATGAACGAGGATTTCTTTGTGTTCGGCAACGGCCAACTGTTGGGCGTGCCGGTGCCGATCATCATCACCGTGCTGTGCTTTGTGTTTTTTGGCTGGCTGTTGAACTACACCACCTATGGGCGCAACACCATGGCGATCGGGGGGAACCAGGAAGCCGCGTTGCTCGCGGGGGTGAACGTTGATCGCACCAAGATCATCATCTTTGCCGTGCACGGCCTGATCGGCGCGCTGGCCGGGGTGATCCTCGCCTCGCGCATGACCTCGGGCCAGCCGATGATCGGCCAGGGGTTCGAGCTGACGGTGATTTCCGCCTGCGTGCTGGGTGGGGTGTCGTTGAGCGGCGGCATCGGCATGATCCGCCATGTGATTGCCGGGGTGCTGATCCTGGCGATCATCGAGAACGCGATGAACCTGAAGAATATCGACACCTTCTACCAGTACGTGATTCGTGGCTCGATCCTGTTGCTGGCGGTCATCATCGACCGCATGAAGCAGCGCTAGATCGAACACCTCCCACCTTTGGATCGCCACTGTATTGAGGGGCGGTATTTGCCATAATGCCCCCGCTTTCATACCTATAGGCCCGATATGCAGGAAAACGCCCACACCCCCGTCAAAGACGCAGCCCCCACCGGCACCCAGACCCTGCTGCGTGGCCTGGGCGTCGTGCAGGCGGTGGCGGCCGGTGCGCGGGATCTGAAAGAGATCGCCAGGCGCATCGGCACCACCCGCAGCACCACCCACCGCCTGGCCAGTTGCCTGGTGGAAGAGCGTTACCTGCGCGTGGTGCCGCAAGTCGGCTACCTGTTGGGGCCGAAGTTGATCGAGCTGGGATTTCAGGCCCGCGAAGAGCTGCCGCTGGTGACCCTGGCGGTGCCGTACCTGGATGAGCTGTCGGCATTGACCGGCGACACCATCCACCTGGCCATTCGCGAATACGACGACGTGCTCTACCTGCACAAGAACCCTGGCCGCAACGGTCCGGAAATGCGCTCGCGGGTCGGCCATCGCATGCCGTTGGCGCGCACGGGCGTGGGCAAGGCGATGCTGCTGGATGACTCGGTGCAAGAGTGGCAGCGTTTGTACGAGACCAGCCTGCCGGCGGGTGGGAAAAACCTGCAATGGCCGCAGCATCCAGAACAATCCTGGGCGCAGTTCGAGCAGCGCATGCGTGAGTATGTGGTGGGCGGGTATGCGTTCGACCTGGAAGACAACGAACCGTCGATCCGGTGCGTGGCGGCACCGGTGCGCGATGCCAGCCGGCGAATCGTCGCCGGCATCAGCATCGCCAGTACCGTGCCCTACATGCCGCTGGAGAAAATGGCCGAGCTGATCCCTGTGATCAAACAGGTCGCAGCGCGGCTGTCAGCGGAGTTGGGTGCGAAGGCCTGACCAGCCCCGTAGCGTGAAGGCCCTCCCACCCATAGTATGAAGGCCCCCCCGTAGCAGCTGCCGAGCGCAAGCGAGGCTGCGTCAGCGGTGTATCTGACACACCGCAACGCAGCCTCGCTTGCGCTCGGCAGCTGCTACGGGTTTACGCGGTGTTGGTATCTACTGGGAGTGGGGTGAGGGCACTCAGGCCTTCAAGGTCGCCATGTCGATGACAAAGCGGTACTTCACATCACCGGCGATCATGCGGGTGTAGGCCTCGTTGATCTGGCGGATGTCGAGCATTTCGATGTCGCAGGTGATGCCATGCTCGGCGCAGAAATCCAGGACTTCCTGGGTTTCGGCAATGCCACCGATCAGCGAACCTGCCAGCACTTTACGTCCCAATACCAGTTTGGCGGCGTTGACCGGTGGGTCCACGGGCTCGATCAGGCCAACCAGGATGTGCACGCCATCAAAGCGCAGCACGTCGAGGTAGGGGTTCAGGTCGTGCTGCACCGGGATGGTGTCGAGCAGGAAGTCGAAGCTGCCGGCGGCGGCTTGCATCTGTTCGGCATCGGTGGACACGATCACATGGTCGGCACCCTGGCGGCGGCCTTCTTCAGCCTTGCTAGCCGAGCGGGTGAACAGTGTCACTTCCGCGCCCATGGCCTTGGCGAACTTGATGCCCATGTGGCCCAGGCCACCCATGCCGAGAATCCCGACCTTGTCGCCAGCCTTGACGCCGTAGTGCTTGAGCGGCGAATAGGTGGTGATGCCTGCGCACAGGATCGGCGCGGCGCTGGCCAGGTCGAGCTTGGCCGGGATCTTCACCACGAAGTGCTCGCTGACCACGATGCTGTCGGAGTAACCGCCCATGGTGTTGCTGCCATCGACGCGGTCCGGGGTGGCGTAGGTCATGGTCGGGCCTTCGAGGCAATATTGCTCGAGGTCCGATTTGCACGCTTCGCAGTGGCGGCACGAATCGACCATGCAGCCGACGCCGACGAGGTCGCCGACTTTATGCGCGGTCACGCGGGCGCCGACGGCGGTGACCTTGCCGACGATCTCGTGGCCCGGCATCAGCGGGTACACGGCGATGCCCCATTCGTTGCGCGCCTGGTGGATGTCGGAGTGGCACACGCCGCAGTAGAGAATCTCGATGGCCACGTCATCGGCGCGCGGGCTGCGGCGTTCAAACGACATGGGGGCGAGGGGAGTGGTGGCCGACTGGGCGGCGTAACCGATGGCGGTATACATGGCGAAAACCTCGCAAAAGCAGGGACAGATGAGGCGGGCCATTTTCCGCGTCACCCCCTGATGCGGCCATGGCGATTGCTCCGAGTCTCATGCCTAAAGCTCCGGAGGAGCCGCTAAAAGCAGCAAGCTACAAGTCGCAAGCTATAAACTGCGTGCTCTCTTGCAGCTTGAGGCTTGAAGCTTGCTGATGCTCAGATCTGAAAACTCCCGAGAACTGCTTTTATGCTATTGACCCGCCATGTTGATGCCAACGCCACGCTGGTTGCCCTGATCGAGGGGCTGACGTCCCGCGACGGTTTCTCCCCGACCCATCTGCCGGGTGTGCAAGTACTGCGCGCCAGTTGCGACGTAGCGCGCGGCCCGCAGATCTACGAGCCGAGCCTGATGTTCGTGGCCCAAGGCAGCAAGGTCGCCTACCTGGGCCCGCGTACGCTGGAGTATGGCGCCGGGCACTACTTGATCCAGGCGATGCCGGTGCCGTTCGAGTGCGAGACGTTCGCCATGGCGCCCGGTGCGCCGCTGCTGGGGGTGACCGTGGGCATCGACCGCGTGGTGCTGGGTGAGTTGGTGATGGCCATGGGCATGCAGGCCGGTCCGCCGCCGACCGCGCAAACCCTGGAGTCGATGAGTTCGGTGGTCCTGGATGACGCCATGCGCGGCTGCGTCGAGCGGCTGCTGCAGTGCCTGCACGATCCACTGGAAAGCCGGATCATGGGCCCGGCGCGGGTGCGGGAATTATTGTTCACCGCCTTGCGTGGCCCCCAGGCCGATGTGCTGCGCGCCTTGGTGGAACAGCAAGGGCAGTTTTCGCGGATCGCCACGTCGTTGAATCACCTGCATGCCCATTACGCCGAGCCGCTGAATATCGAGACGTTGGCGGGGTACGCGCATATGAGTGCGTCGACGTTTCACGAGCATTTCAAACGCTGCACGCTGTTGTCGCCGGTGCAGTACTTGAAGCGTTTGCGCTTGCTCAAGGCTCAGCAGTTGCTGCTGGTGGAGGGCATGGGCGTGGCGCAGGCGGCGCACAGCGTGGGGTACCAGAGTACGTCGCAGTTCAGTCGCGAGTACAAGCGCTACTTCGAGCGTAACCCTGGCGAAGAGCGGGCTGCCTAGTCATTTCAGGCAAGCCCCCTCCCACAGTTGACCGAGTTTGACTGCATAAAAAAGGCTCCCATTCGGGAGCCTCGCTTGGCTTACATATTCGGGTAAGTCGGCCCACCCGCACCTTCCGGTGTGACCCACGTGATGTTCTGCGAAGGGTCCTTGATGTCACAGGTCTTGCAGTGCACGCAGTTCTGGGCGTTGATCTGGAAGCGCTTCTCGCCGTCTTCCTGGGTGATCACTTCATACACGCCGGCCGGGCAGTAACGCTGCGCCGGTTCATCGTAGAGCGGCAGGTTGGTGCCGATCGGGATGCTTGGGTCTTTCAACTTCAAGTGGCACGGCTGCTCTTCTTCGTGGTTGGTACCGGAGATGAACACCGAGCTCAACTTGTCGAAGCTCAACTTGCCGTCGGGTTTCGGGTAGTCGATCTTCTTGCTGTCCTTGGCCAGCTTCAGGCAGGCGTAGTCCGGCTTGGTATCGTGCAGGGTGAACGGCATCTTGCCGCCGAGGATGTTCTGGTCGAACCAGTTGAAGCCGGCGCCGATGATCGGGCCGAACTTGTGCATCGCCGGGCCGAAGTTGCGGCTGGCGAACAGTTCTTCGTAGAGCCAGCTTGCCTTGAAGCTGTCGACATAGTTGGTCAGCTCATCGCCGCCTTCGGATTCGGCCAGCAGGCGTTCGGCCACGGCATCGGCAGCGAGCATGCCGGACTTCATCGCGGTGTGGCTGCCTTTGATCTTGGCCACGTTCATGGTGCCCAGGTCGCAGCCGATGAGCGCGCCGCCCTTGAACACCATCTTCGGCAACGAGTTGATACCGCCCTTGGCCAGGGCGCGTGCGCCGTAGCTGATGCGCTTGCCGCCTTCCAGGTACTGGGCCAGCACCGGGTGGTGCTTGAGGCGCTGGAACTCGTCGAACGGCGACAGGAAGGTGTTGCTGTAGGACAGGTCGACGATCAGGCCGACGACCACCTGGTTGTTTTCCAGGTGATAGAGGAACGAGCCACCGGTGTTCTCGTTGCTCATGATGTCCAGCGGCCAACCGGCGGTGTGCACCACCAGGCCTGGCTGATGCTTGGCCGGGTCGATTTCCCAGATTTCCTTGAGGCCGATGCCGTAGTGCTGGGCGTCGGCGTCGCTGTCCAGGTTGAAGCGCTGGATCAACTGCTTGCCGATATGCCCACGGCAGCCTTCGGCGAACAACGTGTACTTGCCACGCAGTTCCATGCCCGGGGTGTAGACGCCTTCTTTTGGCTGGCCTTCACGGTCGACGCCGAGGTCGCCGGTGATGATCCCGCGCACCACGCCGTTTTCATCGAACAGCGCTTCCTGGGCGGCGAAGCCTGGGTAGACTTCCACACCCAGGTTCTCGGCCTGCTGGGCCAGCCAGCGGCACAGGTTGCCCAGGGAGATGATGTAGTTGCCTTCGTTGTGCATGGTCTTGGGCACAAAGAAGTCTGGCACCTTGGTGGAGGTGTCGGCGCTGCGCAGCACATAGATGTCATCGCGCACCACGGGGGTGTTGAGCGGGGCGCCGAGTTCCTTCCAGTCCGGGAACAGTTCGTTCAGGGCACGGGGCTCGAACACGGCACCGGAGAGGATGTGTGCGCCCACTTCGGAGCCTTTCTCGACCACGCAGACGCTGATTTCCTTACCGGCTTCGGCGGCCTTCTGCTTCAGTCGGCAGGCGGCAGACAGGCCCGCCGGGCCAGCGCCGACGATGACCACGTCGAATTCCATGTATTCGCGTTCCACAGGCTATCTCCTACTCAAGGCTCAACAGGCTTTTTTTCTAATGGGTGGAGGTTCGGTGTCGTGTCCGTCATCGCCGTGCGCAACGGCAGGGGATGACCCACCTGTCTCTCTAGGTGGCGCATTATATATAGACCACTGTCAGCGTCCAATACAAACGTTTGTTTGAATTGCCCGCAGGCTAGGTAAATCAAAGCAACGCGGCTTATGACTGGCCATTTTGCCGTATTGACCAGAATAGGCGTTCCGGTCAATATACGGTCGGTTTTGCACAGACCGTAGGCAGACTGTAGGTTTCAAGAGCACGTCCAAAAGCACGGCAACGGCAAAACAGGTGACGCGCGTTTAATTGATGGCGCGCAGTTTACACGCCGCGATAAAGAATGACCTCCCAGTCACCACTGACGAACGGTCATCACTTCCCGTGAGCAAGGTCATTCGCCGCCGTTTTTGGAGGTGCCCTTGTGTGCCGATGAGCATCAACCGCCAGGTTCGCCTAGGCGACTTTCTTTTCACCGGAGAGTAACGAGGAATCCATGAAGGTTCTTGTAGCTGTCAAACGCGTTGTCGATTACAACGTGAAAGTTCGCGTCAAGGCGGACAATTCCGGCGTCGACCTTGCTAACGTCAAGATGTCGATGAACCCTTTCTGTGAAATCGCCGTGGAAGAAGCCGTACGCCTGAAAGAGAAAGGCGTGGCGACTGAAATCGTTGTGGTTTCCATCGGCCCGACCACTGCTCAAGAGCAGTTGCGTACCGCCCTGGCACTGGGTGCCGACCGCGCTATCCTGGTCGAGTCCGCTGAAGAGCTGACCTCCCTGGCTGTGGCCAAGTTGCTCAAGGCCGTTGTCGACAAGGAACAGCCTCAGCTGGTGATCCTCGGCAAACAGGCGATCGACAGCGACAACAACCAGACTGGCCAGATGCTGGCTGCACTGACCGGTTACGGCCAGGGCACCTTCGCTTCCAAAGTGGAAGTGAGCGGCGACAGCGTTGCCGTCACCCGTGAAATCGACGGCGGCGCGCAGACGGTTTCCCTGAAACTGCCGGCCATCGTCACCACCGACCTGCGTTTGAACGAGCCGCGCTACGCGTCCCTGCCAAACATCATGAAAGCCAAGAAGAAGCCTCTCGAAGTGCTGACTCCGGATGCTTTGGGCGTTTCCACCGCCTCCACCAACAAGACCGTCAAAGTTGAAGCGCCGGCTGCACGCAGCGCGGGCATCAAGGTCAAGTCGGTGGCTGAACTGGTCGAGAAACTGAAAAACGAAGCGAAGGTAATCTAATCATGACTATCTTGGTAATCGCAGAACACGACAATAAGGTGCTGGCCCCGGCCACCCTGAACACTGTTGCTGCTGCCGCTAAAATCGGTGGCGACATCCACGTACTGGTCGCCGGTCAAGGCGCTGGCGCCGTGGCTGAGGCTGCAGCCAAAGTGGCTGGCGTAAGCAAAGTACTGCTGGCCGACAACGCCGCTTACGCTCACCAATTGCCGGAAAACGTTGCCCCTCTGGTAGCAGAACTCGGCGCTGGCTACAGCCACATCCTGGCTGCCGCCACTTCCAACGGCAAAAACATCCTGCCGCGCGTTGCCGCACAGCTGGACGTTGACCAGATCTCCGAGATCATCTCGGTAGAAAGCGCCGACACCTTCAAGCGCCCGATCTACGCCGGTAACGCCATTGCCACCGTGCAATCGACCGCTGCCGTCAAAGTCATCACCGTGCGTGCCACCGGTTTCGACCCGGTTGCCGCTGAAGGTGGTTCGGCTGCCGTTGAGGCCGTTGCTGCTGCCCACGATGCTGGCACGTCCAGCTTTGTTGGCGAAGAGCTGGCCAAGTCGGATCGTCCTGAACTGACCGCTGCCAAGATCGTCGTTTCCGGCGGCCGTGGCATGCAGAACGGTGACAACTTCAAGCACCTGTACGCCCTGGCCGACAAGCTCGGCGCTGCGGTCGGCGCCTCCCGCGCGGCCGTCGACGCAGGCTTCGTACCCAACGACATGCAGGTCGGCCAGACCGGCAAGATCGTTGCGCCACAGCTGTACATCGCTGTCGGTATCTCCGGCGCGATCCAGCACTTGGCCGGTATGAAGGACTCCAAAGTGATCGTCGCGATCAACAAGGACGAAGAAGCACCGATCTTCCAGGTGGCCGATTACGGCCTGGTGGCGGACTTGTTCGAAGCCGTACCCGAGTTGGAGAAGCTGGTCTAATCCAGCCGCTTCACTTATAAAGAGCCCGGTCTAGTGACCGGGCTTTTTTTGGCCCGGGCTTTTTTGAACGCCGGAGAAACCGCCATGGAACTGCGCCCCTGGGCCGTACTGCTGGGACTTACGCTGCTGCCGAGCCTGGCCCAGGCAGCCGGCAAATGTGATCGCCTGGTGATCACCGGCAGCCCGGATGCACCGCCGCTGCTGTGGCGCGACCCCCAAGACCCGACGCACCTGATCGGCGCCACCGCCGATGTCTTGCAACAGGTAGCCAAGGAGCTTGGGTTGAAAATCGACCTGCTCTACGGCGGCAAGCGTTCCCTGGCCCTGGACGAAGTGCGCAGCGGGCGCATGGACATCCTCGCCGATGCACCGCTGAACCTTGGCGAGCTGGAAACCCTCGACTACATCCACCCCGCGCTGGTACAGCTCGATTATCTGGTCTGGACCCGCAAGGATTCGGCGCTGGCCTACTCCACGGCGGCGGACCTGCATGGCCACAAGGGTGCAGTGTCGGAACGTGCGCGCTTGAGCCGCGACTTTGAAACCTTCGCCGGCCAGCAACTGATCCTGCAACGCCTGCCCACGTTGACCCCGGCCTTCCAGAAACTGCTGCTGGGGGAAGTGGACTACGTGCTGGCCGGGCGTTACTCCGGCATGGCCATGGCCCAGACGTTAGGGATGAGCAATGACCTGGTGGCCCGCGACGTGCCCGTCGATCAGCCCGGCCTGTACCTGGCGATTTCCCACAACTCGGCCTGCAATGATCCGTGGCTGCGCGGACAGCTGGCCAAAAAGATGACAGAATTGCCCGGGTCTGGTGTGACGGAAGCCGCGCTGCAGCGCAATCTGGAGCGTTGGAAAGCGCAATTGCAACAACCCGTCGGCACCCCAACAAAGTAGGGATTTTCAGTGACTCTTCGACCTTTTTTCGCGGCCCTCGCCGTTGTCGCTCTGGCGGGATGTGCAGCCGATCCTGCGCCGAATGAACAAATTCGCCTCACCCAGCAAGCCCTGGAACAAGCCAACGCCGTGGGCGCCAGCGCCGATGAATCACCCGAACTGAAACTGGCCGAAGACAAATTCGCCCAGGCCAAGGCCGACATGGCCGAGCAATCCTACAAGGACGCGCGCATGCAGGCCGAACAGGCCGAGCTGGATGCGCGCCTGGCCGAAGCCCAGGTGCTGACCCGCAAGAGCCAGGAACAACTGAACGTGCTCAATACCCGCATCACGCGCCTGCGCAAGCAATTGCAGCTGGGAGAAGCCCAATGAACCCGATGATCCGTGGTCTGGGCTGTGCCGTGCTGCTGGGCAGTGCGGCACTGGGCGGTTGTGCCAGCCACCCCAGTGGCGAACAGGCCTTGCAACAGGCGGGCAGCGACTTCCAGAAGGTCAAGGAAGACGCCAACGTGCTGCGTATCGCACCCAAGGACGTGATCCGCGCCGGTGAATCCCTGGCGCGGGCCGACCGCTTGTCCAGCTACTGGGGCAGCGGTGCCGACGTGGTGCATTACGCCTACCTGAGCCAGCGCTACAGTGCCATCGCCCGCGAACACACCGAGCAGACACTTAACGAAGAGCGTGCCGCCAAGCTCGAACTGGAACGCCAGCGCCTGCAATTGGCCCTGCGTGAAAGCAAGCTGATCAGCGTGCAGCAGCAGGGTAAATGGCTCGAAGAACAGATCGCCAGCCTGACCACCACTCAGACCGATCGTGGCCTGGTGATGACCCTGGGCGACGTGCTGTTCGATACCGGTGAAGCGGAGTTGAAAAACTCGGCCAACCGCACCGTATTGAAAATCGTGCAGTTCCTGCAACTGAACCCCAAGCGTGTGGTGCGCATCGAGGGGTACGCTGACAATACGGGTGGTCAGCAGGAAAACGTCAAACTGTCCCGTGATCGCGCGCAATCGGTGGCCGATGTGCTGGTGGACCTGGGAATCGACGAGAAACGCATCCAGGTTGAGGGCTACGGCGACCAGTACCCGGTGGAAGCCAACGCCTCCGAGCGTGGCCGCGCGCAGAATCGTCGCGTAGAAATAGTGTTCTCCGACGAGAAAGGCCAACTGGGCGCCGCTCGCTGAAGCCTTGCGCAAATCAAAAGTGTGGGAGGGGGCACACCCCGATAGCGGTGGATCAGTCACTATTTTCGGCGCCTGACACTCCGTCATCGGGAGCAAGCCCCCTCCCACATTGTTCTGTATACATCTGAATATTCTCTCCACTCACCTTACAGTTTTTGCTGTCACTCCCGCCCGCGCTCGACTATTGTGGCAACTGTCCCCGTACACTTCTAAACTGTGCTGGTATGTTTCACACAAAAATAAAATACCCGTGAAATCGAGTGCTGCGTCATGACCAATCTGTTGCTTTACCAACGTATCGCCCAGCAACTGGCTGAGGACATCCGTCGCGGTGTCTATCAACCTGGCGAGCGCGTGCCCTCGGTACGCAAGATGAGCTCCCAGCTCAATGTCAGCCACGCCACGGTATTGCAGGCCTACGCCAACCTGGAAGACCAGGGGCTGATCCGGGCACGGCCGCAGTCCGGTTACTACGTGCACCAGACGCCGGCACTCACGGCGCCCACGCCGGACATCGCGCGGGTCGAGCGCCCGGGGTTGGTCACCCGCAGCAGCATTATCCAGCAGGTATTGGGCGAGTCGCGCCGCGAAGGTGTATTCCCGCTGGGCGCCGCCGTGCCGAGCGTCGACTATCTGCCGGTACGGGCGCTGCACCAGCAATTGGCCAAGGTCACGCGCTTCCAGAGCCCACGCGCCTTCAGCTACATGTTCAGCCCCGGTTTCGAGCCGCTGCGTCGCCAGGTGGCGATTCGCATGCGTGACGCCGGCGTGGTGGTGGACCCCTCCGAAGTGGTGATCACCCACGGCTGTGTTGACGCCTTGCAGATGTCCCTGCGGGTGCTGACACGTCCCGGCGACTTGATCGCGGCTGAATCGCCCACCTATTACGGCTTGCTGCAACTGGCCGACCTGTTGGGCCTCAAGGTCATCGAGATCCCCAGCGACCCGTCCACCGGCATGAGCCTGGAAGCCCTGCAACTGGCCGCCAACCAATGGTCGATCAAGGCCCTGGTGCTGACCACGCGCCTGAGCAACCCCCTGGGCGGCACCATGCCCGAGGAACGGCAGAAACAGTTGCTGCGCCTGGCCTCGGATTTCGATATCCAGATTGTCGAAGACGATATCTACGGCGAACTGATGTTCGAACTCGGCCGTACCAAGGCCCTCAAGGCCTATGACCGCCTGGACCGGGTCATCTATTGCTCGAGCTTTTCCAAGACCTTGTCGCCGGGTGTGCGCATCGGCTGGATGATCGCCGGCAAGTACCAGCAGGAAATCCAGCGCCTGCAAATGTTCAGCACCCACTCGGCCTGCAGCGTCACCCAGATGGGCGTGGCAGCGTATCTGGAGAACGGCGGCTACGACCGGCACCTGCGTTACATCCGCCAGGAATACCGCAAGAATCTCAGCGCCTTCCAACTGGCGGTGCAGCAGTATTTCCCGGAAGGTACCCAGATGACCCGTCCGACGGGCGGCTTTATCTTGTGGGTCAGTTTGCCTGGGCGGGTCAATACCCAGGAACTGCACGTGCGCGCCCTGCAACAGGGCATCAGCATTGCGCCGGGCTTGATCTTCAGCAATACCGAGCAGTTCAACCACTGCATTCGCCTTAACTGCGGCACACCTTGGAACCGCGAAGCAGAGCGTGCGCTGATGACCCTGGGGATGCTGGCCAGCCAGCTATGCCAGGAAACCGCAGCCGGCTTTTGAGGCGCCGAAAAGGGGCAGCGCCGATAGCTGGCTGATCACCGCGCTTGTCATGCCGCGCACAACAAGCGAGCATATGGCCCTCTGCCGTTAATGCTGTAGGCAATATGACCTCGATTGTTCGCGCTGCTTTGGTGATTGGCCTGTTAAGCCTGTGTAACGTCGGCACAGCGCTGGCGGCGGCACCCGTGGCTGAAAACAAGCCCGCTGCCAATACCCAGCAGGATGCCCCGGCAAAAAAACCTTCCACCGCCAAGCAAGCCCCCGTCGCGAAGAAGCCAACCGCCACGGCGAAAAAACGTGCGTCGACGGCGAAAAAATCCAAGTCAGCCCAGGAAGTGGCACAGACCAAACTGCCACCGGCACAGTTGGATTTGTCCCTGCCTTCGGACATGGTCAGGCACCTGCAGCCCCTGGGTACCGTGCCCAAGCCCAAGAGCGTGCCGTTGTTGCCGCCGATGTTCGGTGAAAAGCCCACCGACAACAGTGCGTTCCAGATCAACGGCCGTTTGCTCAGCAATGAGATGAAGCTGCAATTGCGCAACGAAGAGCGCCGTGAAGTGGAAGGTGCCGCGTTGGAATTCGAGTTCAAGCAGTAAACTTTTTCCTACAAAGTGACGCAGGCCATCGACCATCTGTCGCAGACTGGTCGGTCACTTTTATTTTGTTCGAAAAACCCCTGTTAACCCATTTTAAAACGGCTGTTTAAGGGCGTACCCTAGCCCGGCCGTCCCTATTGAGTCGTCGAGGACCTGCTGGTCATGAATTGCCGTGAAGGCTGTGGCGCCTGCTGCATCGCCCCCTCCATCAGTTCGCCCTTACCCGGTATGCCCAATGGTAAACCGGCGGGCGAACGCTGCCTGCACCTGTCGGTCGAACAGCTGTGCCAACTGTTCGGCCGACCGGAGCGCCCGGCGGTGTGCAGTGATTTCAAGGCGGATATCGATGTCTGCGGCACCGACCAGGCCGATGCGATCCGGTTGATCGGCTGGTGGGAGCAGATGACGGCGGCTTGAGGGGCTTTACTATCGGAACTTCAACAATAAGGAATACGACAATGGGTTCGCTGAAACGAATGGCTGTGCTGTGCGGTTTTACGCTGGTATTTGCTGCCACTGCCCAGGCTGAGGATTGGCAGGTTGCCAAGGATGAAGACGGTATCAAGGTGTCCCTGAGCGAAGTCGCCGGCTCCAAATACAAGGCGTATCGCGGTGTGACCGTGATCAAGGCGCCTGTCGCCAGGATCCAGGCCCTGCAGGAAGATGTGGCCGGTGCCTGCTCGTGGATTCATGAGTGCAAATCCCAGAAGCTGGTGGACAAGAAAGGCGATGAGGCCTGGACCTACACCCAGTTCAAGGCGCCTTTCCCGGTGACCGATCGTGATTCATACATCCATGTCACCACCACCAAGGACGCCGACGGCAGCGTAACCCGCAAGCTGCAGGGCGTGCCGACCTACAAGCCCGAAGAAAAAGGCTACGTGCGTGTCGCTCAGGTCGAGGGCTTCTGGAAACTGGTCCCTAAAGGCGCCAATGAGACCGAAGTCACCTACCAGGTACACACCGAGCCAGGCGGCAGCGTGCCGTCGTGGCTGGCCAACAAGTTCGTGGTGGAAGCGCCGTTCAACACCCTGAAAGCCTTGAAGGAACACGCTGAAAAATAACTGTGCTTGATCCGGTGCTTCCTGACTTGAGTGGAACGTTTGCCGAGCCCTCAAGGTCCAGATAGAGGTAAGCCCACACATGGGTTTTATCGAGGAGGCACCGATGCAAAAGTGGCAGATTACCTTCGTTGATGATCACGGCGTACAGTCCGTGGAGCAGTTCACCTGCGAGCACAAGCCCAGCCTCGAAGATGCGGCACACATGATCCGCAACAAGCTGGTGCCCGTGGCCGCCGAACTGGACCTCAACGACCTTGAGGGCCGCAAGCCCGAGCCAACGGTCAAGATTCTCAAAGACCAGAACAGTATTCAAATCCTCGACATCTCTCCCGCCGCCTGAACATTTCCTGTATGCCATTCAAGCACCTCTGGTGGAGGTGATAGCTTCGCGCTACTCTGCAAGTGAGATCAGCGAATGAATCGCTAAGGTCTGGTCTTGTCAGCTACATGCTTGTTTTCCCGTGGTGATGTTGTTGCCGTGGTACCCGCGCCGTCAGCGCGCGGGCTTTGGGAAGCACGGAAAGTCTATCCATCGGTTTGAGGAGGACGTTTCATGAGCACAGCCTATCAAGAAGACATCAGCACCAACGTTCTGCGCCGCATGAAAGAAGGCGGCTTCGACTTTTCACGGTTCCACCCCATTGAGTTCTACGCCATTTTCCCGGATGAGGAACGGGCGCGCAGGGCTGCGGGTGAATTTCGTGGCGAGTCCCTGAATGCCCAGGTCAGTGCGCGCGACGATGGCGCCTGGTACCTGGAACTGAGCAAGATCATGTTCGCAACCTACGACGGCATAGGAGACTTCGAGCAAGACTTTGAAGCGGTGGTCGAGCCGCTTGGAGGGATCATCGAAGGATGGGGCGTGAAGCAGGAGGTGCGTGGGTTACCCATGTAGCACGACTGTATGAGCAACGCAGCGTATCGGCTGACCTTAGGGTCGGCCGATTTTGTATAGGTTGCGTGAAGGTTTGCGGAACTACCGTTGCCCTTTCCCGCACAAAAAAAAAGCCACCCGAAAAGGGTGGCTGAAAGGGAAGACCGAAGGAGCCGGTCAGTACACGAGCTTCAAGGTACCGAGTGCGGGATGGGTAAGGCTGTAGGACGTGTCCTGTTCAGCGGATGGGGAGAATTATCCGCAGGCTTGCACGGGCAGTGAAATCAACTCTGACTATGCTGTTGATAGCCAAAGCTTGCATTGCCATGAAGCGTGCAGCAGTGCAGTGGGGATTCTGTGCACCAGGACGGTGCGATCAGGTCTTTGCTTATATTCAACCCACTGATTTTTAAGTGTTTATGCCGCTGGCACGGGCCTTGCGATGGTTCTTGCGTCCGGGTGACAAGGAGTACGGCATGATCCGCACTTATTACGACGAAATGTACGATGGGGCAGGGCAGGTGCGTCCCCATTACCGCGAGTTCGCCCGCTGGTTGGCCGAAACCCCTGCCGAACTGCTGGCCCAGCGTCGGCGCGAAGCCGATTTGCTGTTTCACCGCGCCGGGATCACTTTCACCCTTTATGGGGACGAGCAGGGCACCGAACGCCTGATTCCTTTCGACACCATCCCTCGCAGCATTCCCGCCAGCGAATGGCGGATGGTCGAGCGTGGCTGCATCCAGCGGGTCAAGGCGCTGAACATGTTTCTCGCCGACCTCTATCACGAACAACGCATCATCAAGGCCGGGATCATTCCCGCCGAACAGGTACTGGCCAACGAGCAATACCAGTTGGCAATGCAGGGGCTGAACCTGCACCGCGACCTGTATTCCCACATCTCCGGAGTCGACCTCGTACGCGACGGCGACGGCACCTACTACGTGCTGGAAGACAACCTGCGTACACCCAGCGGCGTGAGCTACATGCTCGAAGACCGCAAGATGATGATGCGCCTGTTCCCCGAGCTGTTCGCGGCCCAGCGCATCGCGCCGATCGATCATTACCCCAACCTGCTGCTCGATACCCTGAAAAGCGCGAGCCCCCTGGATAATCCCAGCGTGGTGGTACTGACCCCGGGGCGCTTCAACAGCGCGTTTTTCGAGCATGCATTTTTAGCCCGGGAAATGGGTGTGGAGTTGGTGGAAGGCGCGGACCTGTTCGTGCGCGATGACCGTGTGTTCATGCGCACCACCGACGGCCCCAAAGCCGTGGACGTGATCTACCGTCGCCTCGACGACGCATTCCTCGACCCGCTGGCCTTCAACCCGGACTCCATGCTCGGTGTGCCCGGCCTGCTGGCGGCGTACCGCTCGGGCAATGTGGTGCTGGCCAATGCCATCGGCACCGGGGTGGCGGATGACAAGTCGGTGTACCCCTTCGTCACCGAGATGATCCGTTTTTACCTGGATGAAGAACCGATCCTGCAGAACGTTCCCACCTTCCAGTGCCGTAAGCCCGACGAATTGTCCCACGTGCTGGCCAACCTGCCGGACCTGGTGGTGAAGGAAACCCAGGGCTCCGGCGGCTACGGCATGCTGGTGGGGCCAGCGTCCACGGCCGCGGAAATCGAAGCCTTCCGCGCGCGTATCAAGGCCAAGCCCCACGCCTATATCGCACAGCCAACCCTGTGTTTATCCACCTGCCCGACCTTTGTCGAAAACGGCATTGCGCCGCGCCATATTGATCTGCGCCCGTTCGTGTTGTCCGGCAAGGAAACCCGTGTGGTACCCGGCGGTTTGACCCGTGTCGCGCTGCGTGAAGGGTCGCTGGTGGTCAATTCGTCCCAGGGCGGCGGCACCAAAGACACCTGGGTGGTCGAGGACTGATGCCATGTTGAGTAGAACTGCCTCGGATTTGTACTGGATGTCGCGCTACCTGGAACGCGCGGAAAACCTCGCGCGCATGCTCGATGTCAGCTATTCGCTGTCGCTCATGCCCCAGGATGGGCGCGGTGATGGCCTGCATGAACTGGCCATGCCGCTGTTGATCACCGGCACGCTGGATGATTACCGCGAGCGCCACGGCGAATTGCACGCCGAACGCCTGTTGCATTTCTTCGCACTGGATGCGGCCAACCCGGCCAGCATCTACAGTTGTCTCGGTGCCGCGCGGGCCAGCGCCCATGCTGTGCGTGGGCGAATCACTGCCGACATGTGGGAAAACATCAACGCAACCTGGCTGGAGATTCGCGAAATCTCACAGCAGGGCCTCAGCCGCTACGGCATGAGCCGGTTCTGCGAGTGGGTCAAGGAGCGTTCCCATCTGTTCCGGGGGGCGACCTACGGCACCATTATGCGCAATGACGCCTTTCGTTTTATTCGGCTGGGTACGTTTATCGAGCGCGCCGACAACACCCTGCGGCTGCTGGATGCGCGCTATGAAATGGCCGGCGACCAGGCCGAAGCCGTTACCGATGGCACCGCCCACGCCTACTATCAATGGAGTGCCTTGCTGCGCGCGTTATCGTCGTTCGAGGCCTACACCGAGATCTACCGCGACGCCCCAGGTGCCCGGCAAGTCGCGGAGCTGTTGCTGTTGCGCGCCGATGTACCGCGCTCCCTGCGGGCCTGCAGCGAAGAGATCGACCAGATCCTCGCCAGCCTGCCCGGCATCAACGGCCGTCCGGCCCAGCGCCTGGCTGCCGAGATGGACGCGCGCCTGCGGTTTACCGCGATCGATGAAATCCTCGAGGAAGGCCTGCACGCCTGGCTGACCGACTTTATCCCCTTGGTCCGCCAGTTGGGCGACGCCATCTACAGTTCCTACCTGGAGGCCGCATGAGACTCTCCATCAGCCACGAAACCACCTACCACTACGAAGACCAGGTACGCGCCAGCATCCAGTACCTGCGCCTCACGCCCCACGACAGCGAGCGCCAGCATGTGCTCAGTTGGCAACTGGACCTGCCTCGCCCGGTGCGCGCGCAGATCGACCCGTTCGGCAACATCCTGCACGTGCTGACCCTGGACGAACCCCACGACGCCATCATCATTGGCGCCCGTGGCCAGGTGGATATCGATGAGCTGCGTGAGGCTGAACACGAGAGCCAGTCAGCCTTTCCGTTCCTGCGCTGCACCCGCCTGACCGAGCCCGACGACGCCCTGCGCGCCTTTGCGCAACAGCATTGCCACCAGCGTCGTGATCGCACGGCCCTGATCGACCTGATGCACGCCCTCAACCAGTCGATGGTCTACACGCCCGGCGCCACCGAAGTCGACACCTGCGCCGCCCAGGCCTTCGCAGGGCGGGCGGGGGTATGCCAGGACCATACCCATGCGTTCCTGGCCTGCGCGCGCAGCCTGGGCATTCCTGCGCGGTATGTGTCTGGGTATTTGTACACGGAAGACAGCACTCACCTGGCCAGCCACGCCTGGGCCGAAGCCTGGCTGGATGACGCCTGGTACAGCTTTGACGTGACCAACCAACTGGCCCGGCCGGAGCGGCATTTGAAACTGGCCGTGGGCCTGGACTACCTCGACGCTTGCCCGGTACGCGGCATGCGCCGTGGCGGAGGGCATGAGCAGATGCATGCCAAGGTGTTCGTGGCGCCGACGCCGGTGGTCCTGGTCCAGCAGCAATAACCCGCTCGCCACCGAGATCAGGCTGGGTTCAGGGGTGTTGTTTACGCCCCGCCATATGCTTCAAGTACCCCACCAGCAATTCCAGCTCGCTGTCAGGCAACACGCTGGCGGCGAACGCTGGCATCTTTGCCTGCGGCCAGTGCCTCAGGCTCTGCGGGTCGCGGATATAGCGCTTGAGGAAGTCGCCGCTGAAATATTCCGTAGGGTTGTAGGGAACATTCAGGTCCGGCCCCACCTGTGCGTCGCCGGCGCCATTGAGGCGGTGGCAGGCCAGGCAGTTCTTCTGGAACAGCGCAAAGCCCTGGTTGACCGGATCATTCGCAGCCAGCGTCGGGTCGGGCAGCAGCGCCGGAAAACGTTCGGCCACCGTCTTCAACTGCTTGATCGCGCAGATCTGGAACGGCCACTGCTCCGGGCTGATATGCCCGGCCTGCGGATCGGTCCACACCAGGTAGAACGGCCCGGCACTCGGCTTGCCGTCTGCCAATGGGGGCCATGGGTGGGCCGGGTCTTCCACGGCCAGCCAGGCGCGGGCACCGTTTTTTTGCAGCAACGGTGCAGCCGTCAGTTCGGCGGCGAAGCCATCCAGGGCAACGGCTTGCAGATGATTATCGGGCTGTAGGCCCGGCAGGAGCACTGCCAGCGGTACTGCGCGATAGGTCATGTTGCGCTTGTAGGAAACGTCATCGACGACCTGCACTGTCTGCGCGTCCGGATGCTTGAGCAGGTCGGCGGTCTGCCAGGTCTTGCGGCTGTGATCCAGCTCGACGGTCAATTGCGCCGCCGAAGCGGGCAGGGCGAGCAACAAGGCAAGGAATGCGAAGATCGGTTTCAAGACGGCGGCCCCGTATTAAGTGGCGATAGGGCCCACGATAGCGGAAAAGTGCAGATAAAAAGGCAGCCCCTGCAACAGGATCGCTATGCACGAAGTCCCGGCAGGTGCTGCCAAAAGCGGTAATCCTGAGGTAAGAACAGGCTCAAGAAGAGGTCACCCAATGACCTTGGTCAAGTTGGGCAAGATCAGAATCAATGTGGTGGCGAACAGAATAAGTCCTGCCTGACGTACTTTCGAATGTTTAAACATGGCTGACTGCCTTTTGTTGTTATTCCTGAGCGTCAAATGCGTGCCGTTGAATATGAGTATCGCAATGTGACGTGTCGCTTTTCTTACAGCTGCTCCAGCAAAACCCGGCAGCAACTTCTTACTGATTGAACCTTAGAGCCCTCGTTCTGCGCGGCTTAGACCCATTTCATATCACCTAATCAGCATTTCAGCTTAAAAAGGCATGAGGCATAACGCCATCTTGGCGCCAATGCCTTGGCTAGACAGCTAAAACGATTAATCCAGCAATTACCTTAGGTGCCTACCGTTCGTCCGAGCGTGGCGGTCAAAAGCAATGAGCGCATCCGTCATTGAAACCGTGTCAATCGGGCCTAAGGTAAGGGCATTACTGCGCAATGGTTCGAGGACGTCATGACCCAAGCTTTGATCTTCGATGCGATACGCACGCCTCGCGGCAAAGGCAAGGCCGACGGCGCCCTGCACAGCGTCAAGCCGGTAAACCTAGTGGCCGGCCTGCTCACCGCGCTGGGGCAACGCAACGACCTCGACACCCAACAGGTGGATGACATCGTGCTCGGCTGCGTCACCCCGGTGGGCGACCAGGGCGCCGACATCGCCAAGACCGCCGCCCTGGTGGCGGACTGGGCCGTCAGCGTCGCCGGTGTACAGATCAACCGCTTCTGCGCCTCGGGCCTGGAGGCGGTTAACCTCGGCGCGATGAAAGTGCGTTCCGGCTTTGAGGACCTGGTGGTGGTCGGCGGTGTGGAGTCCATGTCCCGCGTGCCCATGGGCAGCGATGGCGGGGCCTGGGTGCTCGACCCGCAGACCAACATGCACAGTCACTTCACGCCCCAGGGCATTGGCGCCGACCTGATTGCCACCCTGGAAGGTTTCACCCGCGAGGATGTCGATACCTTTGCCCTACAGTCCCAGCAGAAAGCCGCCAGGGCGCGTGCAGACGGTTCCTTCAACAAGTCGTTGATCGCGGTGCAGGACCAGAACGGCATCGTGCTGCTGGACCATGATGAATTCATTCGCGCCGATTCCACCCTCGAAGGCCTGGGCAAGCTCAAGCCCAGCTTCGAAATGATGGGGCAGATGGGCTTCGACGCCACCGCGTTGCGGGTCTACAGCCATCTGGAACGCATCCACCATGTCCACACACCAGGCAACAGCTCCGGCATTGTCGACGGTGCCGCATTGATGTTGATCGGCTCCGAAGCGAAGGGCCGCGAGCTGGGCCTGCAACCGCGGGCACGCATCGTTGCCACGGCGGTCACCGGTACCGACCCGACCATCATGCTAACCGGGCCGGCGCCGGCCACGCGCAAGGCCCTGGCAAAGGCAGGTTTGCACGTGGAGGACATCGACCTGTTCGAGGTCAACGAGGCCTTTGCCTCGGTGGTGCTCAAGTTCATCAAGGACATGGGCATCGACGCCGCGCGCGTCAACGTCAACGGCGGCTCCATCGCCATGGGCCACCCGCTGGGCGCCACGGGCTGCGCGATCCTCGGCACCCTGCTCGACGAACTGGAGGTGCGCCAGCAGCGCTACGGCCTGGCCACCCTGTGTGTTGGCGGCGGTATGGGCATCGCCACCGTTATCGAACGCCTCTGAGCCAAGGAAGTTGTCATGACCGATGCCATTCGTTACGAAAAAGGCCAGGACCAGATCGTGGTGCTGACCCTCGACATGCCCGGCCAGAGCGCCAACACCATGAACGCCGCGTACCGTGAGGCAATGGCGGCCACCGTCGCACGCCTGCAGGCGGAAAAGGACGACATTGCCGGCGTGGTTATCACCTCGGCGAAGAAGACCTTTTTCGCCGGCGGCGACCTCAATGAACTGATCAAGGTCGACAAGGCCCACGCCCAGGATTTCTACGACAGCGTCCTGGTGTTGAAGGCGCAACTGCGCAGCCTGGAAACCCTCGGCAGGCCGGTGGTGGCCGCCGTCAATGGCGCAGCCCTCGGCGGCGGTTTGGAGATCTGCCTGGCGTGTCACTACCGCGTCGTGCTGGATGACAAGTCGGTGCAACTCGGTTTGCCGGAGGTCACCCTTGGCCTGCTGCCAGGCGGCGGTGGCGTGGTGAGGATGGTGCGCATGCTTGGGCTGGAAAAGGCCTTGCCGTATTTGCTCGAAGGCAAGAAAGTCCGGCCCCAGCAAGCGCTGCAAGCCGGGTTGATCGATGAGCTGGCGGCGGATCGCACTGAGCTGCTGGCCAAATCCCGCGCATGGATTCTTGCCAATCCGCAGGCCAGGCAGTCGTGGGACAACAAGGCCTATCAGATTCCCGGTGGTACGCCGTCTCACCCGAAAGTGGCGCAAATGCTCGCCATCGCACCGTCGATTTTGCGCAGCAAAACCCATGGCTGCTTCCCGGCCCCGGAGAAAATTCTCTGCGCCGCCGTGGAAGGCGCGCAGGTGGATTTCGATACCGCACATGTGATTGAAACCCGCTACTTCACCGAATTGGTCACCGGGCAGGTGGCGAAAAACATGATGGGCACCTTCTGGTTCCAACTCAATGAAATCAACGCCGGCAGCTCGCGGCCTCAGGGCTTTGCACCTTACGTGACGCGTAAGGTCGGGGTGCTCGGCGCCGGGATGATGGGCGCAGGCATCGCCTATGTCAGTGCCTGCGCCGGTATCGATGTGGTGCTCAAGGACATCAACCTGACGGCCGCCGAGAAGGGCAAGGCGCATTCGACGGCGCTGTTGGACAAGAAGGTCAGCCGTGGGCAATTGACCTCTGAGCAGCGCGAAACCACCCTCGCGCGGATTCATCCTACGGCTTCGGATGCTGATCTGGCCGGCTGTGACCTGATCATCGAGGCCGTGTTCGAAGACCGTGAACTCAAGGCCAAGGTCTCGGCTGCCGCACACAATGTGGTCGGCGCCGACGCGGTGATCGCCTCCAACACGTCTACCTTGCCCATCAGCGGCCTGGCCACGGCGGTGCCGGATCAAGGCAAGTTCATCGGCCTGCATTTCTTCAGCCCGGTGGACAAGATGCCCCTGGTGGAAATCATCAAGGGCGCCCGCACTTCGGACGAAACCCTGGCCCGGGGGTTCGATTTCGTCCTGCAAATCAAGAAAACTCCGATCGTGGTCAACGACAGTCGCGGGTTCTTCACCTCGCGGGTGTTCGGCACCTTCACCCATGAAGGCATCGCCATGCTCGGCGAAGGCGTGGCTGCGCCGATGATCGAGACCGAGGCGCGCAAGGCGGGTATGCCGGTGGGGCCGCTGGCGGTGTCCGATGAAGTGTCCCTCAGCCTGATGAGTCATATCCGACAGCAGGCTGCCAAGGATCTGCAGGCGGAAGGTAAAACAGTCCCACGCCATCCGGCGACGGTGGTAATTGATCTGTTGGTGAACGAGTACAAACGCGCGGGCAAGGCGGCGGGAGGCGGTTTCTACGAGTACCCGGCGGGCGGGCAGAAGCATTTGTGGCCTGAATTGAAAGCGCGCTTTGAGCGAGCCGACCAGCGCATTTCAGCACAGGATGTGCGCGACCGTTTGCTGTTTATCCAGGCCATCGAGACCGTGCGCTGCGTAGAGGAGGGCGTGTTGATGTCCACCGCGGATGCCAACGTGGGGTCGATCTTCGGGATCGGTTTTGCCGCCTGGAGTGGTGGCGCGTTGCAGTTTATCAACCAGTACGGCCTCAATGACTTTATCGCCCGTGCCCGCTACCTGGAGGAACAGTATGGGGAGCGGTTCTCGCCGCCGGCGTTGTTGCTCGACAAAGCTGCGCAGAGCACGACCTTCTGACGGTTTTGGGCATGCACAGGGCTTGCCTTGTCAGGGTATTTCAAGGCAGGCTCTGGGGTGTGCATTATTCCCATCACCGTGTCAGGTATTTTTTATGTCGCTACGCGTCTGTATCCTGGAAACCGATATCCTGCGTCCAGGCTTGATCGATCAATACCAAGGCTACGGGCAGATGTTCAAGCGCCTGTTCTCCAAGCAGCCGATTGCCGCCGAATTCGTTGTGTACAACGTGGTGCAGGGCGAATACCCGTCGGACGACGAAGTGTTCGACGCCTACCTGGTGACCGGCAGCAAGGCCGATTCCTTCGGCACCGACCCCTGGATCCAGACCCTCAAGACCTACCTGCTCGAACGCTATGAGCGCGGCGACAAGTTGCTGGGCATCTGCTTCGGCCATCAATTGCTCGCGCTGCTGCTGGGCGGCAAGGCCGAGCGCGCGGGGCAGGGCTGGGGCATGGGCATTCACGATTACAAACTGGATACGAAGGCGCCGTGGATGAGCCCTGAAGTGCCAGAGTTGACGCTATTGATCAGCCACCAGGACCAGGTCACCACCTTGCCGGACAATGCCACGGTCATCGCCTCCAGCGAGTTTTGCCCGTTCGCCGCCTATCACATCGGCGACCAGGTGCTGTGCTTCCAGGGGCACCCGGAATTTATCCATGATTATTCCCGCGAGTTGCTGGAGATTCTTCAGACGACCCTGGGTGAAAAAGTCTACACAAACGGCGTGGCCAGCCTGGCGCGCGACCACCACGGCGTGACCGTGGCGGAATGGATGATGCGCTTCGTGGCGCACAAGCCTGAGGCCCGGGTTTAAAGCCAGCCCGAGCGCTTGAAACTGGCCCACAAGCCCGTGCAACCGAACGCAATAAACCCGAGCACAGCAAAATAGCCGTAGTGCCATTGCAGCTCGGGCATGTTCTGGAAGTTCATCCCATAAATCCCCGCCACCGCGGTGGGGAACGCCAGGATCGCCGCCCACGCGGCAAACTTGCGCTGCACCACGCTCTGACGCGAGGCCTCAAGCAACACACCGATCTCGATGGTCTGGCTGGCGATATCGCGCAGGGTGGTGAGGTCTTCCATCTGCCGCGTGACGTGGATCTGCACGTCACGGAAATACGGGCGCATGTTCTTGTCGATAAACGGGAAGCTCAGCTTCTGCAGTTCCTGGCTGATCTCTACCATCGGCGCCACATAGCGCTTGAGTCGCAGCACGTCGCGGCGCAGGCCATGGATCTTCTGGATATCGCGCTCGCTCAGCGAGCTGCACAGCACGTTGTGCTCCAGTTCATCGATCTCGGCGTGGATCGCCTCGCTGACCGGCTGGTAGTTCTCGGTGACAAAATCCAGCAGGGCGTAGAGTACGAAATCTTCCCCATGCTCCAGCAATAACGGCCGCGCCTCACAGCGTTGCCGAACAAAGCCGTAGGACGCCGAATGGCCGTTACGCGCGGTGATGATGTAGCCGTTGCCGGCGAAGATATGGGTCTCGATAAACTCCAGCTTGCCGTTCTCGCGCACCGGTGAATAGGTGACGATAAACAGTGCGTCGCCGAAGGTTTCCAGCTTGGGGCGGCTGTGTTTTTCCAGGGCATCTTCGATGGCCAGTTCATGCAGGTTGAACTGGCGTTGCAGGTTGGCCAACTCCTGGGCGTTGGGCTCTTCCAGGCCGATCCACACAAAATGCCCGGGTTTGGCGGCCCAGGCCGCGCCTTCGTCGAGGGTGATATCCGTGACTTTCTTTCCGGCGCTGTACACGGCGGCCGCAACAACTCTACCCATGGTGCTGATCACTTCTTATTAGGAGGACAGGTGTTGGGCAGCTTAGCTTGAATGACGTTCCGTTGCGGCGTCTGCAGGTGCTCGCTTTTTGTGACGAGCAAGCTTGTTTGCGTGGGGAGGCCAGGCCCCCCGGAAGGTGTTCAGGCAGGTTGCACTTCGCGATCCATCGCTGTAATGCACTCATCCATCTGCGCCTGACAGGTCTGCATCAACTGCGGGATGTCATCCGAAGTCAGGCCCACAGTAGGAATCGGCGGCAACGAGCGTATGAGCACATCACCGCTGTTCCAGCGATTGAGCTTCATATGGGTGACGTAATTGCTGACACACACCGGCACGATGGGCACGCCAGCGGCGATGGCCATATGAAACGCGCCTTTCTTGAACGGCAACAAGCCTTTGCCCAGATTGCGCGTGCCCTCCGGAAACACCCAGATCGAGGTGTCCTGATGCTGCAACGTATGAGTGGTGGTGAGCATCGCGCGACGTGCCTTGTGCGCATTGCCGCGGTCGATCAGCACATTGCCCGCCAGCCAGAACAACTGGCCGAACAGCGGTACCCATTTCAGGCTCTTTTTGGCGATACACACGGTGCGATGGGGCACCACGGTGCCCAGCACAAACAGGTCATAGTTAGACTGGTGGTTGGCGATGATCACACACGTACCAGGCTTGTTGCGCAGGGAGTCGACATCGGTCTTCACCTTCAGGCGCAGGATCCACATGGCCGGCAGCGCATACAGGCGCGCACACAAGCGACTGTTGTCCGGGTTGAATGGCCGGCAGGCCCCGAGCAGCACGCCCAGTACACCGGCCACCATAAAGTGCAGGCCCATCAATAACATGCGTAACAGAAAAAGCATCGACACGGCCCATCGGGATAAAAGGTGGCGCAGTGTACGGATGTGCACTGAGTTCGGCAATTACCCGTAAAGAGGTAGGAGATAGGCGATGTTTAAGCACATGTTTCAACATGTGCCGATATAGGCAGGCTAGAGCGGCTAAAGATGTTTCGGATTCATTTGTACGAAAAAGCCCGACGCAAGGTCGGGCTTCGATGTTTCGGTTGTAGGGCTTAACTCAGGATATGCCCCTGATCCTGGATGATTGCCTCATCCAACGCCTCCAGCAGCGCCTTACGCACCTTCAGCTTGGTGTGCTTATGGGCGTTCATATTCAGCTTCTTCAACTGACGTGCCGCTTCCAGCGCCGCCGCCTGCAGCTCTTCAGGTGCCACCACCTTGTCGAGGAAACCGGCCTGCAACGCGCCTTGCGGGTCAAACATCTCGGCATTGATCACCGACCGATGAAACGCCGACTTACGCAGACGGTCCCGCGCCAGCTCGATACCGGCGTGGTGCATGGTCATGCCGATCGCCACCTCATTCAGGCCAATGCTGAACGGGCCTTCCACCCCAATCCGATAATCCGCCGACAACAACAGGAACGCACCCTTGGCCACCGCATGCCCAGGGCACGCCACAATCACCGGGAACGGGTGGGACAACAGGCGACGCGCCAACGTCGAGCCCGACGTCACCAGGCCGATGGCTTCTTTAGGGCCGGCTGTCATTACCTTCAAGTCATAACCACCCGACAGGATCCCCGGCGTGCCGGTGATGATCACCACCGCCCGATCTTTCTCGGCCTGGTCCAGCGCTGTATTAAACGCACTGACCACATCCGGAGAAATGGCATTCACCTTGCCGTTGCTCAGGGTCAGGGTCGCGATACCGTCTTCGAGGTGGTAAGCAATCAACTCACTCATGACGCGGTTCCTTGTAGGATTTGTTATAGAGAGGCTGTTTATAAAGGCGCATGCGCAGACGTTACCCACCACGCCCGCCCCGGTAAAGCGCCGTGACTGACTACCCAGTCAGACTTTCCCCGCAGGGAGAACGCCGGAAGGCCTGGAGCAGGGCGCAACACTGGCCCCAGACACAGGACGCCCATGCCCAAGAATGGCAGAATCACCACCCCTCGCCGGGCACATCCCGGCATACCCATCTAACCGCATGAAAATTCTGAAAAAAACCTTTGCCATCAGAAAGGCTTTCGACTACATTAGCGCGCCTCGACAGACTGAACTGGTTTGACGAGATACGGTGAAGTGTCCGAGTGGCTTAAGGAGCACGCCTGGAAAGTGTGTATACAAGAAATTGTATCGAGAGTTCGAATCTCTCCTTCACCGCCAAATTTGATGTAAACAAAACCCCTGGTTTCGAAAGAACCCAGGGGTTTTGTGATTTCAGGGGTTTGAAAAACTAACCTCCACAGATCTTCGCGGTCTGGAGGTATGGCTAAAAATTTCAGTTTTGATGTTCTAATAGGCCGGTTATGCTAGGGAGAAAATTTCTCTAGCATCTGATTACGTGGCTACCTTACACGCTGAACGAAACTGGAAAATAAAAATCTATCCTGACGATCACGCGCCGCCGCACTTTCACGTGCAGACGCCGGATGGTGAGTCGCTGGTTCAGATAGAAGGGCTTGTCGTGCTCGGTATAGGTGCCGAAACGAAAGCTTTGAAAGCCGCCCTGCTTTGGGCAAAAGCCCATATCGCTGATCTCAAGCGCGTATGGGATGAACAAAACCGGAGGAACTGACTTATGGCCAGCAAGCTTCGCATCTCTGCTGTGCAACCAGTTGCCGGCAAGCATGCCTTAGAGATCGAGTGGCACAACGGTAAGCGGCACACCGTTGATCTCACTGATCATATAAATAATTTCTCGGTCCTCGAGCCTCTCTTGGATTTGGCGTTATTCGGCCAGGCCCAAGTAGGTGAGTGGGGGTTTGATGTGGCATGGGGCAGTGACCTCGAAGTGTCGGCCGTTACGTTGCATCGTCTGGCATTGGAGCAGTCTGGTGAGGTCATGCTGACGCAGGATTTCAGAAAGTGGATGCTCACCAACAATTTGTCTCTTTCTGCGGCGGCGGTAGAACTCGGCTTCTCGCGCAGGACTATCACGGCGTATAGCAGCGGTGCTGCCTTGATTCCCAAGCACGTAGGGTTGGCGTGTAAGGGATGGGAATATGAGCATAAAGGTCACGCAGGTCATCACGCTTGAATGGCCTGTATGTCAAAAGAAGGGCGGCCTATAGCGCCGCCCTAATACATTCAATGCCTATGCCGATGATGCACATCCGGAAAATGCGCATGGCTGTGCCTCAGCGGACTGTGCACATGCACATGGCTATGGGGTTCCGCCGAATCCCACTCAAACCCGTGCTCATGCTGATGATGTTCATCATGCACATGCCGATGCCCGTGTTCCGTCGCGTCATGCTGATGTTCATGGGCATGCCGTTCCGTCAGGTGCAGCCAAACCCCCACGGCCATCAGCGCTGAGGCAATCCAGAACGCCAGCGTCACTGACTCACCCAACAACAGCACCGCAATCGCAGCACCCAGGAACGGCGCGGTGGAAAAATAGGCTCCCGTGCGTGCGCTGCCCAGTCCGCGCAACGCCAGCACGAACATCACCAGGCTGATGCCATAGCCCAGAAAACCCACCAGCAAGATAGGTGCAAGCCGCGCCATGCCCGGGATCTGCGCCCCGAGATAAAGCGCCAACCCGCCATTCACCAGCCCCGCAATCAACCCCTTGGCCCCGGCGATAAACAGCGCGTCCGATGCAGACACCTTGCGCGTCAGGTTGTTATCGATCCCCCAGCACAGGCACGCCACGGCAACCGCCAGCGGCCCCGTCCAGTCATGGCTGGTGCCACCGCCGTCGGCCCCCGACAGCACCACGCCGCCCAGCACGATGGCGATCATCCCCAGGACGATGCGACGGTCGGCGTTTTCCCTGAACACGACCCAGGCGATAACGGCGGTCAGCACCGATTCCAGGTTGAGCATCAGGGAGGCGGTTGCGCCGGCGGTGCGGCTCAAGCCGAACATCAACGCGACGGGCCCGAGGATGCCGCCGAATGCGATGGCGCCGAGCAGCCAGGGCCATTCCGATGGGGTTAGCCCGGAGGGTTTCCAGCCGCGATCACGAATAACGCGCACACCAGCGAGGCCGACGCCACTGCCAAGATAGAGCAGGCCGGCGAGCAGCACGGGCGAGAGGCCCAGGCCGAGGTGTTTGGCGAGCGGGGTGCTGGCGCCGAACAGGGCGGCGGCGGCGAGTGCATAGAGGATACTGAGGTTCATGGACCATCCTCGAAAGGTTGGCCCATGATACGTCGCGGGCTCAGTTGAAAGCCCGAGCGATTTTACTGCGCGGTTTTCAGCTTGATCACATCACCGGAAATCTTGGTGGTGTAACCGCTGAGCACCCAGGCCCAGAACCAGTTTTCCTGCACTTGGGTGTTGATCAGCGCATCGCCGCCTTTTGCCTTGATGGCGGCGTCCTGGGCGCGCACGAAACGGCTGTTCTGGCCGATCGGGATCACGCCGAACAGCATGATGCCGGTGGCGCTGGCTTCGCTGTGACCCAGCACGGTGTACTGGCTGCTGTCGTATTGCGGGGATTTGATGGCGGTGCCGGTGCAACCTGCGAGGGTGAAACCGAGAACGGCTGCTGCAACCACTTTACTGATGTACTTCACTGGGAAACTCCATGGACTAAAGCCCGAGATTCAATTCTCGGGGGCTGCACTTTAATCGCCCCGGCAAGGGATTGAAATCAATCTTCCCCTGTCAGATATGCAACCACGCCAGGCTACCTAACACCACCGCCACACCTGCCGCCGCATAGGACATGCGCTTCAACCATTCCCTTCTCGTCAACAACGTAATCGCCGCCAGCGAAATCGCGATCTGAATCGCGGTCATCGCCTGGGCCCAACGATGGTGCTGGTGCAGGGCCTGCTCGGATTTTTCATCCCATTCCTTTGAGGTCGCCTCCAGTTTCTCTGCCTGCTTGCGTACCTCTTCCTTCTGGCTTTTGTAGCGCTCGATCTCATCCTTGTAATGGGCGGCATCCACACCGGGAATATGGGTCGCGAGTTCCGCCAGGTTCTGCCGGCTGGACTTGGCCTGGTAGTAGTTCCACTGGTTGGCGGCTTCGGTCTTGATGATGGCTGCGTTGTTCTTGTCCATCGCCGCTTCGCTCTCGGTGGAGCCAGCCTGGTAGCTGAGCATGGCGCCAAGGGTGGCCATCAGTGCGGTCATGACGGCGATGCGACTGGCGAAACTGTCGCCGTGGGCGTGGGCGTGTTCGGTGGTGTGTTCGAGGTGTTTTTCGTGGGGGCTGGGGACTTCGAAGGCTTCGGACATGGTGGCGCCGGTGAAGGGACTGAGGGAGTCTGATTCTTCACCAGTGAAGCTGTCTCAAGCCTGTACGTAACGCCGGATCAAGCGCACATACACCGCAATATTGATCGCCAGCACCAATGCGCCCAGGCCCAGCTGGATCTGTGGCGTCAGCCCGGCCGGGTAGATCAACGTGAGGATGTAATGCTCGATAAACCCACCGCCATAACCGTCCTGCCCGGCGAGGTGGCGGAACAGGTTTTCCCAGCGGGTCAGCGGGCAGGGCAGGTGGAACACTTCGACCGCCACGCCCCACGCAGCGGCGGGCAAGTGCAGCCAGATAACCGGGCGCCATTTCAGCGCCAGCAGCCCACCAAACAGTACGAACAGGATGAAGCACAGGTGGAACAGCACGAGGCTGTCTGCGGCTAGACGATAGAGCATGTTTGGTTTCGCTTTTAGGTGACTGAAGGCGCGGACTGTCCCGTTTGAGGCTATAGCTCCAGTTGAACGGCGTTGATGCCAAATGCCTTGGCAATCTTTTCCCGCGTCGTCCGGCGAGGTTTGTTCACCGCCTCTTGCTGGGCAAATGCGGATTGGGAAATGCCCAGGCGTTGGGCGACTTCTTCCTGGGTCAGGTTCAGGTGTTCGCGCCAGGCTCGGATCGGAGTGGCTCCATCTACCAGGCGGCTGACCACCGCGTGGGGAATGAGGTTTGGATCGTTCTGCCGGGCCAGATAGTGTTCATAAGGGATCACCACGAAGGCTGGCTTGCCCTCCGTATTGTGGATGATCTGTATGGCAGTAGGTTCGCTCGTCACGTTTCTTGACCTCTTGAATGCTGACTACCTGGATATTGCCGTCCCAGTCGAAAAGGACTCGGTAATGACCCACCCTTAATCGGTAACCGTGGGGGTGGTTGACCAACGCCTTGACGTTGACTGCCTCGGGCATGCGTTCAAGCGAGAAGACGGCATCGCGTACTTGTTGCTGATGATACGAATGCAATCGAAGCAATTGCTTGACGGCTTTTCGGGTCCAGTGGATTGAGTTCATCAGAGGTTAATAAGTCTTTTATAAGGTTTGCAAGGGGTATTTTTCAAAGGAGAGCTATCGGTCGAACGCTCTGTTCCTACAAACCCTAGACGGCCGCATCGCAGGCGGGCGGGTAAAACTGTTGCCCGGTATGAATCACTGATCGCACACAGACTGCAGTCCTGTGCCGACTCAATACCTGGCCGCGAAGGTTGCTTGCAGGTAACCCAGGCCGTTATTGTGCTGAATCCATTTAGTCCTTCTTCCAGGGTTTGTAGTGATGAATGCACCGCGTACCGCAGTCGGTCCGATCAAGGCCGTGATTTTCGATATGGACGGGTTATTGCTGGATACGGAAGGCATCTACACCGAAGTCACGCAGATCATCGCTGAACGCTACGGCCGAACCTACGACTGGGGCATCAAGCAGCACATCATCGGGCGCGGTGCCCAGGATTTGGCCGACTATGTGGTCAAGGCGCTGGACCTGCCGATTACCCCGGCTGAATTCCTCGAAATTCGCGAACCGCTGATGAGCGAGCGCTTTCCCAAGGCCTTGGGCATGCCTGGCGCGGAAGCTCTGGTGCGGCACTTGAAGGCGCACAACATTCCGATTGCCGTGGGCACCAGTTCGTCGCGCAATTCGTTTGGCCACAAAACCACCTTGCACCGCGAGTGGTTTGGTTTGTTCGACACCATCGTCACCGCTGACGACCCGGAAGTCGGTGCCGCCAAGCCGGCGCCGGACATCTTCCTCACCGCTGCACGCCGCTTGGGCGTTGCCCCGGAGGATTGCCTGGTGTTCGAGGATTCGCCGTTTGGTGTAACGGCTGCGAAGGCCGCCCATATGACCGCGATCGCCGTCCCTGATGAAGCCATGGCCGACAGCAAGTACCAGCATGCCGACCAGATCATCCGCAAGCTTGCGGACTTCGACCTGGCGGCCTATGGCCTGCCCCCCATCTCCTGAACCAACAAGGTCAACAGGTGGGAGGGGGCAAGCCGCTCCCACATTGGGTTATGCGCTGAAGCCACCATCGATAGTCAGGCTGGCACCGGTGATATACCCCGCTTCCGGCCCGGCCAGATATGCCACGAAACTGGCAATCTCTTCCACGTGCCCGTAACGGCCCACCGCCATCAACCCGATCAGGCTCTCGGCAAAATCACTGTTTGCCGGGTTCATATCGGTGTCCACCGGCCCAGGTTGCACGTTGTTGATGGTGATGCCGCGCGGCCCCAGGTCCCGCGCCAAACCCTTGGTCAAACCGACCAGCGCCGCCTTGCTCATTGCGTACGGGCCACCACCGCCAAACGGCATGCGCTCGGCATTGGTGCTGCCGATGTTGATCACCCGGCCACCTTCACCCATATGCCTGGCGGCTTCCTGGGTGGCGATAAACACGCTGCGCACGTTGATCGCCAGGGTCTGGTCGAAGTCTTCCAGCTTGAAGTCTTCCAGCGGTGCAATGGCCAGCACGCCGGCGTTATTCACCAGGATGTCCAGGCGGCCGAAGGCTTCCACGGTGGCGTTGACCGCGTTGCGGATCGCAGTGGCATCGGCGCTGTCGGCGTGGATCGCCAGGGCTTTGCCGCCTTCGCTGATCACGCTGTGCTGCAGGGCTTCAGCCTTGGCGGCCGAGCTGACGTAGGTAAAGGCAACGGCTGCACCCTGTGCTGCCAGGCGCTTGACGATGGCGGCGCCGATGCCGCGGGAACCGCCTTGGATCAAGGCGACTTTGCCGCTGAGGTTGTGTGTGGTCATGTCGATCTCCTGGTCATTCAAGGCGCAATGCCCTGTTGTTGGAGCCGAGTATCGACCTCGCTCGCCGCTGCCGGTAGACCGTGATTGCTATAGTCTGTGTAAACCAAAAGTTTAGAGTGTGGCGTTATGGAAAGCTTTGGCAGTATCGAATGCTTTGTGCGCAGCGCCGAAGGCGGCAGCTTTGCCGAGGCGGCCCGGCACCTGAGCCTGACCCCGGCGGCGGTCGGCAAAAGCGTCGCCAAGCTGGAGGTGCGCCTCGGCGTGCGGCTGTTCCAGCGCAGCACCCGGCGTCTGGCCCTGACCGAAGCCGGCAAGTTGTTCCTGGCCGAAGTCAGCGGCAGCCTCACCACCATCCAGAATGCCGTGGCTAACCTGGCCAGCGCCGAAGGCCGGCCGGTGGGCACGCTCAAGGTCAGCATGGGCACCGTGTTTGGCAATCGCTACGTGGTGCCGTTGCTGGGGGCGTTCATGGCGCGCTTTCCGGATATCAGCCCGGACTGGCATTTCGACAACCGCCAGGTGGACCTGATCGGCCAGGGCTTCGATGCCGCCATCGGTGGCGGTTTTGAGCTGCCCCAAGGGGTGGTGGCGCGCAAGCTGGCGCCGGCGCATCGGGTGTTGGTGGCCTCGCCGGATTACCTGGCGCAGCGCCCGCCGGTGCGCGAGCCCGAAGACTTGTCGCGGTGCAACGGTATCCTGATCCGCTCACCGCAAACCGGGCGTATCCGTTCCTGGCAGTTGACCAGTGTCGAACGTGAACACCGCCCGCTGGTGCTCAAGCCCGGCATGACCATGAGCGACTCCGAAGCCGCCTGCTGCGCCAGTGCCCAAGGCCTGGGGATTGCGCTGGTGAGCATGCCCATGGCCGTGCCGTTCCTTGACAGTGGCGCGGTGGTGCGCGTGTTGCCCGGCTGGTGTGTCGACGACGGCAATATTTCCATCTACTACGCGGAGCACAAACTGCTGCCCGGCAAGACCCGGGCGTTTGTGGATTTCATCATCGAGCAGTTTGCCGAGAAGAAGCTGGGCCAGAGGTTCAGCGCAATCTGAAACCAGGTGCCGGTCAGCGGCCGAACCGAGTCGGCCAGCCAATCACCTGCTTCGGCCGTGGCGTCGCGTAAGTGCGGATCTTCGACGTCGACAACCCTAGTCGCACCAGGGATTCGGCAATGGTCACCGCCGCCGTCACCCCATCCACCACCGGCACGCCGGTGCGCTGGCGAATCTGCTCATCCAGCCCGGCCATGCCGCCGCAACCCAGGCAGATCACTTCGGCTTTGTCCTCGCGGATAGCCAGTTCCGCCTGGCGCACGATGGCTTCCATGGCGGCCAGCGGGTCTTCCTCCAGTTCCAGCACCGCCATGCCGCTGGCGCGCACCGAGGCGCAGCGCTGGTACAGGCCGGCGAGTTTCAGGCGGTCTTCGATCAGCGGCACGGTGCGGTCCAGGGTGGTGACCACGGAGTAGGCGTGGCCCAGGAACATTGCGGTGCTGGCCGCCGCTTCGGTGATGTCCACCACCGGCACATTCAGCAACTCCTGCAAGCCTTCCCGGCCGTGCTCGCCGTAGCCGGCCTGGATCACCGCATCGAACGGTTGGTCGTAGGCCATCACCCGGTCCATCACGGCGATGGCGGCCAGGTAGCTTTCAAAGTTGCCCTCCACCGATTCCGCGCCGAAGTAGGGCGTGAGCCCGACAATCTCGGTGCCCGGCGAGGCCACGGACCGCGCCTGTTGAGCGATGGTTTCAGTGATGGATTCGGTGGTGTTGACGTTGACCACGAGGATACGCATGGAAGGTCCTTACTCAGTGACTGACGTTATCGACGGCAATGCTTTCGCCGCTGACATCGGCGTAGAACGGCTGGCGCTTGGCGATCAGCAGGTACAGCAACCCTGCAATACCGGCGCCAAACAACCAGGAAAACGGCGAGACGCTGGCAAATCCCGGCAACAGCGCCAGCAGGATGGCGATCACGGCTGCAGGAATAAACGCCGCCACTGCACGCATATTCACCCCACGGCTGTAGTAATAAACGCCATTCGGGTTTTCGCTATACAGCTGCGGTACGTCCACCTGGCTTTTACGAATCAGCCAGTAATCGACCATGATCACCCCGTACAGCGGCCCCAGCAGCGCGCCCAGGCCGGAGAGGAAATACACGATCACCAGTGGGCTGTTGTAGAGGTTCCACGGCAGGATCAGCACGGCCACGGTGGCGCTGATCAAGCCGGCACGGCGGAAGTTCAGGTATTTGGGTGCCAGGTTGCTCAGCACAAAGGCCGGCGCGACGAAGTTGGCCATGATGTTCACCGCCACGGTCACGATCAGGAACGCCAGGCAGCCCAGCACGAGAAAGAAGGTATTGGGGATGGCTGCAATGATTTCAGTCGGGCTTTCGATCACTCGGCCATTGAGTTGGAATTGCCCGCCGCACAGCAGCACGGTGATGGCGGCAAACACCAGGATATTCACCGGCAGGCCCCAGAAGTTGCCGACGAGGATGGTCTTGCGGCACGGCGAAGAGCGCGCGAAGTCGCAAAAGTTGAGGATCAGCGTGCCATAGATCGCCAGCCACAACGCGCCACCGGCAAAGATATTGCGCCACATCTCGCCGCCGCTCAGCGGTTCGCGGATCGACCAGGCAATGTTGCCGCCGGCCTGGAAGTACATCCAACCGGCCAGCGCCGCCACCGTCAGCAAAATCACCGGCCCGGCGAAGCCTTCATAGCGGCGCACCATCTCCATGCCATAAGCGAGGATCACCAGTTGCACGAACCAGATCGCCACGAAACAGGCCCAACCCAGGGTCGATAGTCCCAGGATCGAGTTGTGGTCATAGTCGGCAAAGCCCGGATGAATCGCCGTCAGCAGTACGCGGAAAACCACCGACGCCAGGTACGTCTGGATACCAAACCAGGCAATCGCTATCACGGCGCGGATCAACGCCGGGATCTGCGCGCCGTGAATGCCGAAACTGATGCGGCTGATCACCGGAAACGGCACGCCGGTCTTCTGGCCCATATACCCCGACAAGTTCATGAAGAAGTACACCAGCGCCGCGCCGATGCCCAGGGACAACAGGATCTGCCAGCCGCCCAGGCCCAGCGCGTAGAGGCCGATGGCGAACGAATAGTTGGCGATGTTGTGCACGTCATTGGTCCAGAGCGCGAAGATGCTGTAGCGCCCCCAGCGTCGGCCTTCGACCTTGGTGGGCGCCAGGTCCTTGTTGTGCAGGCGCGGGCTGAGCACCAGGGGGCCGGGGATTGCGGCGTCCGGGTTCAGGGCGGAGGAGGGCAGATCCAGTGCGATGTTATTCGAGAGGCTTGTACGCATTCCGGCAGGCTCCAGCACATCTGCTGAGGCGCTGCAGATGGCAAAGTGTATGTAGATTTTGTATTTATTGTATACAAAGCGTATTTCACCTTAAGCCACATGTGTGCCAGCTTTGGATCTATGAAAGTCCTGGGTAATTTCGTTTTTATAGGTGAGTTAAATAACTGGCTGAATTTGAAGAAATATAAATTGACCGATTGAACAGCTATTTATTTTTGCGTTGTCGGCTTGTGATTCGCCAGGCCAACCGAGGGGAGGGGAGAGGTGTTACGTTATGGTGCGGTTTAAGAGAAATTGCACACATAAATGGCACCGATGGTTACACCTATGTGTACATCTCTAACACTCAACCCAAAACAAAATGAGGGAGGGGGCTTGCCCTAATACCAGTCAGTTAAGCGTACATCGCCTCCTGTAGGAGCGAGCTTGCTCGCGAAAAACGTCAACGATAACGCGTGCTTCCTGAATGAACGCGGCGCCTGTGAGTTTTTCGCGAGCAAGCTCGCTCCTACAAAAAGCCTCAACTGACTAGCATCAGGGCAAGCTCCCTCCCACATTTTTTACAGCATCAACTTCAAGCCTTGCTGATGATATTCCCGGCATGCAGCCCGCATTCCTTCTGGGTGGCTTCTTCCCACCACCAGCGTCCTTCGCGCTCGTGCTGGTTCGGCAGCACAGGACGGGTGCACGGCTCACACCCGATGCTGATAAAGCCGCGCTCATGCAGGCTGTTGTACGGCAGCTCCAGCATGCGGATGTAACCCCAGATCTCCTCGCTGGTCATCTGCGCCAGCGGGTTGAACTTGTACAGGGTACGTTCCGGGGTGGAGAAGGCGGTGTCGATTTCCAGCGCCGCCACCTGGCTGCGGGTGCCGGGGCTCTGGTCGCGGCGTTGGCCGGTGGCCCAGGCGCTGACGCCGGAAAGCTTGCGGCGCAGCGGCTCGATCTTGCGCACGCCGCAGCATTCGCCATGGCCGTCCTTGTAGAAGCTGAACAGGCCTTTCTCCTTGACGAAGGGTTCCAGCTTGCTCTGGTCCGGAGAGATCAGTTCGATGTCGATCTTGTAGAAGTCGCGCACCTGCTCGATAAACCGGTAGGTCTCCGGGTGCAGGCGACCGGTGTCGAGGCTGAACACCTTGACGTTCTTGTTCAGCTTCCAGGCCATGTCCACCAGCACCACATCCTCGGCGCCGCTGAAGGAAATCCACAGGTCATCACCGAACTGGCTGAACGCCAGCTTGAGAATGTCCTGGGCAGACTTGTTGGCATAAGTCGTGGCGAGTTCAACGACGTCGAAGGCTTGGTTCATCAGGACGGTTCCTACAGGTCAATGGCGCTGAGCGCTCTATAGGGGAGCGATGGTATCAAAATCCGCCCTGCGTTGCGGCGGCGGGCTTGAATCGCTAGAGTTCGGCAGTCCTTTTGCTCGCTCAACTAACAACATCTAATGGGAGTGTCTTGTGGAAATTGCCTGTCTCGACCTGGAAGGGGTGCTGGTGCCGGAAATCTGGATCGCCTTCGCCGAAAAAACCGGTATTGAATCCCTGCGGGCCACCACCCGTGACATTCCCGACTACGACGTGCTGATGAAGCAGCGCCTGCGCATCCTCGACGAACACGGGCTCAAGCTCGCCGACATCCAGGAAGTGATCGCCACCCTCAAGCCGCTGGACGGTGCCATCGAGTTCGTTAACTGGCTGCGCGAGCGCTTCCAGGTGGTGATCCTGTCCGACACCTTCTACGAATTCTCCCAGCCGCTGATGCGCCAGCTGGGTTTCCCGACCTTGTTGTGCCACCGTCTCATCACCGACGAAAACGACCGCGTGGTCAGCTACCAACTGCGCCAGAAAGACCCCAAGCGCCAGTCGGTATTGGCGTTCAAGACCCTCTACTACCGCGTGATCGCTGCGGGCGACTCCTACAACGACACCACCATGTTGGGCGAGGCCGACCGCGGGATTCTGTTCCATGCGCCGGACAATGTGATCCGCGAATTCCCACAATTCCCGGCGGTGCATACGTTTGAAGATTTGAAGAAAGAGTTCATCAGGGCGTCGAATCGGCCGTTGAGCCTGTAATTTCTTTCGGTTCGGCTGATGGCCCTATCGGGGGCTTGCTCCCGATGGGGAAGGTAGCGCTACTACCATGTTTCTGTCAGCTCCCTGCAAGCAACCGCTCATAAGGAATACTCAAGCCTTCATGCAGCCGCTTGATCATCGACAGGCTCAGCTTGCGCTTGTGGTTCAGCACTTCGGATACACGTCCGCTGGTGCCGATAAATGGCTCCAGGTCGCGGGCAGTCATGCCCAGTTGCTCCATGCGAAATTTAATGGCTTCCACCGGATCAGAAGGTGGTATTGGGTAATGTTCGGCTTCGTACTTCTCAATGAGTACTGCAAGAATTTCCAGCTCATCGCCTTCAGTCGAGCCGATGTCCGCTCCCCAGAGCTGCTGTACCCGCGCGAGTGCAGCAGTGAGGTCTTCCTGGGAGTGTATGGGTTTGATGTTCATTACACGGTCTCCGCGTTGATCTGGTCGTACTGCGCATGAGTCCCTACGAACCGTATGAACCCAAGCTGTCGCTGGTAATCGATCGTCATGATCACTCGATATTTGTTGCCGCCCACGTTGAATACAACCCTGCCACCTTTGAGAATGCTCGCGGTCCTGAGCGCTGCCTTGAGTGCTTGTGGCGTCGGGTAAATGGCCTTTTCCATATGCCGATACAGTTCAATAAGCGGTGCCTTTGCATCGATATAGGCGGGTTGGTTTTCCCAGAATATTCGTAAGGTCGATAGAGCGATTATCCGCATCGCTGCAACCTCCCAATTTGGGAGATGATAGGCGCGGTTGAGAGGGGGCGCAATCTCGGAAATATTTCCTGACGGGTAGGCAGTCGCTTCATGTGATCCTTCACAGACGGCGGGCGGACGGTTGAAGCCGGACGCTATCCTCCGACGTTCAACTGCGTCTACTGTGGGTCTGATTCAGGTTTTTTCTACTGCTTGGCTCTGCGTCTGAGAGCCAGGAAGGAGCTGCGCGCTACAGGTTTTCCAGCGTTTGTAACAACACCCGTACCTTCGTCAGTGACTCCTGATACTCCGCTTCCCACTGCGAATCCGCCACGATCCCACCGCCGCCCCAGCAACACACCTGGCCATCCTTGACCAGCAAACTGCGGATGGCGATGGAGCTGTCCATCTCGCCGCGCACATCCAGGTACACCAACGAACCGCAGTACAGCCCGCGTCGGGTCGGCTCGAGTTCGTCGATGATCTGCATCGCGCGGATTTTCGGGGCACCGGTGATCGAGCCACCAGGGAAGCTGCCAGCGATCAGGTCGAGGGCGTCTTTATCGTAGGCTAATACACCGGTCACGCTGCTGACCAGGTGATGCACATTGGGGTAGCTTTCCAGGCTGAACAGTTCTGGCACGTTGACTGAACCGGTGCGGCAGCTACGTCCCAGGTCGTTGCGCAGCAGGTCGACGATCATCAGGTTCTCGGCGCGGTCCTTGGGGCTGGCCAGCAGTTCGGCGGCATTCGCCGCGTCTTCTTCCGGCGTAAGGCCGCGGGGGCGGGTGCCTTTGATCGGGCGGGTCTCGACGTGGCGCTCGCTGATGCGCACGAAACGCTCCGGTGACAGGCTCAGCACCGCGCCGTCGTCCGGCAGGCTCTGGAACCCGGAAAATGGCGTCGGGCAGGCTTCGCGCAACGCGCAGTAGGCGGCCCAGGGATCGCCCAGGCACGGCGCGCGGAAACGCTGGGCGAAGTTGACCTGGTAGCAGTCGCCCGCCTGGATGTAATCCTGGATCCGCACGATGGCTTGGCGGTAGGCCTCGGCGCTGAGGTCGGGGGCCATCGGGCCTTGGAGTTTGAACGTCGCAGAGGTGTCGACCGCCCCATGGCTGAACAACGCGATCAGCCGTTGCCGTTCGCTGTCTGCCAGCGAGGGATGAAACACCAGCTGGCTGGCCTGCGCCTGGTGGTCACTGATCAGCGCCCAGGCGTACAGCCCGAAGCGCGCGTCCGGCAGGTGCAGGTCATCCACCGCCAGGTGCGGCATGGGCTCCAGGTGCCGACCGAAGTCGTAGCTCAGGTAGCCGATCAAGCCACCGGCGAACGGCAACTGCAAACCGGCAGGAATTGCGGCTTCACCCAATCGCGTCAGGTTTTCCCGTAAGCGATGCAGGAAAGCAGCGCCGCTTTCGTCAGGCGCTACCGTCAAGGTTGCTTCGGGCCAGGCGCTGAGCAAATCGTAACGCCCACGCTCGGCCGCCGGGCGGCCGCTGTCGAGCAGGACCGCGCCGGGAGCGTGGCGAATCGCCGCAAAATACTCGGCGGGGTTGGCCCGGTAGGGCAATGGGTGTACGGAGCAGGTCGACATGCGGGGTTGGATCAGCCAATGGCGCGGGGGGAGAGGGATTGTAGTCCCCCGTAGGATTTGCTCCTAGGGGGGATGTCGGGGATAGACAGTTCGAAGACCGGATCAGCCTTCCACGGGCGGAATATGCCCGAACATCTCCTGCACGAACTTCACCCGCTCTTCCGGGGTTTCCGTCACGCCGGCGGCTTTCAGGTCTTCCAGTCGCGCCTCCACCGCATGGGTGCGCAGGGTCAGGCCGCAGTCGTTGGCGATCTGGATATTGAGCCCCGGCCGCGCATTCAGCTCCAGGATCAGCGGGCCTTTTTCCTGGTCGAGCACCATGTCCACGCCGATATACCCCAGCCCGCAGAGCTCGTAGCAGCCGGCCGCGAGCTTCATGAAACCGTCCCAGTTGGGCAGTTGCACGCCATCCACCGCGTTGGTGGTGTCGGGGTGTTTGGTGATGATGGTGTTCAGCCAGGTGCCGCGCAGGGTCAGGCCGGTGGCGAGGTCGACGCCCACGCCGATCGCGCCCTGGTGCAGGTTGGCCTTGCCGCCCGACTGGCGGGTCGGCAAGCGCAGCATCGCCATCACCGGGTAGCCCATCAGCACGATGATGCGGATATCCGGTACGCCTTCGTAGCTGATGCTCTTGAAGATCTGGTCAGGCACCACGCGGTACTCGATCAGCGCACGGTCGCGGTGGCCACCCAGGGAGTACAGGCCGGTGAGGATGCTGGAAATCTGGTGCTCGATCTCTTCATGGCTGATGATCTTGCCGGACACCGTGCGGTAGCGCCCCTCGAAACGGTCCGCCACCACCAGGATGCCGTCGCCGCCGGCGCCCTGGGCCGGCTTGATCACGAAGTCGCTGCGCCCACCGATGATCTCGTCGAGCTTGTCGATTTCCTTCTCGGTGGAGATCACCCCGTACATTTCCGGCACATGGATGCCCGCAGCGATGGCCCGCTCCTTGGTGATGATCTTGTCATCCACAATCGGATACAGGCTGCGCTTGTTGTACTTGAGCACGTAGTCCGCATTGCGCCGGTTGATGCCCATGATTCCCCGAGCTTCCAGGGCCTTCCAGGTCTTCCAGAAGCCGAACATTACGAGTCAGCCTTGAGGAAGGCCTTGAATCGCACCAGCTCGGTCAGGCGGTAGCCGCGATAGCGACCCATTGCCAGCATGAAGCCCACCAGGATCAGCAGGATCGCCGGGAAGGTGAATACGAAATAGATCAGCTCCGGCACGCTCATGATGATGTGCGCCAGGGACGCGGCGAACAGCGTACCAATCGCGACTTTCATGGCATGGCTGGCGCCGCGCTCTTCCCAGGTGATCGACAGGCGTTCGATGGTCATGGTCAAAATCACCATCGGGAACAGCGCCACCGACAGCCCGCGCTCCAGCCCCAGCTTGTGGCTGAACAGGCTGATGGCGGCGATCAGCACCACCACGAAGGTCAGCACCACCGACAACCTCGGCAGCATCTGCAGCTTCAGGTGTTCCAGGTACGACCTGAGGGACAGGCCCAGCGCCGTGATAATCGTGAACAGCACAATCCCGAAGCCCAGCTGCGTCTCTCGGAACGCCAGGGCAATCAGCACCGGGGTAAAGGTGCCCAGGGTCTGCAGGCCGATCAGGTTGCGCAGGATCAGGATCACCAGCACCCCAATCGGGATCATCACCATGATCATGAAGGTCTGCTGGGTTTGCAGCGGCAGGCCGTACAGCGAGTATTCGAGGAAGTTGGCGTCGGTGTTCTCGTCGGTCAGCTTGGCCAGGCGAATCGCGTTCATTTCGCTGTTGTTCAGGCTGAAGGTGACCATGGCTTTCTTGCCGCCATCGACGGTGATCAGGTTTTCATCGCCGGTCCACCACAGCAGGCGGTCGGCGGGCAGGCCCGGTTCGCCGGTTTCCGGGTTGAAGTACAGCCAGTCGTTGCCATTGAAGCTACGCAGCCACAGCTCCGGGGTTTGCGGCTGGTCGGCCACCAGGCGGATGGTGTGGACCTTTTCCACCGGCACGTGGGCAATGGACAGCAGCAGCTCGACGATCTTGGCCTTGTGCGGCGTCGACGGGTCGCCGGCCAGCAACAGCTTCACGTTGTCGTCGTTGAGGTTGTTGGTGCGCTTGATGGCTTCGGTGATGAAGGTCTCGACGTCGGCCGAATGCTGGCGGATCGGCGCCAGCAGGGCTTCGGCGGCGATTTTTTCCGGGCCTTCCACGGCAATGCTGTCGCGGAAGGTCGGGCCCTTGATCTTGGTTTTTTCGCCGCTGTAGCGCTTGGTCAGCACCAGGCGGTAATACAGGGTCTGGTTGCCCTTGGCGCGGCGTGCCGACCAGGTGACCTTACGGTTGCCGTCGATGCGGTTGACGCTCACCCCGTAGTTATTCGAGATAAAGCTCTCATTAAGGCTGACGAAGTCGCGGCTCAAGGGCGGCACGAACATCTGGATCTTCACCGGGTCCTTGGGGTTGGCGACGAACTCGACCTTGGCGTCGATGTTCCACAGGTCGTCGGTGGCGTCCTCGGTGACGGGAATGCCCAGCACGAAGATCTGGTAGGCGGTGACCGAAATACCCAACACCACCAGGATGGCGATCAGGATTCTCAGGTGCAGGGTTAGAGCGCGCATTCGGTTTACTCGGCGGTATGAGCGTCGGCGGCGCAGGCGGGTTTGCCTGCTGCGTATTTAAGACTGGGGTCGACCAGCGCATCAAAGCGTTTGAGCGCTTCGGAGCCGATCAGCAGCGGGTATTGGAAAGCGCTGCGGTCAGTCAAGTTCACTTCGATGCTGCGTAAAGCGGTGCCCATGCAGATATCCAGGGCAATCACTGGACGGGCGGTGTAGTTCTTGTCCTCATCGGGGTCGTAGTCGCCGGCGCGCCGCTTGATCTTGCTGACGCGGGCCAGGGGGCGTTCGATGGGATGGGAATGGGCGGTGTCGATGGCCAGGTAGAAGCGCACCCAGGATTCGCCGTTGCGCTTGAAACGCTTGATGTCACGGGCGCTGAGGGAGGCGGTCTTGGCGCCGGTGTCGAGCTTGGCGGCTACTTCCAGGTCGATGCCGGCCAATTGCGCGTATTCATTGAGGCCATACACGGTCTTCTCGGCGGCAGCGCCAAGGCTCGGCATGGACAATAGGCAAAACAACAGGGGGAAGGGCTTGAGTCTCATAGATCCTGAGGCGGTGCAGTGCGATGTTCAATTCAAGGCGACTGGCATTGCTGCGCAAGCTCCCTTCGTGCGCCGTTTCATCAAGTGATGTCAGGCAAATGCGGCGGGCATTCTAACATGATGCTTTTCTGGCGCCAGCGCTGGCAGCCGGCCATGCCCTGAGCGAGTGCAGCCCGGATTATTAGATGATTGTCGACAATATCGATTTATTCTTTGACTGGTAGCGGTTTATTGGCTAGTTTTTGCCACATTGCTTTCCAAGGTGTCGACAATATGCTGGGTCAATCAGAAGCTCCGATAATGGCGTCGGACGAATCCCAAACGATGTCCGAGAACGTCTTCCGACGCATCCAGGCCGCCATCGTCAAGGGTGAGATCGCTCCCGGCAGCAAGATTTCCGAGCCGGAACTGGCCCGCACCTACGGCATCAGCCGTGGCCCGCTGCGCGAGGCGATCCACCGCCTCGAAGGCCAGCGCCTGCTGGTGCGCGTGCCCCATGTGGGCGCCCGGGTCGTGTCCTTGAGCCACGCCGAGCTGGTTGAACTGTATGAAATCCGCGAGTCCCTGGAAGGCATGGCCTGTCGCCTGGCCGCCGAGCGCATGACCGACGCGGAAATCGAAGAATTGCGCCAGGTGTTGCACACCCACGAGCGCGACGCCGCGTTCCAGGCGGGTGTCGGCTACTACCAGCAGGAAGGCGACTTCGATTTTCATTACCGGATCATTCAAGGTGCGGGCAACCGCACCCTCACCCAAATGCTCTGCGGCGAGCTGTACCAGCTGGTGCGCATGTACCGCATCCAGTTCTCCGCCACCCCCAATCGTCCACGCCAGGCCTTTGCCGAGCATCACCGCATTCTTGATGCGATTGCCGATCGCGACGGTGAACTGGCCGAGTTGTTGATGCGCCGGCATATCGGTGCTTCCAAACGCAATATTGCCCGTCATTTCCCAGGCGGCGCCCCTGATAGAGGTGAGTCATGAGTTCGAACAACAAAAGCACACCCGGCCAGCGTTTCCGTGACGCGGTCGCCAGCGAGCACCCCTTGCAGGTGGTCGGCGCGATCAACGCCAACCACGCGTTGCTGGCCAAGCGCGCCGGCTTCAAGGCGATCTACCTGTCGGGCGGCGGCGTGGCGGCCGGTTCCCTCGGCGTGCCGGACCTGGGCATCACCGGCCTGGATGACGTACTCACCGACGTGCGCCGTATCACCGACGTCTGTGACCTGCCGCTGCTGGTGGACGTGGACACCGGCTTCGGCTCCTCGGCGTTCAACGTCGCGCGCACGGTCAAATCAATGATCAAGTTCGGCGCCGCCGCCATCCATATCGAAGACCAGGTCGGCGCCAAGCGCTGCGGCCATCGTCCTAACAAAGAGATCGTGTCCCAGCAGGAAATGGTCGACCGCATCAAGGCCGCCGTGGACGCGCGCACCGATGATAGCTTCGTGATCATGGCGCGCACCGACGCGTTGGCCGTGGAAGGCCTGGAGTCTGCCCTGGAGCGTGCCGCCGCCTGCATCGAGGCCGGCGCCGACATGGTGTTCCCGGAAGCCATCACTGAACTGGAAATGTACAAACTGTTCGCCGCCCGTGTGAAGGCGCCGATCCTGGCCAACATCACCGAGTTCGGCGCGACGCCGCTGTACACCACCGAACAGTTGAAATCTGCCGATGTTTCCATCGTGCTGTACCCGCTGTCGGCCTTCCGCGCCATGAACAAGGCCGCCGAGAACGTCTACACCGCGATCCGTCGCGACGGCACTCAACAGAACGTGATCGACACCATGCAAACCCGCATGGAGCTTTACGATCGCATCGACTACCACACCTTCGAGCAGAAGCTTGACGCGCTGTTCGCCGCGAAAAAGTGACGAACACGCCTCCCTGAATAACGACAAGATTGGAGAAAAACCATGGCTGAAGCAAAAGTACTGAGTGGCGCCGGCCTGCGTGGCCAGGTCGCCGGGCAAACCGCACTGTCCACCGTGGGCCAGGCCGGAGCCGGCCTGACTTACCGTGGCTACGACGTGCGCGAACTGGCTGCCGATGCACAGTTTGAAGAGGTCGCTTATCTGCTGCTGTACGGCGAACTGCCGACCCAGGCCGAACTGGCCGCCTACAGCGCCAGGCTGAGCACGCTGCGTGACCTGCCGCAAGCGCTGAAAGAAGTGCTCGAACGCATCCCGGCCGACGCCCACCCGATGGACGTGATGCGCACCGGTTGCTCCTTCCTCGGCAATATCGAGCCGGAAAAAGACTTCAGCGTGCAACGCGACGTGACCGACCGCCTGCTCGCCGCGTTCCCGGCGATCATGTGCTACTGGTACCGCTTCAGCCATGACGGCAAGCGCATCGACTGCGTGACCGACGAGCCAAGCATCGGCGGCCATTTCCTGCACCTGCTGCACGGCAAGAAGCCGAGCGAACTGCATGAAAAAGTCATGAACGTGTCGTTGATCCTCTACGCCGAGCACGAGTTCAACGCCTCGACTTTCACCGCGCGGGTGTGTGCCTCGACCCTGTCCGACCTGTATTCCTGCGTCACCGCCGCCATCGGCTCCCTGCGCGGCCCGCTGCACGGCGGCGCCAACGAAGCGGCGATGGAAATGATCGAGCGTTTCGGTTCGGCAGAGGAAGCCGTCGAAGGCACCCTCGGCATGCTGGCTCGCAAGGACAAGATCATGGGCTTCGGCCACGCGATCTACAAAGACAACGACCCGCGTAATGAAGTGATCAAGGGCTGGTCGAAAAAGCTCGCCGACGAAGTGGGCGACACCGTGCTGTTCCCGGTCTCCGAAGCCATCGACAAGACCATGTGGGAGCAGAAGAAACTGTTCCCCAACGCCGATTTCTACCATGCCTCGGCGTACCACTTCATGGGCATCCCGACCAAGCTGTTCACGCCGATCTTCGTCTGCTCGCGGCTGACCGGCTGGGCCGCGCATGTGTTCGAACAGCGCGCCAACAATCGCATCATCCGTCCAAGCGCCGAGTACATCGGCGTTGAACAGCGCAAGTTCGTGCCAATCGAACGTCGCTGAATGGGAACACCGACGATCCCGAAGTGGAAACCGAACCAAGTGTGGGAGGGGGCTTGCCCCCGATGGCGGTTTATCAGTTGCCATAGGTGTTGAATGACACACCGCTATCGGGGGCAAGCCCCCTCCCACATTTGAATCGCATTTCAATTCCGGATCGGCCCAGGTCTTCCTTTTGCAATCACCGTGACCGAGTCCTGACGATGAACACTGAATTTCGCAAACCGCTCCCCGGCAGCCGCCTGGATTACTTCGACGCCCGCGCGGCTGTCGATGCAATCAGCCCCGGCGCCTACGCTACCTTGCCCTACACCTCTCGTGTGCTTGCCGAGAACCTGGTGCGCCGCTGCGACCCGGCCACCCTCAACGCATCCCTGAGCCAGCTGATCGAGCGCAAACGCGACCTCGACTTCCCCTGGTTCCCGGCCCGCGTGGTGTGCCACGACATTCTCGGCCAGACCGCGCTGGTCGACCTCGCCGGCCTGCGAGATGCCATCGCCCTGCAAGGCGGCGACCCGGCCCAGGTCAACCCGGTGGTCCCCACCCAGTTGATCGTCGATCACTCCCTCGCTGTCGAAGCCGGTGGTTTCGACCCGGACGCGTTCGAGAAAAACCGCGCCATCGAAGACCGTCGCAATGAAGACCGCTTCCACTTTATCGAGTGGACCAAAAAGGCCTTCAAGAATGTCGACGTGATCCCGCCGGGCAACGGCATCATGCACCAGATCAACCTGGAGAAAATGTCCCCGGTGATCCAGGTGCGTGACGGTGTGGCCTTCCCGGATACCTGCGTCGGCACCGACAGCCATACCCCCCACGTCGATGCCTTGGGCGTGATCGCCATTGGCGTCGGCGGCCTTGAAGCCGAAAGCGTCATGCTTGGCCGCGCCTCGTGGATGCGCCTGCCGGAAAGCGTCGGTGTCGAATTGACCGGCCAGTTGCTGCCGGGCATCACCGCCACCGATATGGTGCTGGCCCTGACCGAGTTCCTGCGCCAACAGAAAGTGGTCGGCGCCTGGCTCGAATTCTTCGGTGAAGGCGCGTCCAAACTGACCCTCGGCGACCGCGCGACCATCTCCAACATGGCCCCGGAATACGGCGCCACGGCGGCCATGTTTTATATCGACCAGCAGACCATCGCCTACCTGAAACTCACCGGCCGCGAAGACGAGCAAGTCGCCCTGGTCGAGCAATACGCCCGCCACACCGGCCTGTGGGCAGACGATCTCAAAGGCGCGCAATACGAGCGTGGCCTCACCTTCGACCTGTCCAGCGTGGTGCGCAACATGGCTGGCCCGAGCAACCCGCACGCCCGCGTCGCCACCCGCGACCTGGCCGCCAAGGGCATCTCCGGCCAGTGGGATGAAGTGCCGGGGCAAATGCCCGACGGCGCGGTGATCATCGCCGCCATCACCAGTTGCACCAACACCAGTAACCCGCGCAACGTGATCGCCGCCGGGCTGCTGGCGCGCAACGCCAACAGGCTTGGGTTGACGCGCAAGCCGTGGGTCAAGTCGTCCCTGGCACCGGGTTCGAAAACCGTGGCCATGTACCTGGAAGAAGCCGGCCTGGGTCATGAGTTGGAAAAGCTCGGCTTTGGCGTGGTGGCGTTTGCCTGCACCACCTGCAACGGTATGTCCGGCGCGCTCGACCCGACGATCCAGCAAGAGATCATCGACCGCGACCTGTACGCTACCGCCGTGCTCTCGGGTAACCGTAACTTCGACGGGCGTATCCACCCGTACGCCAAGCAGGCGTTCCTGGCTTCGCCGCCGCTGGTGGTGGCCTATGCGATTGCCGGCACCATCCGTTTCGACATCGAGAAGGACGTGCTCGGCCTCGACACCGACGGCAAGGAAATCCGCCTGCAGGACATCTGGCCGAGCGACGAAGAAATCGACGCGGTGGTCAAGGCCTCGGTCAAGCCGGAGCAGTTCCGCGCGGTGTATATCCCGATGTTCGCGATCCACGAAGACACCGGCCCGAAAGTCGCGCCGTTGTACGACTGGCGCCCGCAGAGCACCTATATCCGTCGCCCACCGTACTGGGAAGGCGCGCTGGCCGGTGCGCGGCCGCTCAAGGGCATGCGCCCGCTGGCGGTGCTGCCGGACAACATCACCACCGATCACCTGTCGCCGTCCAACGCGATCATGCTCGACAGCGCCGCCGGCGAATACCTGGCGAAAATGGGCCTGCCGGAAGTCGACTTCAACTCCTACGCCACCCACCGTGGCGACCACCTGACCGCCCAGCGCGCGACGTTCGCCAACCCGAAACTGTTCAACGAAATGGTGCGGGAGAACGGCAAGGTCAAGCAGGGCTCCCTGGCGCGGATCGAGCCGGAAGGCCAGGTCACGCGGATGTGGGAAGCCATCGAAACCTACATGGAGCGCAAGCAGCCGCTGATCATCATTGCCGGCGCCGACTACGGCCAGGGCTCGTCCCGCGACTGGGCCGCCAAGGGCGTGCGCCTGGCGGGTGTGGAAGCGATTGCCGCCGAGGGGTTCGAGCGCATCCACCGCACCAACCTGGTGGGCATGGGCGTGCTGCCCCTGGAGTTCCTGCCCGGCACCGACCGTCACACCTTGCAGATTGATGGCAGCGAAACCTACGACGTGATCGGCCAACGCACCCCGCGTGCGCAGTTGACGCTGGTGATCAATCGCAAGGATGGCGAACGTGTCGAGGTGCCGGTGACGTGCCGCCTGGACACCGCCGAAGAAGTGTCGATCTACGAAGCCGGCGGCGTATTGCAACGGTTTGCCCAGGATTTCCTGGAATCGGCGACCACCGCCTGAAGAGGATGACCATGGCACACGCAGCGCAAATCAAGATCCCCGCCACCTATATGCGTGGCGGCACCAGCAAGGGCGTATTTTTCCGCCTCCAGGACCTGCCCGAGTCGGCGCAGGTGCCGGGAGCGGCGCGGGATGCCTTGCTGCTACGGGTGATCGGCAGCCCCGATCCCTACGACAAGCAAATCGACGGCATGGGCGGCGCCACATCGAGCACCAGCAAAACCGTGATCCTCGCCAAAAGCACCCGCGCCGATCATGACGTCGACTATCTGTTTGGCCAGGTCTCCATCGACAAGCCCTTTGTCGACTGGAGTGGCAACTGCGGCAACCTGTCGGCGGCGGTGGGTTCGTTCGCCATCAGCGCCGGGCTGGTCGATCCGACCCGCGTGCCCCAAAACGGCGTGGCGGTGGTGCGGGTCTGGCAGGCCAATATCGGCAAGACCATCATCGCCCACGTGCCGATCACCGACGGGGCGGTGCAGGAAACCGGCGACTTCGAGCTGGACGGCGTGACCTTCCCGGCGGCCGAAGTGCAGCTGGAATTCATGGACCCGGCGGCGGAAGAAGAGGGCGGCGGCGGCTCGATGTTCCCCACCGGCAACCTGGTCGACGACCTGGAAGTGCCCGGCGTCGGCACCTTCAAGGCCACGCTGATCAACGCCGGCATCCCGACGATTTTCATCAACGCCGAAGACCTCGGCTACACCGGCACCGAGCTGCAAGGCGCGATCAACAGCGACCCCAAGGCCCTGGCGATGTTCGAGACCGTACGGGCCTATGGCGCGTTGCGCATGGGGCTGATCAAGCACCTCGACGAAGCGGCCCAGCGCCAGCACACGCCGAAGGTGGCGTTTGTGGCCAAGCCTGCCGACTACGTAGCGTCCAGTGGCAAGGCGATCAAGGCCGGCGATGTGGATTTGCTGGTGCGCGCCCTCTCCATGGGCAAGCTGCACCACGCGATGATGGGCACGGCGGCGGTGGCGATCGGCACGGCGGCGGCGATTTCGGGGACCTTGGTCAACCTCGCAGCGGGCGGTATTGAACGTAATGCCGTGCGCTTCGGGCATCCCTCCGGCACCTTGCGCGTGGGGGCTGAAGCCACCCAGGTGGACGGTGAGTGGGTGGTGAAGAAAGCCATCATGAGCCGCAGTGCACGGGTGTTGATGGAAGGTTTCGTCCGCGTACCCGGCGACGCCTTCTAAAACCCTGCACAGATCCAATGTGGGAGGAGGCTTTTTGTAGGAGCGAGCTTGCTCGCGAAAAACTCACAGGCGCCGCGTTCATTCAGGAAGCACGCGTTATCGTTGACGTTTTTCGTGAGCAAGCTCGCTCCTACAGGAGGCGATGTGAACTGGCATTAGGGTAAGCCCCTCCCACAGAGGATTTCTATTCCTAAAGGCAGGCATCCAAGATCTGCTTCCAGTAACCGTTAGCCCGAGGATTGACCCCACCCATTTTTGGAGATCTGCCATGAGCACCAACGTCGACCAGAACAACCGCCCCGACTACGACCAGGTTTTGCAGGACATCGCCGACTATGTCCTCAACTACCGGATCGAGTCCCAGGCCGCCTTGGACACCGCCCGCAACTGCCTGATGGACACCCTCGGTTGCGGCCTGCTGGCCCTGCGTTTTCCCGAGTGCACCAAGCACCTGGGGCCGATGGTTGAAGGCACGGTGGTACCGTTTGGCGCGCGGGTGCCGGGCACCTCGTTTCGCCTGGACCCGGTCAAGGCGGCCTGGGACATTGGCTGCATCGTGCGCTGGCTCGACTACAACGACACTTGGCTCGCCGCCGAGTGGGGGCATCCCTCGGATAACCTCGGCGGCATCCTTGCCGTGGCGGATCACCTGTCGCAACAGCGCGTGGCCAATGGCGACGCACCGCTGACCGTGCGCGCGGTGCTGGATGCGATGATCATGGCCCACGAAATCCAGGGTGTGATTGCCCTGGAAAACTCGTTCAACCGTGTCGGCCTCGACCATGTGCTGTTGGTGAAAGTCGCCTCCACGGCGGTCACCGCCCAGCTGATGGGCGCCAACCGCGAACAGCTGTTGTCGGCACTGTCTCACGCCTTCGTCGATGGCCAGGCCTTGCGCACTTACCGGCATGCGCCGAATGCCGGCTCGCGCAAATCCTGGGCGGCGGGGGATGCGTCGAGTCGCGGCGTACGCCTGGCGGACATCGCCCTGCGCGGCGAAATGGGCATCCCCGGTGTGCTGAGCGCGCCGCAATGGGGCTTCTACGACGTGCTGTTCAGCCACACCAACAAAGACCTGGCGCTCAAGCCCGAGGACAAGCGTGCGTTCAGCCTGTCCCAGCCGTATGGCACCTACGTGATGGAAAACGTGCTGTTCAAGATCAGCTTCCCCGCCGAGTTCCACGCGCAGACCGCCTGTGAAGCCGCGGTGACCTTGCATCCGTTGGTCAAGGATCGCCTGCACGACGTCGAGCGCATCGTGATCACCACCCATGAGTCGGCGATTCGCATCATCTCCAAGGTCGGGCCACTGGCCAACGCCGCCGACCGCGACCATTGCCTGCAATACATGACCGCCGTGCCCCTGGCATTCGGCAATCTGGTGGCCGAGCACTACGAGGAGGCATTCCACGCCGCTCACCCGATCATTGATCAGTTGCGCGACAAGATGGTTATCGTCGAAGACCCACGCTACAGCCGTGAATACCTGGAAGCCGACAAGCGTTCCATCGCTAATGCCGTGCAGGTGTTCTTCAAGGATGGCTCCAGCACCGAGCAAGTGGCGGTGGAATACCCGATCGGCCATCGCCGTCGTCGAGTGGAGGGCATTGCGTTGCTGGAAGACAAGTTCAAGGCCAACCTGGCCACGCGCTTTACCGCCCAGCGCAGTGCCGAGATCTTTGCGTTGTGCACGGACCAGGCGAAGCTCGAGGCCACGCCGGTCAACCGCTTCGTGGACCTGTTCGTCATCTAGCAGGCGCCGCAAAAGCAAAAATGTGGGAGAGGCAAGCCCCCTCCCACAGTTGTTGCGTTCACTCAAACCGCAGGATCACCCGGCGGTTGTGCTTGCTCTTCTTCTCGATCTTCTCGCAGAACACCCGGCCGATTTCCTCGGTGTTGAGCACATGGGTACCGCCGCACGGCTGGATATCGATCCCGCCGATTTCAATCACCCGTACCGAGCCCTGGATCACCGGCGGCGCAACCGCCTGGGTGCGGGTGATCTGCAGCAGGGTGGCGTACTCCGAAGCCGGCATCGACAGGGTCTTCACCTCGTGGGCCTGTTCGATCAGCGCATTGAGGTCACGGGTGATGCTGTCCTTGTCGAGGGTCATTTCCGGCAGGTCGAAATCCAGGCGGCCTTTGTCGGCACTGATGCTGCAACCGGTCACCGGTGCGTCGATGAGCGAGCACAGCAGGTGCAGGCAGGTGTGCATTTTCATGTGCTGGTAGCGCCGCTCCCAATCCAGGCCGGCGTCCACCAGCACGCCGGCGATCAACTGCTCCGGGCAGTGTTCCACCTGGTGCCAGATGATCGAACGCAGCACCGGGTCGCGCACCGTGCCGGTCACGTCGACCCGGGTACCGTCCGCCAGGGTCAGGTGGCCGGTATCGCCGGGTTGGCCGCCGCCGGTGGGGTAGAACAGGGTGTGCTCCAGGGCGATGCCGTGTTCGCTGACGGCAATCACCCGGGCGCTGAATGCGTTCTGGTAGGGCGCGCTGTCAAACAGCGCCAGGGTTTCCATGGTGTGCACGGACATGTTCAACCTCCGACGATCAGTGGGCTGGCTTGCAGCAGGTGGCGCACCATCGCGCTCAAGCCAGGGGGGGAGAGCAGGGTGATTTCGAATTCCGGCCCGCAGACTTTCAGGTTCAGCGGCAGGCGCGGCAGGTGGTTGCCGGATTCGAGGCGGTGCAGCCTGAATTGCAGGTGGTGACGTTCCTTCACCGTTGGCTCCAGCATCAGGCCTGGCAACGGATGAAAGTCGGCGTCCAGCACCGTGACCTTGTGGCTGGCATTGACCTCGCCGACCACGTGCAGGCGCTCATCCAGGGCGAAGGCCCCGAGGTAGTTGCTGTGGTCCGATTCATCGTTTTTTTGCAGTTGGATCTGGTTCACCACCTTCACCTTGGTGCCGGCGGGTACGTCCTGGGTGATCACACAGGAGGGGCTGATAAACACGTTGTCGCCGATCAGCACATAGCCCAGCACCCGGGCCCCGGAGCCGACCTCGACGTTGTTGCCCAGGCGCGGATGGCGCTTGCCATCGGGATTGTTGGCGATGCCGCGGGCACCCAGGGTTACGCCGCAGAGGATGTAGCAGTCGTTGCCGATCTCGCAGGTCTCGCCGATTACCGTGCCGTAGCCGTGGTCGAGCACAAAGCGCCGGCCGATACGCGCCGCCGGGTGGATTTCGGCCCCGGACAGGACCTTGCCCTGGTTGCTCAGCTTGAGGGCGATGCGTGAAAACACGCCGTTGGTCTGGTCGGGGAAATTCCACACCAGGTGCGCAAGCCGGTAATAGAGCACCGCCTTGAACGACGCGTAGGACTCCAGGATCAGTTCGCCGCGCCCACGGGATGCCGGGTCGCGATAGGCATAGGCGATCAGGTCTTCGGCCACCGCCTGGGCGGCATTCTGGACCAGCGGCGCGAGGTGCGGCTCCAGCTGTTTCATCTGCATGGGGGTGAGGGTCTTGATGAGCTGGGTGAGCAACTCATCGTGCAACTGTTGCATGTCGATAAAGCCGCCCATGGAGGCATCCCCGCATTCTGGATGGTTGGAAAACCGGTTATTCGAAACTGGGCAGGTAGCTGTCGGCATTGTCGTAGACCAGGGTCAACACCACCGTTTCGGGCGGCAATTCGGGGGCGAGCCTGGCGATGGCCACCATGTTGGCGGCGGAGGACAGGCCCAGGCTGATGGCATCGGTGCGCATGATGCGTTTGATCATGTCGATGCAGTCCTGGCGCGAGACCTTGAGCATGCCGTCGATCACATCCAGGTTGAGGATGCTCGGGATCAGGCCGATCGACAGGCCCTGGATATGATGCGGCGCGTGCTGGTTCTTCAGCAGGTCGCATTCTTCGGGCTCCACGCCCATCACGCGCAGGGCTGGCCAGGCGGCCTTGAGGGTTTCGCCGATACCGGTGATATGGCCGCCGGTGCCGATGCCGCTGACAAAATAATCCACGCGGCGATCACCGAAGGCGCGGAGGATTTCCGGCGCTGTGGTGTCACGGTGGGTTTGCGGGTTGGCGCCGTTGCGTTGCTGGTTGAGCATCACGTAGCTGGGGTTTTCCAGCTGCAACTCCATGCATTTTTCACCGTGGGAATTGTTGCCGAGGCGGCTGTCGGAGAGCACCACCTTGGCGCCGTACAGGCGCAGCAGCTTCTGTTTTTCGGGGCTGTAGTTGTCCGGGATCACCAGCACCACCTTGTAGCCCAGCACGTTGCCGGCCATCACCAGGCCGATACCGGTATTGCCACCGCTGGGTTCGATGATGGTTTGTCCGGAGTCACGGATCAGCACGCCGCGCCGCTCGGCGTCGAGGATCATGCCCAGGGCGATGCGCGCCTTGTGGCTGCCCCCCGGGTTGAGGGATTCGAGCTTGGCGTAGACCTCGATGCCGAGGTCTTCGGAAAACTGCGCCAGGCGGACGATCGGCGTATGGCCGATGGCGTCGAGGATAGAGTTATGCAACATCGGTCAGCCCCCGGGTCAGTACAACGGCATGTCGGGTTCGACGTCGCGAACCCAGTGTTTCATGCCGCCTTGCAGGACTTTGGTGTTGGCGAAACCCGCCGCCAACAGGGTGCTGGCCGCTTGCTCGGCGCGGGTGCCGGCGTAGCAGATCAGGTAATGGGTGTTGTCGCGGCTGAGACGCCCGAGCTGGCCATCCAGCTCGGCCAGGGGGATATGCACCACCCCCGGTAATTTGCACACCTCCAGTTCGCTGGCGTCGCGCACATCCAGCAGGACGTCGGCGCTGCTGGGGTGTTCGAGTACCTGCTTGAGTACGCGCGGCTTGATGTAGCGCTCTTCGGCCAGGGACGGTTGGCTGGGCACGGCGTCCGCACAGACGGCTGGCGCCAGGGTTTCGCTGGGGCGCAGGTCGGAGCAGCACGGGCAGTCGGCACGGCGCTTGAAACGGATTTCGCTGAACTTCATCGCCAGTGCATCGAAGCGCATCAGGCGGCCGGACAGGGGCTCGCCAATGCCGATCAACAGTTTGATCGCCTCGGTGGCCTGGATCATCCCGACTACCCCGGGAAGCACGCCGATCACCCCTCCGGCGCTGCAATTGGGTGCCAGTTCCGCGGGCGGTGCGCTGGGGAACAGGCAGCGGTAGCACGGCCCGCCTTGGTAGTTGAGCACGCTGATCTGCCCGTCGAAGCGGTAGATGGCGCCGTACACCAGGGGTTTGCCCAGTTGCACGCAGGCGTCGTTGACCAGGTAGCGGGTGTCGAAATTGTCGGTGCCGTCGATGACCAGGTCATAGGCGCCCACCAGTTCCAGGGCGTTGTCGGCGTTCAGGGCGGTGTCGTGGGCGTTGATCTGGATATGGCGGTTGAGGTCCTGCAAGCGCTGCTTGGCCGAGTCGACCTTGGGCATGCCCAGGGTGCTGTTGCCGTGGACGATCTGGCGTTGCAGGTTGCTGCTTTCCACCACGTCGAAATCCACCAGCCCCAGGGTACCGACGCCGGCCGCTGCCAGGTACAGGCTGATTGGCGAGCCCAGGCCGCCGGTGCCGATAATCAGGACCTTGGCTTTCTTGAGGTTCAACTGGCCTTCGCGGCCGACGCCGGGCAGGGTGATATGGCGCACATAACGTTGCACTTCCTCGTTGCTGAGGCTGTCGACGTCCATACCGCCGGAGGTGGCGAGCAGCACTTCGATGCGGGCTTTTTCCGGCAGCCGGTCATCGGCGCCAATCAGCTCTTCCTCGGCGGTGAACAGGAAGTGTTCCTTGAGCTGGTTGTTCTTTTCGTGAAACAGATGGGCGCGCAACTGCGGGTGGCTGCTGCAGAGGTTTTCAATGACTTCGCGCAATGTCGATCCGGCGCCCTCGAGGGTCGATTCCGGCAGCTTGGCCACGCGAACCAGAATGTCGGGGAAAGAGACAGCGTTCATGGACAACTCCGTGTGCAGGTCGTTGAAGGGGTTAAGGGTGAAATGCTCGCCATCCCAGGCAAACAGTTTTGAACCCAGGGCCTGGCCCTGGCGAACGTCGACCACCAGGTAACTGACGGGGTAGATCGGCTCGCCCATGAACAGGGCCTTGTCCTGGTCTTCATCGCTGAAATAGGCGCCGACATCCGGGTGGGAGTGGTAGATCACCACCACCGGGTTGTCGCTGCGAAACGCCTTGTTCATCAGCAGGGTGTCGGCCACCGAGAAGGTGTAGCCATTGGCCGCGCTGCGCGGGTACATCTCGGGGTTTTTGCGGTGCAGTTCGTTCTGGATGTTGCTGCCCAGGTACACGCTGCCGTCGGCGAAGACGAAGCCGCAGCATTCCTCGGGGTAGCTGCGGCTGGCGTGGGCGTAGATCTGTTCCAGGGCTTTTGGGCGGAGGACGTCCATGTTTCTCTCGCGTTGATGGCGGGTCAATTTTTCTTGGCCAGGAGTTTTTCAATGGGCAACTTGGTGATCGCAAAGCCGGCCAGCAGGATGGCCGAATACAGCATCAGGTCGCGGGAAATCGCCACGCCTTCGTACCAGGCGCCGATGATCACCGCGAACACCGGGAAGATGATGAACACGAACGACAGGATGATCGGGCTCAAGCGCTTGAGCAGCATGAAATACACGATGAACCCACCCACCGAGGCCACCAGCCCCAGGTAGAACAGCGCGCTCCAGGAGCGCAGGGTGATGGCTTCGAAGGTCGGCGTCTCAAACCACAACCCGGCCACGAACAGCATCAGCCCGGCAATGCCGATGGGCAGGGTGTTGTAGGTGATCACGCTGATGGCGCTGCCTTTTTGCTTGGTGATGACGTAGCACAAGGCGTGCATGATCGCGGCCGCCAGGATCGCCAGTACCCCCAGGAACTCGGCGTGGTCCAGGTGCAGGCCCTGGCTCCTGATGATCATGTAGAGGCTGCCGAAGCCGATACCGATGCCGACCACCTGGGAAAAGTAGATGCGCTCGCGCAGGAACAACGCGGAGAAAATCAGGATGAATACCGGCATGCAACTGAACAGCAGGGCGGTAAGACCGGATGACACATGCATCTCGCCGTAGTTGAGCAGGTAGTAGGGCACGCTGAAGTAGGACAGGGTCACGAATACGAAAAACCAGCGACTCTCGCGGGGAAACAGGATGGGCTCGCGGCGCACCTTGGCAAAACACAGGAACAGCGGGAAGGCGATCAGGAAGCGCAGACCGGCGGACGTCAGCGGCGGCACACTCTCCACGGCGATCTTGATCCCCAGCCACGTGGTGCCCCAGCTCAGGCACACGATCAGGAACATCACGCTGGTCACCAGCCCGGCCAGCCACTGCTTTTGCGTTTTGGTTTTGGCGTTGTTTTCGAGAACGGCGGACATTGGCATCGTTTATTGCTTCCCTGAGCCTGAATTGAACTCTATATTGAACTTGTAATGAGTTATGAAATTCGGCGATTGAACCCGTAAAAGCACACTATTAGGGCGAAAGATGGCTGTCAAAACAAATATTGACATGGTGTCAATTATGCGTGAGGGGTTGTCCAACGGGCAGGGCGTGAAGTACAAGCGCCTGTCCGATGTCATGGAACGGGGCATCCTCGAAGGCTTGATTGAGCCGGGACGAAAACTGCCGCCTCATCGGGTGCTTTCCGACAATCTGGGGGTGACCATCGGCACCATCAGCCGGGCCTACGGTGAGCTGGAGCGTCTGGGTTTGGTGGTAGCGCGAGTGGGTGACGGCACTTTCGTCCGCAAGCGTGGGATGGAGCGCCAGCGTGATGAAGGCTTTCGTAACTTCAGCGAGGAGCCGCGCCAGTACTTCGACATGAGCCGCAACATGCATATCCCGGGTCAGGAAACCACCTTCCTGGCACAGAGCTTCCAAACCCTGTCGACCAACGCCAAGTTCCTCCAAGACATCAGCGCCTACACCCCGGATGCCGGCCTGCCGCGTTATCGCGACGCGGGCGCGCAGTGGCTGGTGCAGCGTGATTTTCATCCGATCCCCGAGCAGGTGATCTGCGTCAACGGCGGCCAGCATGGACTGCTGTGCGCGATGATGGCCCTGCTGCGCGCCGGCGATACGGTGGTCACCGAACAATTGACTTATCCGGGGCTGATCACCGCCGCACGCATGCTGGGTATCCGCCTGATCGGCCTGGAGATGGACGAAGAAGGCGTGCTGCCGAGCGCGCTGGATGAAGTCTGTCGTAATCACCGGGTTTCAGCGCTGTATTGCACGCCGACCATCCAGAACCCGACCACGGCGGTGTTATCCGTGGCGCGCCGCGAAGCCTTGGTGAAGGTGTGCCGGGAACATAATCTGCTGATTCTTGAGGACGAAGCCCACGGCGTATTGGTTGAAGACCGTCCACCGCCCCTCAGCCATTTCGCCCCCGAACGTACGATTTTGATCAGCAGCCTGAGCAAGGCCGTGTCTGCCGGGCTGCGTGTGGGCTATGTGCATGCGCCCCCGGCGCTGGTCAGCCGTATCTCGGCGGCCTTGCGCTCCACCTGCTGGATGGCCACGCCGGTGACCCTGGAACTGGCGACGCAGTGGATCGAAAACGGCACGGCGGAATACCTGCTGCGCCAACAGATCAACGAGATCAGCCGCCGCAAGACCCTGGTGCAGGACTTGTTGGCCGGCCTGGCGTACCGCACCCACCTGAACAGCCCGCACTTCTGGATCGAAGTGCCGGAGCCCTGGCGCGCGTCGGAAATCGAGGCGGAGCTCAAGCAGAATAATTACCTGATCGCCACCGCCGAGGCGTTTGCCGTAGGGCAGACGGCGGTGCCGCAGTTCATTCGGGCGAGTATCTGCAATACCTCGGGCGATGATCAGTTGTTGCGGGCGGGGTTTGATGCATTGGCGACGGCGTTGGGGCAAGGGGGAGGGCGGTTTCACCTATAGCGAGTGGACGTCGATGCTGTGAGCAGGCTCGTTGTGGTGAGCGGGCTTGCCCCGCGCTGGGCTGCGAAGCAGCCCCAATCAAGATAAATGCGGTGTGTCAGCCAGTTCTCGGTGACTGGTTTAGGGCTGCTGCGCAGCCCAGCGCGGGGCAAGCCCGCTCGCCACAGTAAAACAGTGTCTCAAGGCATTATTTGAAGCGCCGCTCCACACCTTTCTCCACCAGAATCTTCGCCGAAATCTCTTCCACCGAAAAATGCGTGGAATTGATGTGCGCAATATTCTCGCGACGGAACAGATTTTCTACTTCGCGCACTTCGAACTCGCACTGGGCATAACTGGAGTAGCGGCTGTTGGGCTTGCGCTCGTTGCGGATGGCGGTGAGACGGTCCGGGTCGATGGTCAGGCCGAACAGCTTGTGCGAATGGGCGCGCAGCGCGGCGGGCAGCGTCAGGTGCTCCATGTCGTCTTCGGTCAGCGGGTAGTTGGCCGCACGGATGCCGAACTGCATGGCCATGTACAGGCAGGTGGGCGTTTTGCCGCAGCGCGACACGCCGACCAGGATCAGGTCGGCCTTGTCGTAGTAGTGGGTGCGGGCGCCGTCGTCGTTGTCGAGGGCGAAGTTCACCGCCTCGATACGCTCCATATAATTGGAGTTATGCCCAATGGAATGGGACTTTCCGACCGAATAGGAGGAGTGTTCGCTCAATTCCTGCTCCAGCGGCGCCAGGAACGTCGAGAAAATGTCGATCATGAAACCATTCGACGTTGCGAGAATCTCACGGATGTCTTGATTGACGATGGTGTCGAAAATGATCGGCCGAAAGCCGTCTTTTTCAGCCGCCAGATTGATTTGTTGTACCATGGCCCGCGCTTTATCCACGCTGTCGATATAGGGCCGCGTGAATTTGGCGAAGGTATTGTTTTCGAACTGCGCGAGCAGGCTCTGACCCAGGGTTTCGGCGGTAATGCCGGTGCCGTCGGAGATAAAGAAAGCAGATCGTTTCATTTGAGCCCTGGGCCTTAAGCTGATGACGAATCTTGGATATGATAGGCGCGATTTTGCCGTCCCATAGTGGGCCGCATTCTCACTTATTTTCCAGGTCCAGGCCACAAACGCAGGTAATCGCTCCTACGAGCAGCCGGCGTCCTGAGCTTTTCCAACACAGTTAGTGGAGAGATCACCTTGGTAGAGTACGTAGTTTCCCTCGATAAGCTCGGCGTCCATGATGTAGAGCACGTAGGGGGCAAGAACGCATCCCTCGGCGAGATGATCAGTAATCTTGCAGGCGCAGGTGTGTCGGTGCCGGGTGGTTTCGCCACCACGGCCCAGGCCTACCGCGATTTCCTCGAACTGAGCGGCCTCAACGCTCAGATCCACGCCGCGCTGGATGCCCTGGACGTCGATGACGTCAACGCCCTGGCCAAAACCGGCGCCCAGATCCGCCAATGGATCATGGAAGCCGAGTTCCCCGAGAAGCTCAACGAAGAAATCCGCACCGCCTTCGCCACCCTGTCGGCCGGCAACCCGGACATGGCCGTCGCCGTGCGCTCCTCGGCCACTGCCGAAGACCTGCCTGACGCCTCCTTCGCCGGCCAGCAAGAGACTTTCCTTAACATCCGCGGCGTGGAAAACGTGATCCGCGCCGCCAAGGAAGTGTTTGCCTCGCTGTTCAACGACCGCGCCATTTCCTACCGTGTGCACCAGGGTTTCGACCACAAGCTGGTGGCCCTGTCTGCCGGTGTGCAGCGCATGGTGCGTTCGGAAACCGGCACCGCCGGCGTGATGTTCACCCTCGACACCGAGTCGGGCTTCCGTGACGTGGTGTTTATCACCGGCGCCTACGGCCTGGGCGAAACCGTTGTACAAGGCGCGGTCAACCCCGACGAATTCTACGTGCACAAGCACACCCTTGAAGCCGGCCGTCCGGCCATCCTGCGCCGCAACCTGGGCAGCAAGGCCATCAAGATGATCTACGGCGACGAGGCCAAGGCCGGTCGTTCGGTGAAAACCGTGGACGTCGACAAGGCCGAGCGCGCGCGCTTCTGCCTGAGCGACGCGGAAGTCAGCGAGTTGGCCAAGCAAGCGATGATCATCGAAAAGCACTACAAGTGCCCGATGGACATCGAATGGGCCAAGGACGGTGACGACGGCAAGCTGTACATCGTGCAGGCCCGCCCGGAAACCGTGAAGAGCCGTACCTCGGCCAACGTCATGGAACGCTACCTGCTGAAAGAAACCGGCACCGTGCTGGTGGAAGGCCGTGCCATCGGCCAGCGCATCGGCGCCGGCAAGGTGCGGATCATCAAGGATGTGTCCGAGATGGACAAAGTCCAGCCTGGCGACGTACTGGTTTCCGACATGACCGACCCGGACTGGGAACCGGTGATGAAGCGTGCCAGCGCTATCGTGACCAACCGTGGCGGGCGTACCTGCCATGCGGCGATCATCGCCCGTGAGCTGGGGATTCCTGCGGTGGTCGGTTGCGGCAACGCCACCCAACTGCTCAAGGACGGCCAGGGCGTGACCGTGTCCTGTGCCGAAGGCGACACCGGCTTCATCTTTGAAGGCGAGCTGGGCTTCGACATCAAGCAAAACTCCATCGACGCCATGCCCGACCTGCCGTTCAAGATCATGATGAACGTCGGCAACCCGGACCGTGCCTTCGACTTCGCGCAGTTGCCGAATGCCGGTGTGGGCCTGGCCCGCCTGGAGTTCATCATCAACCGCATGATCGGCGTGCACCCCAAGGCCCTGTTGAACTACGACGGCCTGCCGCTGGACATCAAGGAAAGCGTGGACAAGCGCATCGCCGGCTACGACGACCCGGTGGGCTTCTACGTCGAGAAGCTGGTGGAAGGCATCAGCACCCTGGCGGCGGCGTTCTACCCGAAAAAGGTCATCGTGCGCCTGTCGGACTTCAAGTCCAACGAATACGCCAACCTGATCGGCGGCAAGCTCTACGAGCCCGAAGAAGAAAACCCGATGCTGGGCTTCCGTGGCGCCTCGCGCTACATCAGCGAAGCGTTCCGTGACTGCTTCGAGCTTGAATGCCGCGCCCTCAAGCGTGTGCGCAACGAGATGGGCCTGACCAACGTCGAGATCATGGTGCCGTTCGTGCGCACCCTGGGCGAAGCGAGCCAGGTCGTCGACCTGCTGGCCGAAAATGGCCTGTCCCGCGGCGAAAACGGCCTGCGCGTGATCATGATGTGCGAACTGCCGTCCAACGCCATCCTCGCCGAAGAGTTCCTGGAGTTCTTCGACGGTTTCTCCATCGGTTCCAACGACCTGACCCAGCTCACCCTGGGCCTGGACCGCGATTCCGGGATCATCGCCCACCTGTTCGACGAGCGTAACCCTGCGGTCAAGAAGCTGCTGGCCAATGCCATCCAGGCGTGCAACAAGGCCGGCAAGTACATCGGTATCTGCGGCCAGGGCCCTTCCGATCACCCGGACCTGGCCAAATGGCTGATGGAGCAGGGTATCGAAAGCGTCTCGCTGAACCCTGACTCCGTGCTGGAAACCTGGTTCTTCCTGGCGGAAGGCCAAGCGTCCGCCTGAGGTCGCCATGTCAAAAGTGCCGGTCCCCCGTCAGGGTGACCGGCATTCTTATCTGTACAGGGCGGAATCCTTGCGGACGTCGCCCTTTTTTGTGCAAGAGCATTATGCAAAGCAGCAGCAACCTGTTTCCTGTCGCCCTGATCAGCGCTGAGCGTCGTGGAGACCTGAGTGAAGACGTGTATCGCCTCAAGCCCGGTAACAGCCCCGACGGTACCGTCGAGCTGGCGGTGACCCGTTTGGGCCTGGCCGATGTCCCGGAAAACCGGGGCATCCCGGTTATTTTGTTGCACGGCAGTTTTTCCAACCGGCGTTTCTGGTATTCGCCCAAGGGGATCGGCCTGGGCGCCTACCTGGCCCGCCAGGGGTTCGATGTGTGGATCCCGGAAATGCGCGGTCATGGGCTGTCCCGGCGCAACCAGGACTACGCCAGCAACCGCGTCGCCGACTACGCGCGTTACGATCTGCCGGCCATTGGTGCCTTTGTGCGTGAGCAAAGTGCGCAGATTCCCCATTGGATGGGGCATTCTCTCGGCGCTACAACCCTGGCGGCGGCCCTGGGTGGGCAGTACCTTGGCGCGCCGGCAGTGGCCTCGGTGGCACTGTTTGGCTGTCAGGTCAGTCGCAGCCACTGGCCATTGAAACTTCCTCCAGTGGAGTGGACCGGCCGTCTGCTGTTGAAGCGCTTCGGCGCAGTGTCTGGCTCGCGGCTCAAGCGGGGCCCGGAGGACGAACCGGCCGGCGTGCTGATCGAAGCCATGCGCTGGAATGGCCTGTTCGGTCGCTTTGGCGAGGGTAAGCGCGATTGGTGGAAAGGCCTGGCGGACGTCGATGTGCCGCTGCTGGCCGTCAGCGCGGCGGGCGACCGGCAGGATCCGGACTGGGCGTGCCGTAAGCTGTTCGAGCAGATCGGCTCCGAGCACCGTCAGTACCTGTGCCTGGGGCGCCAGCAAGGGTTTAGCGGTGATTTCGGACATGTGGAAATGCTCGTCAGCAAGGCCGCCCAGGCCGAGGTCTGGCCGCTGGTTGAGCAATGGTTGAACGACCCGCTGACACCTTTATTGGCTGCCAAGCCCGAGGCATTGGTCGTAGTTTGACCCAGGGCTCTGCCAAGGGCGTTTCGCTCGTGTGTGGTTGCGGCTAATATATGACGCGTTAAACGCTTCTGGTCATATTCAGTCGCGCAGTGGTTATTGCGTTGCGATGAAGCGAATGGGATGTTGCGCACCGGCTCCGGCTGGTGCTTCTTTCGAAAGACACTTCTTTGGCGGAAAGGAATTTTTCAATGAACCATTACGTGACCCCCGACCTGTGCGACGCCTACCCGGACCTGGTGCAGGTAGTCGAGCCGATGTTCAGCAACTTCGGCGGCCGAGATTCCTTCGGCGGCGAGATTGTCACCATCAAATGTTTCGAAGATAACTCCCTCGTCAAGGAGCAGGCCGACCAGCCGGGCGCCGGCAAGGTGCTGGTGGTCGACGGTGGTGGTTCCCTGCGCCGCGCGCTGCTGGGCGACATGATCGCCGAGAAAGCCGCGAAGAACGGTTGGGAAGGGTTGGTGATCTATGGCTGCATCCGTGACGTCGATGTGATCGCCCAGACCGACCTTGGGGTACAGGCGCTGGCCAGTCATCCGATGAAAACCGATAAGCGCGGCATCGGCGACCTGAACGTCGTGGTGACATTTGCGGGTGTGACGTTCCGCCCGGGTGAGTACATCTACGCCGACAATAATGGCGTGATCGTCTCGCCAAGCCCGCTGCAGATGCCTGAATAAACCGCAATAACCGACAGGGGTGAGGATGTTCGAGGAAGAAAACGCGCAGTGGGGGCTGGTGCATGCCCTGGTGCTGGACGGTAAAGGCGGTGCGCGTTCGATTGCCCGGACTGAGCTCGACGACTTGCAACTGCAGCCCCAGGAAAGCCTGTGGCTGCACTGGGATCGCAGCCATCCCCAGACCCAGACCTGGCTGCGCAAATCCAGTGGTTTGAGCGAATTCGCCTGTGACCTGCTGCTGGAGGAGAACACCCGCCCACGCCTGTTGCCGCTGCCGGATGCCGAGTTGCTGCTGTTCCTGCGCGGGGTCAACCTCAACCCGGGGGCCGAGCCGGAAGACATGGTCTCGGTACGTATCTTCGCTGCCGCCAGCCGCGTGATCTCCCTGCGTCTGCGCCCGTTGCGCGCCACCGATGAACTGCTGGTGCAGTTGGCGGATGGCAAGGGGCCGAAAACCGCTTCGGAGCTCATCCTTTATATGGCGCAGTACCTGACCAACAAGGTCCAGGATCTGGTCACGGATTTGTCGGAAATCGTCGATGCGGAGGAAGAAAAACTCGATACCGACGAACGGTATACACCTGAACATGGCAGTGTTTTGCAGATCCGTCGCCGAGCGGCCGGGCTCAAGCGTTTCCTGTCGCCGCAGCGGGATATTTTTGCCCAGCTCACGCGGATAAAATTGCCGTGGTTCTGTGACGACGATGCCGACTACTGGAACGAATTGAACAACAGCCTGACCCGCTACCTGGAAGAGCTCGAATTGACCCGGGAGCGCGTGGGGCTTGTGCTTGAGGCCGAAGACCGGCGCTTGAGCGTGCGCATGAACCGCACCATGTACCGCTTCGGGATCATCACGGGAATCTTCCTGCCGATGAGTTTCCTGACCGGTTTGCTGGGTATAAATGTGGGGGGGATACCGTTCTCCGCCAGCCCCTACGGATTCGTGATTGCATGCCTGTTGATGGTCTCGGTGGCACTCGGACAATGGTGGCTGTTTCGACGATTGCGCTGGGTTTGAGCTGAATATGACCTGAACGTAGGAAGGGGCCTATGTGACCCCAGGAATTTTACCCTCGTCTTTTAAAACACTTGCGAGAGGTCTTTATGCACGATCCGTTCGAACAGTCTTTGCGTGACATGCTCAATGCCTCGCCGTCCAACCGTGACGACGATGCCTGCCTGGGCCGCGTATTGAAAACCGCTAACCGCCAGGTGGGCGCGGGTGACCTGTTCGGTCTGCTCGGCCGCTGGATGCCGGCGTTGATGATGGCCCTGAACAACGGTTCGGCCCACGTGTCGCCGGTTTCCCGTCGTAAACCTCTTGCTCGCACTGCTGATAAGGCTGATTGAATATGGAACTTGATCTCTGGACCCAGAGCCTGGTCACCGCGATGACCGCATTGTGGACCAAGGTGGCGAATTTCATCCCCAACCTGTTTGGTGCCCTGGTCCTGGTGTTGCTGGGCTTTGTCGTGGCCAAGCTGCTCGACACCCTGCTGTCCAAATTGCTCGCGAAACTGGGTCTTGACCGCCTGATGGCCGGCACTGGCCTGACCAAGCTGCTGGGCCGCGCCGGGTTGCAGGTGCCGATCTCCACGTTGATCGGCAAGATCGTCTATTGGTTTGTTTTGCTGATTTTTCTGGTTTCTGCGGCGCAATCCCTTGGACTTGAGCGAGTTTCAGCTACGCTCGACATGCTGGCGCTGTATTTGCCGAAGGTTTTCGGCGGCGCGCTGGTGCTTCTCGTAGGCGTTTTGCTTGCTCAACTGGCCAATGGGCTGGTGCGCGGCGCCGCTGAAGGGGTGGGGTTGGATTATGCCGCTGGCCTGGGGCGTATCGCCCAGGGGTTGGTGATCATCATCAGTATTTCGGTCGCGATCAGCCAGTTGGAGGTCAAGACTGACCTGCTCAACCACGTGATCGTCATCGTTTTGATTACCGTTGGTCTGGCCGTTGCGCTGGCCATGGGCTTGGGAAGCCGGGAAATTGCCGGCCAGATTCTCGCGGGAATCTATGTGCGTGAGTTGTATCAGGTTGGGCAACAGGTGCGTGTGGGCGAGGTCGAAGGGCAAATCGAGGAGATCGGCACAGTCAAGACGACGGTGCTGACCGATGACGGCGACCTGGTGTCGCTGTCCAATCGGATTCTCCTCGAGCAGCAGGTCAGTAGCCGCTAACCCGGTAAACCCTGCTAATGTACGCCGCCGCAAGCCCGGCTGACCGGGCTGTAGCGGACATTGACCTGACTGTCGGCACGACTTGTTTTGAATAAAGCCCAAACGCTGTCCACGCGCTATGACCCCCGTGAGCTCTCTGATGAGGAGTTGGTCGCGCGCGCACACACGGAGCTGTTTCACGTAACTCGCGCGTATGAAGAATTGATGCGCAGATATCAACGCACTCTGTTCAACGTTTGTTCAAGGTATTTAGGGAACGATAGAGATGCGGATGATGTCTGTCAGGAAGTGATGCTCAAGGTGCTGTACGGCCTGAAGAACTTCGAGGGCAAATCGAAGTTCAAGACGTGGCTGTACAGCATCACCTACAACGAGTGCATCACGCAGTATCGGAAGGAACGGCGAAAGCGTCGCTTGATGGACGCCTTGAGTCTGGACCCCCTTGAGGAGGCGTCTGAAGAAAAGGCGCCGGCACCCGAGGAGAAGGGCGGACTTGATCGCTGGCTGGTGTATGTGAACCCGATTGACCGGGAAATTCTGGTGCTACGATTTGTCGCAGAGCTGGAGTTCCAGGAAATCGCTGACATCATGCACATGGGTTTGAGTGCTACAAAAATGCGTTACAAGCGTGCTCTAGATAAATTACGTGAGAAATTTGCGGGCGAGACTGAAACTTAGTGCGTGGCAAATATCTCTTACGTGTAGGCAAGTTCTGTTAGACTTGTCGCCGAGTTGTCCCCCGGTTTGTGGGACTGCTTTACAATCACCAGATGGGGATTTAACGGATGAAACTGAAAAACACCTTGGGCTTGGCCATTGGTTCTCTTATTGCCGCTACTTCTTTCGGCGTTCTGGCACAAGGCCAAGGCGCAGTTGAAGGCGAGCTGTTCTACAAGAAGCAGTACAACGATAGCGTCAAGCACATCGAAGACGGCTTCAATCCTGGCGCTCGCATCGGTTACTTCCTGACCGACGACCTGTCCTTGAACCTGTCCTACGACAAGACCAACCACACCCGTTCGAACGACGGTACTGGTAACCAGAAGATCAAAGGCGATACCGGCAGCCTGGTTGCCCAGTATCACTTCGGTCAAGCTGGCGTAGACAGCCTGCGTCCATACGTAGAAGGCGGCTTCGGTCACCAGAGCCGTACCAACGTCCAGGCTGACGGCCACAGCGGTCGCGACCAAACTACCTTCGCTACCGTTGGTACTGGTGTGAAGTACTACTTCACCAACAACCTGTACGCTCGTGCCGGTGTTGAAGCTGACTACGGTCTGGACAACGGCAAGTGGGACTACTCCGCACTGGTTGGCCTGGGCGTGAACTTCGGCGGTAACGCTGGCGCAGCTGCTCCAGCTCCTACCCCAGCACCAGCTCCAGAGCCAACTCCAGAGCCAGAAGCTCCAGTTGCCCAGGTTGTTCGTGTTGAGCTGGACGTTAAGTTCGACTTCGACAAGGCCGTTGTTAAGCCTAACAGCTACGGCGACGTGAAAAACCTGGCCGACTTCATGGCTCAGTACCCAGCTACCAACGTAGAAGTTGCTGGTCACACTGACTCCGTAGGTCCAGACGCCTACAACCAGAAGCTGTCCCAGCGTCGTGCTGACGCTGTTAAGCAAGTCCTGGTTAAAGACGGCGTGGCTCCTAGCCGTGTAACTGCTGTAGGTTATGGCGAATCCCGCCCAGTTGCTGACAACGCAACTGAAGCTGGTCGTGCTGTTAACCGTCGCGTAGAAGCGTCGGTTGAAGCTACCGCTCAGTAATTACTGAGATGTAGAAGAAACCCGGCCTCGGCCGGGTTTTTTTTGCTTGGAATTTGCCTCAGGCGCTGACTGCGGCAGCGACATAAGCCGTCTGCTCGGCGGCCGCAACATGGCCGATCACCAGAATCGCCGGGCTCTTCAAGGCAAATGCCTGTGCGTCTTCGTGCATCCGCGACAGCTCACTGCGGCATTCGCGCTGTTGGGGCAATGAGGCGTTTTCGATCATTGCCACCGGCATATCTGCCGCCATCCCGCCTTCGAGCAATTGCTGGCGAATCTCCTCCAGCTTGGCCACTCCCATATACACCACCAATGTCGTCCCGCCCTCGGCCAATGCGCGCCAATTAAGGCTGCTGTCGTCCTGGGTATGGGCCGTGACCAGGGTCACACCGCGGCTGACGCCACGCAACGTCAGTGGAATCGCGCAATTCGTTGCCCCCGCCAGCCCGGCGGTGATCCCGTTGACCAACTCTACCTCGACGCCGCGTTCGCGCAGCCACACGGCTTCTTCGCCACCGCGGCCGAAAATGCACGGGTCACCCCCTTTCAGCCGCACTACGCACTTGCCTTGGCGGGCGTAACGCAGCATCAGGCGGTGGATAAAGTCCTGCGGGGTCGAGCGGCAGCCGCCGCGTTTGCCGACCGTGATCACCCGTGCCTCCGCACAGTGCTCCAGCACTGCGGGGTTGACCAGGTCATCGATCAGTACCACATCGGCTTCGTGCAGGGCCCGTACAGCCTTGAGGGTCAACAGCTCCGGATCGCCAGGGCCCGCGCCCACCAGCCAGACTTTTGCGTTCATGGGTTTTTCCTCGTCTAGAGCTGACGTCAGTTGTGAAAGAGTGAATACAGAAGAATCAGGTTGATCAGCATCGAGACCAGGCCCAAGGTGCGCCAGACCTTCAATGGTTCGCGCTCCAGCAGGGGCCTGGGGCGGATGCTCAGCTCCTGGCGGTCGGCCTGTTCCAGCACCAGCAGCCATTCCTCGGCGGTTTCATAGCGATGCGCCGGCTGTGCAGCCACGGCGCGCTCCAGGCTCAGGGGGAGCCAATCGGGGAGATCCGGGCGATAGCGGCTGGCGCTGACAGCCTGGGCAAATCGAGGCCGTTGGAAGGCTTCGATTTCCCCGTAGGGGTAATGCCCGGTCAACAGGTAATACAAGGTGACGCCTACGCTGTACAAGTCCTGCTGGGCTGTCGGACGGTCGCCATTGAACGCTTCGGGCGCGATAAAGCTCGGGGTGCCGGGCAGTACGTGGGCCCGGTCCTCGGAAAGACCGGGGCAGTAGGCCAGACCGAAATCCAGCACGCGCAATTCACCGTCATCCCCCAGCAGCAGGTTTTCCGGCTTGATGTCGCGGTGAAGGATCTGCCGTCGGTGCAGCATGCCGACTGCGCGCAGCAAACGCTCGGCGACGGACTGCCATTGCGCCAGGGGCAATGGGCCCTGGTGCTGGAACAGCTCGGCCAGGGTTTGCCCCGGATATTCCCGCATGACGTAGTACAAATGCTGGCGCCCGCTGGCGGCGTGCACCTCAGGAAAGGCACGCCCGGCTACCCGTCGCAAAAACCACTCTTCCGACAGTAATGCCTGGCCGGCGTCGCTGTCGTCGTCGCGGCTCAGTGGCAAGGTTTTCAGCAGCCAGGGTTGCTGTTGGGCATCGCGTACCCGGTACAGCAACGACTGCCTGCTTTGCGCCAGCACGCTGTCCACCTGCCAGCCTTCAAAGCGTTGCCCGGATTTCAGTAGCGGTGGCAAGGGCCATTGCTGCAATTGCACCAGGGCGTCGCCGAGGGTGGCGGCGCCAAGCGTGTCGATGCGCACCAGCAAGGCGCTGGCATTGTCCTGGCTGCCCGCCAGGTGTGCGGCATTGACCAGCGTGGTGACCGCCAGGTCCAGGTCGGTTTGTTCGCGCAGGATCGCGCTGATGCTGTGATCGCCCAGGGTGGCCCAGACGCCGTCGCTGAGCAGCAGGAAGCACTCACCTTCGCGCAATTGACCGTCGAGAAAATCCAGCACCAGGTGCTGATCCAGGCCGAGGGCACGCTTGAGCACGTGCTGCATGCCCGGTTGTTCCCACACATGGTCTTCGCTGATGCGCTGCAACTCACCGTCCAGCCAGCGATACGCCCTGCAATCACCGACATGGGCCAGGGTGAAACGCTGGCCGCGAAAGACCAGGGCACTGAGGGTGGTCAGCAACGGCTGGCCGCCGCCATTGGCCTGCAACCAGCGGTTTTGCGCCAGCAGCAAGCGCTCCAATGCCTGTGCCACACCCCAGGTTTGCGGCGTGGCGTAGTAATCCAGGGCCAGGGCCTGCAAAGTCGAGCGTGCGGCCAGTCCGCCGTCGGCGCACTGGCTCACACCGTCGGCCATGGCGCACAGGTAACCTTTGCTCGCCGCCAGTTCCGCTGCGGGGGTGACGACCCGCAGCGCATCCTGGTTTTCCGCCCGTGGGCCGATGGCGCTGGCGTGGGCGACGCTCAGTTGCAGGCTCATCAGACGCGCGCAGCGGTCACTGCGGCCGAACCCCAGGTGGTTCTCCAGCGACGCTTGACGCCATGCAGGCCGAACCAGGCCAGTACGCCCAGGCTGGCGAACAGCCACAAGGCCAGTTGATAGCTGCCGGTGCTCTGCTTGATCGCGCCCATGCCCGCGGCCAGGGCGAAACCGCCGATGCCGCCGGCCATGCCGATCAAGCCGGTCATCACACCAATCTCACGCCGGAAACGCTGTGGCACCAACTGGAACACCGCGCCATTGCCCGCACCCAGGCCGAGCATGGTGCAGACGAAGAGCGCCAGTGCCGCATAGGAGCTGGGCAGGTTGAAACCCACCGCCGCAATGCAGATCGCCGCGACGCTGTACATGCCGAGCAGGGTGCGGATTCCGCCGAAACGGTCGGCCAGGGCGCCGCCCAGTGGGCGCATCAGGCTGCCACCGAACACGCAGGCGGCGGTGTAGTAGCCGGCAGTCATGGGGCTCAGGCCGTATTGGTCGTTGAAATAGCCGGGCAGGGCGCTGGCCAGACCGATAAAACCGCCGAAGGTTACGCTGTAGAAAAACATGAACCACCAGCTGTCGCGGTCGCCCAGGGCCTTGAAGTAATCGGCCATGGACTTGGCTTTCGGCCGCTCGGGTGCATTGCGTGCCAGCCAGGCGAAGACGATCAGCGTCAGGATCAGTGGAATCAGCGCAAAGCCGAACACATTGCTCCAGCCAAACGCCGCCGCCAGCACCGGGGCCAGCAACGCCGCGAACACCGTGCCCGAGTTACCGGCACCGGCGATGCCCATGGCCTTGCCCTGGTGTTCGGCCGGGTACCATTGGGACGCCAGCGGCAGCGCCACCGCAAAGGATGCGCCGGCCATGCCGAGGAACAGTCCCAGCAACAAGGCTTGTTCGTAGCTGTGAATCCCTAGTTTCCAGGCGCCGAACAAGGCGACGATCACAATCACCTGGCCAATCAGCCCGGCGGTCTTGGGCGACAGCTTGTCCGCCAGCATGCCCATCAGGAAGCGCAGCACCGCGCCGGCCAGGATCGGCGTCGCCACCATCAGGCCGCGTTGTTGGGTGGTCAGGTGCAGGTCGGCGGCAATCTGCACCGCCAGGGGGCCCAACAAATACCAGACCATGAAGCTCAGGTCGAAATACAGGAACGCGGCAAACAGGGTCGGGGTGTGCCCGGATTTCCAGAAGCTTGATTTCATCACGCACCTCAACGGTTGGGAGTCTTGTAAGAAGGCCTGGTGATGGAGCCGCCGGCTGAGGCCGCCCCACCGGCCCCGTGCTACCGGGGCCAAAACAAAAAAACGCCGCCACCGGGTTCGCAAGGGCAAACCGGGTGTGCGACGTCTTTGTCGTGAAGGGGCAACCGCCGTTGGTTACCTGTGGTGATTACTTAGCAAGTCCTGCGCCAACATGCCGGCCGTAGCTCCCGTCTTCTCCAGCTCCGCGCAAACCCGTAGATACCGTCTTATCCAACACCGCGCAAATCCGCAGCTGCCGACTCAAGCTCGAGCCGCGGCCGACGCAGCCTCGCCAAGGCTCGACAGCTGCTACGAAAACCAATCCACCTCACGGCCTTACCCCCGTAGCAGCTGCCGAGCGCAAGCGAGGCTGCGTCGGCCGCACTGCCGATTCAAGCTCGAGTCGCGGCCGACGCAGCCTCGCTGGAGCTCGACAGCTGCTACGGATGTTTAACCGAGCAGTTCACTCATGGCGATGATCTGCTCCGCCACCTGGATCAGTTTCTGCTGGCGGCTCATGGCCTGGCGGCGCATCAGGGTGTAGGCCTCTTCCTCATTGCAGGCCTTCATTTTCATCAGCATGCCCTTGGCCAACTCGATGCGCTTGCGCTCGGCCAACTGTTGGTCACGGGCCTGGAGTTGGGCGCGCAAGGCCTGGTCGCTCTCGAAGCGAGCCATGGCCACGTCGAGGATCGGTTGCAGGCGCTGCGCCTGAATGCCTTCGACGATGTAGGCGCTGACCCCGGACTTGATGGCCTGGCGCATCACGTCGGGGTCGTGCTCGTCGGTAAACATTACGATGGGCCGGGGCTGGTCGCGGCTGACCAGTACCACTTGCTCCATCACATCGCGGCCCGGTGACTCGGTATCGATCAGGATGACGTCCGGGCGCACCGTTTCGACGCGCGCAGGCAGGTCGATGGTCAGGCCGGATTCATCGATCACTTCAAAGCCAGCCTCGATCAGCGCTGTCCTCAGGCGGCCGACTTTGCGTGGCGTGTCGTTGATCAACAGGATTCGCAGCATGGACATCCTCCTGTCAGCGCAAGGCTTGGCGGCTGGTAGGGTCCGCCATGGCATGCAGGCGGAAGCTGCGCGCGTAGCCGGCGGGATCCGAGCCGTCCCAGATCTTGCCGTCGATCAGTTGACTGCTGCGCATGTCCTGGCCGTTGTCGCCGAGGCCCAGTGCCTCGGCGGCCTGACGATACAGCGCCAGCTGTTGCACTTGGCGCGCAACGCCGAGGTAATCAGGGTCTTCGCGCAACAGGCCCCAGCGTCGAAACTGGGTCATGAACCACATGCCATCGCAGAGGTAGGGCAGGTTGACCTCGCCATCGGCAAAAAAACGCAGGGCGTGGGGGTCCTGCCATTGGTTGCCCAGGCCGTCGTCATAGGCGCCCAGCAAACGCGGCTCGATGCAGTCGAGCGGGGCATCGAGGTACTCGCGGCCACTGAGCAATTGTGCGGTGGAGCGGCGGTTTTCGGTGTTTTGCTCGATAAAGCGGCTGGCCTCGAGGATCGCCATCACCAACACGCGGGCGGTGTTGGGGTACTGGTCGACAAACGCCTGGGTGCAGCCGAGCACCTTTTCCGGATGGTTCGGCCAGATCGCCTGGGTGGTCGCCAGGGTAAAGCCCTGGTGTTGCTTGACGGCACTGGCGCACCAGGGCTCGCCGACGCAAAAGCCATCGATACGCCCGGCCTGCAGGTGCGCGAGCATTTGCGGGGGCGGTACCACGACGCTGTCCACATCCTGTAGCGGATGAATGCCTTGGCTCGCCAGCCAGTAGTACAACCACATGGCGTGAGTGCCTGTGGGAAAGGTCTGGGCGAAAGTCAGTTTTGTTCGGCTTTGGTGCACGTGGCGGTCCAGCGCCTCAGGAGTGACCACGCCCTGCTGTTGCAGGCTGCGGGACAGGTTGATGCTTTGGCCGTTCTGGTTCAGCCCCATCAAGACTGCCATGTCGGTAGGTGCGACGCCGCCGATGCCCAGGTGCACGGCATAGACCAGCCCGTACAGGCTGTGGGCGGCGTCCAGTTCGCCGCTGACCAGTTTGTCCCGCAGGTTGGCCCATGAAGATTGGCGCTTGAGGTTGAGGGTCAAGCCATAAGGCTGGGCGAAACCTTGGGTCGCTGCCACCACCAGGGATGCGCAATCGCTCAAGGCCATGAAGCCCAGGTCAAGGCTGCTCTTTTCCGGGGCATCACTGCCGTTGACCCAGGCCAGCGGGTCGTTCGTCGGGCTGTTGCCAACCGAATCGTTCATCAACACCTACCTTTTCTTTCACAAAAAAGCGTCGTTCCCTCAGATGGCGATGCAAGGCCATTGCGGGTAACGACGCCTTTGTCCGTAAGCCCGCTCCGCCGTTGGTGCGCGCCTTGATACGGAGTCCGTAGCAAGGCACATGCCACGGGCCGATGGGCGCCGCCAGCCGTCAACTTTTCATCAAGATTGAAACTCGGCTGCCTCTCAGTATGGCCGCTTCTTACTGCCAGGCCGCCCAGGAAATCCCAGGTGTACGCTCACTTTTCCGTAACAACTCCCTGTCTCTGGCTGCTGCTTGCCGCGCTGATGCTGGGAAGTGCCGGTGCCCGGGGCGAAACCTACCAGGCGCAGGACGAGAGCCTGCATACCGTCTTTACCGCCTTGTCCGTGCCCATGGGCCTGCCCATCGTCGTGAGCGGTGAAGTGGCGCGCATACGCATCAGCGAGGTCATTGACCTCGCTATGCCGCTGCACGCCCTGGAGACGCTTGCGTTGCAGTACGGCTTGATCTGGTACAGCGATGGCCAGGCGCTCTACCTCTACAACGCCAGCGAGGCAAAACGTTCGGCAGTGGTGCTGCGGCATATATCTGTCGAGCGGTTTCGTGGCCTCATGCGCCGTTCGGGTCTTGATGAGACGCGCTACCCCCTGCGCGTGAGCGGGGCACACACATTCGATGTATCCGGGCCACCTCATTATGTCGACCACGTTTTGCGCCTGGCCCAATTGATGGATCGCGAGCGTGCTGAATTACAAGTAGGTAACCAGGCGTTTGCTGTCGTTCAGGTACTCAACACCCACGTGGCAGACCGCGGCTATGTCATGGGTGACGAAAAGGTCACGGTGCCGGGAATCGCGTCGACGATCGAAACCCTGTTGGGTTCTGAACAGAAGGGACCGCTGGCCGACAAGAACCTGGTGGTGATCGCATACCCGGATACCAATAGCCTGCTGATCAAGGGTAAACCTGCGCAGTTGGGGTTCATCGAGCGCCTGGTGGCGGAGTTGGACGCGCCCAAGCGGTCTATCGAAGTCTCGCTATGGATGGTGGACGTGGACCGTGACGAACTGAAAAAGCTGGGCTTTGACTGGGACAAGGATGGGAAGGCCCAGGCCACGCGCATTCTGGAGCCGATGGACGATAACCGCGTGATGGCGCAAATCGCCACGCTGGAGCGCCGGCGGCGAGCAAGGGTGATGACGTTGCCGGTGATTCTCACCCAGGAGAATGTGCCGGCCATGTTCCAGGATAACCACACCTTCTACCTGCCTGCTCCCGGAGCCGACCATGCTGATTGGAAGCCCGTGCAATACGGCTCCCAGGTCAGCGTACTGCCGCGTTTTGCCGAAGCGAACCAGATCGAGATGCTGCTCCATGTCGAGGATGGTCGACAATTGAGCCAGGCGGGGCGGCGCGGCAAACCGACCGCGGTCGGACGGGTGAGTGCCAGCAGTGTGGTGAGGGTCGCGCAGGGCAAGCGCCTGTGGCTGGGAGCGTTCAGCCGTGAGGCGCATGAGCCGGGACGCAGCACCGCTCCAGCCGGCCCGGCCAAGGTTCGCCTGTTTGTCATTCAGGCCCGGGCCGCGGGTAGCGAGTTGAAGGCGTTGGCCACAGGCGTGGGCGCACCACCGTTGAGTGCGGCGCAATACGAGCGCGTGCAACGTGCGTTTGTACGCCCGGGTCGCGATAGCTCTCCGTGAATAAGGTGTTGACCCATGCATTTGGAAATTCTTCTACAGGAACAACTGATCAGCCGCAGGCGCCTGGCAGCCTTTGCTGCTGGAAAGGTGCTGCCATTGTCGCCGGGCATCATCCACTGCGTGGAAGTTCGGGTTAATGGCCGGTTGCTCGCATTGGGCGAGTTGGTGCAACTGCAGGATCGGTTGGGTGTTGAGTTGCACGAGGTCTATAAATGGGGGAGCGCCTGACGTATGTGGGTGAAGTGTCTTACAGGGTGTTGCTAAAAAGCGTCGGCTGTATGGGGTTTTTCCTAGCGTGGGCTGCAAGGTGGTTTTTTATAGTCGTGATGTGGGCACAAGAGCCAGTACTGGAACATAAGGACTTCAATGTCAGTAGTCGGATGTCGAGGTAGATATGGCCGTCGTGAATGATGAGTTGACGACGTCCCTGCTCTTTTCCCAGTGGACGCTGCATGGCGATGGTCGCCTGACCGGCGACGGCAGCGACGTCCAGTTGCCACCCAAGGAGCTGCATGTTTTGCGGCTGCTGTTGGTCTCTGGCGGTGTACTGATGACCAAGGATCGTTTGCTCGAGTTGGCCTGGCCCCAGGGGGAGGTCGCCGAGGAGTCGCTGACCCGTTGCATTTATTCGCTGCGCAAGCATCTTGGCGCTGACAAAGGCTTTATCAAGACCATTTATGGTCGCGGGTATCGCTTTACATGCCCGGTGAAGGCTGAGCGAGCAGGGCCCGGGCCTATGGATACCCTGCCGCATGTGTGTTCGGCCTGTGGACAAGTCAGTCATGGCTGAGTTCTGGCGCCGGCTGCTGTGGCTTGGCCTGGTGACGAGCGGCAATCAGGCACTGGCCTATTGCTGGGAGGAAACCGCCCATCGCTACGATATCGAGCCGGAGTTGCTACAGGCTATCGCCGCCGTGGAGTCGGATTTTCGCCCGGATGCGATGAACTACGCCAACGGTAACGGCACACGGGATATCGGCCTGATGCAGATCAACAGTATCCATTTGCCTCGCCTGCTCAAGCTGGGTATCACCGAGGAAAGGTTGTTGAGTGAGCCTTGCCTGTCGGTGGAAGTCGGGGCGTCCATACTGGCCGAGTTTATCCAGCGCTTTGGCTACAACTGGACGGCGGTGGGGTCCTACAATGTCGGGCCCGGCTCCGGCCCTGAGCGCGACGCGTTGCGCATGCGCTATGCGGAAAAAATCTGGGCACGTTATGAGGCCCTGGTACAGCAACGCTACTGACGTTTGGGCGGCGCGCCTCGCGTGCACCCCGCCACCCCGCTATAATCGCCGCCACCTTTCGCCGCCATCCGAGTCTAGCCCGCCCATGTATACCCTGGCCCGCCAGCTGTTGTTCAAACTCTCCCCGGAAACCTCCCACGATCTGTCCCTGGACCTGATCGGTGCCGGTGGCCGCCTGGAGCTCAATGGCCTGGTATGCAAGGCGCCGGCGAAAACGCCGGTGTCGGTGATGGGGCTCGACTTCCCCAACCCGGTCGGACTGGCTGCCGGCCTGGACAAGAACGGTGCGGCCATCGATGGCTTCGCGCAGTTGGGTTTCGGTTTTGTGGAGATCGGCACCGTGACGCCGAGACCGCAACCGGGCAACCCCAAGCCGCGTATCTTCCGCCTGCCGGAAGCCGAGGCGATCATCAATCGCATGGGGTTCAACAACCTGGGCGTCGATCATCTGCTGTCGCGCGTCGAGGCCGCAAAGTACAAGGGCATCCTCGGCATCAATATCGGCAAGAACTTCGACACGCCGGTCGAGCGCGCAGTGGATGACTACCTGATCTGCCTGGACAAGGTCTACGCCCACGCCAGCTATGTCACCGTCAACGTCAGCTCGCCCAACACCCCGGGCCTGCGCAGCCTGCAGTTCGGCGATTCGCTCAAGCAACTGCTCGAAGCCCTGCGCCAACGCCAGGAAGACCTGGCCGTGCGCCATGGCAAGCGTGTGCCGCTGGCAATCAAGATCGCCCCGGACATGAGTGACGAAGAAACCGTGCTGGTGGCCCAGGCCCTGGTGGATGCGGGCATGGATGCGGTCATCGCGACCAACACCACCCTCAGCCGTGTCGGCGTCGAAGGGTTGGCCCATGGCGATGAAGCGGGCGGCCTGTCGGGTGCGCCAGTGCGTGACAAGAGCACTCATATCGTCAAGGTGCTGGCCGCTGAGCTGGCCGGGCGTTTGCCGATCATCGCGGTGGGCGGCATCACCGAAGGCAAGCATGCAGCCGAGAAGATCGCTGCGGGTGCCAGCCTGGTGCAGTTGTACTCGGGTTTTATTTACAAAGGCCCGGCGCTGATCCGCCAGTCAGTGGATGCAATTGCGGCCTTGCGCGTGTAGGAGCGAGGGGGACGCCTAGTTCTTGCTCGCGAAGAACGTCAACGATAGCGCTGCGCATCTGGCTTAACGCGGCGCCCTCGGGTTCTTCGCGAGCAAGAACTAGGCGTCCCCCTCGCTCCTACGGTAGTCCTCATTATTCTCAGGCCAATAAAAAGGGCTCCTTAAGAGGAGCCCCTGGGCCGAAGCCCGCCGCCTGGATAGGGCGTGCGTGGTTAAGTCGTTACATATTCGTGGTGGTGTCGGAATTAAATGCCCTTGATTAGCCGACGGCGTGAAGTTCGTTGAGTCTGTGGATTCCCGCAGTGCCAGTCATACCGTCCCAGTTGTCGCCGCGTCCTTCTCGCCAGCCGTTGATCCAGGCTTGGCGTACCGACGGTAGAGTAAATGGGCAAAGCTCACGGGATTTGCCATGAACGCCATATTGATATCCGCGTAAAAATGCTCTTTCCAACGGATCACGCTTAAGTCTTCTCATAGGGTGTTTCCCTCACTTGTTGACTGTCTTGATATCCTTCGGCCTCGTCTGAGGCCGGGCAGAGTTTTTCTGCCGTTGGTGGGCTCGCTGCCGGCGTGGCGAGCCTAGGTGTCGGCGTCGTTACGGCGCCAACCTGTGTTGAGTTCTAACCAATAGGTCACATGGATTCAATGATCGTTTTGTCATAAGCACGTAACGATAACGATGCTATAGCCATAAGCTGGGATGGCTTTTCGCCCCATTTGTTGGGCAAAGCCAGCTATGATGCACCCTGCAAAGAGGATGGGTTTAATCCTTTAGTGAGAATGTCCTTCTGTTGCTGTCGGTTATTATTCGACGAAGGGTCGGAATATTTCTTTTTGTTGCGTCAAATTCTCTCTCTGCCCCGTCAATAAAGGCTCCAAGGCCCGTCAGACGGGGTGGAACGGCACATTCGTGCCACGCGAGCACTCTTCAAGAAAAGTGCTTGATTGAAAACCGAGCCGGCGATGCGTCGCCCGTTCACTTATTGCTGAAAAGCCTGGAATGCCCCATGTCGGACCGTTTTGAACTCTTCCTCACCTGCCCCAAGGGCCTCGAAGGCCTGCTGATCGAGGAAGCCGTCGGGCTTGGCCTTGAGGACGCCCGCGAGCACACCTCGGCCGTGCGCGGCATGGCCGACATGGAAACCGCTTATCGCCTGTGCCTCTGGTCGCGCCTGGCCAACCGTGTGTTGCTGGTGCTCAAGCGCTTCCCGATGAAGGACGCCGAAGACCTCTATCACGGTGTGCTGGATATTGAATGGGCCGATCACATGGTTTCTGACGGTACCCTGGCGGTGGAATTCAGCGGTCACGGCTCAGGCATCGACAACACCCACTTCGGCGCGCTGAAGGTCAAGGATGCGATCGTCGACAAGCTGCGCACTCCGACCGGCGAACGCCCGTCCATCGACAAGATCAACCCGGACCTGCGCATCCACCTGCGCCTGGACCGTGGCGAAGCGATCCTGTCCCTTGACCTGTCCGGCCACAGCCTGCACCAGCGCGGCTACCGCCTGCAGCAGGGCGCCGCGCCGTTGAAGGAAAACCTCGCGGCGGCGATCCTGATTCGTGCCGGCTGGCCGCGCATTGCTGCCGAAGGCGGCGCGCTGACTGACCCGATGTGCGGCGTGGGCACCTTCCTGGTGGAAGGCGCGATGATCGCCGCCGACATGGCACCTAACCTGAATCGCGAATTGTGGGGCTTCACCACCTGGCTCGGCCACGTCCCGGCGCTGTGGAAAAAACTCCACGCCGAGGCCACTGAACGCGCGGCCATCGGCATGAACAAGCCGCCGTTGTGGGTGCGGGGCTACGAAGCCGACCCGCGCCTGATCCAGCCCGCCCGCAACAACATCGAGCGCGCCGGCCTGAGCCACTGGATCAAGGTGTACCAGGGCGAAGTCGGCACCTTCGAGCCGCGCCCGGACCAGAACCAGAAAGGCCTGGTGATCTGCAACCCGCCCTACGGCGAGCGTTTGGGTGACGAAGCCAGCCTGTTGTACCTCTACCAGAACCTCGGCGAGCGCCTGCGCCAGGTCTGCATGGGCTGGGAAGCGGCGGTGTTCACCGGCGCGCCGGACCTGGGCAAGCGCATGGGGATCCGCAGCCACAAGCAGTATTCGTTCTGGAACGGCGCATTGCCGTGCAAGTTGCTGCTGATCAAGGTCAACCCGGATCAGTTCGTCACCGGCGAGCGCCGTACCCCGGAACAGCGCCAGGCCGAACGTGAGCAGGCGGTTTACGACCAGGCCCCGGCCGAGCCGCAGGAGCGCCAGTACAACAAGAACGGCAACCCGATCAAGCCCGCCCCGGCCCCCGTGGTCGAGCAGGCGCGCCTGAGCGAAGGTGGGCAGATGTTTGCCAACCGCCTGCAAAAGAACCTCAAGCTGCTGGGCAAGTGGGCCAAGCGTGAAGGGGTGGATTGCTACCGCGTATACGACGCCGATATGCCTGAATACTCCATGGCCATCGACCTGTACCACGATTGGGTTCACGTGCAGGAATACGCCGCCCCCAAATCCATTGATCCGGAAAAAGCCTCGGCCCGCATGTTCGATGCCCTGGCGGCCATTCCCCAGGCACTGAACATCGACAAGAGCCGCGTGGTGGTCAAGCGTCGCGAGCGCCAGAGCGGTACCAAGCAGTACGAGCGCCAGAGCGCCCAGGGCAAGTTCACCGAGGTCAGCGAAGGCGGCGTGAAGCTGCTGGTCAACCTCACCGACTATCTGGACACCGGTCTGTTCCTCGACCACCGTCCGATGCGCATGCGTATCCAGAAGGAAGCGGCCGGCAAGCGTTTCCTCAACCTGTATTGCTACACCGCCACCGCCAGTGTGCACGCAGCCAAGGGCGGCGCGCGCAGCACCACCAGTGTCGACCTGTCCAAGACCTACCTGGACTGGGCACGTCGCAACTTCTCGCTCAACGGTTTTTCCGACAAGAACCGCCTGGAGCAGGGCGATGTGATGGCCTGGCTGGAGGCCAGCCGCGATGAGTTCGACATGATCTTCATCGACCCGCCGACCTTCTCCAACTCCAAGCGCATGGAAGGCATCTTCGACGTGCAGCGCGACCACGTGCAGTTGCTTGACCTGGCCATGGCGCGCCTGGCACCGGGTGGCGTGCTGTACTTCTCGAACAACTTCCGCAAGTTCCAGTTGGAGGACAATCTCAGCGAACGCTATGCGGTCGAGGAAATCAGCGACAAGACCATCGATCCGGATTTTGCGCGTAATGCGAAGATCCACCGGGCGTGGAAAATCACTGCTCGCTGATCGCCGCCACGAAAAAGCCGCAAGCCTGGACTATTCCGGGCTTGCGGCTTTTTTACGCTGGTCAAACCCTGGGCCGATGGCTATAACTTAAGGCCTAGCCAAAGTGACACCCCCCGCACGCTGGCGTTGTGAGTGTTGCCTATGCCGTTGCAAGCCGTTCGCCCGAAAATCCTAGGCTTTATCAGTGAACAGGCGTCGGCTTGGCTGGTGGCGTTGGTGGTGTTATTGGCAGGTTTTGCGCTGACGGCCATCGTCGCCTGGGCGGCCTCCGACCTCTATCAGCAACAGGTTCGCCAGCGCTTTCAGTTGCTGGTCAACGAGCGTTACAGCCGCTTGCAGGAACGTTTCGAGGATCAGGAACAACGCCTGAATAGCCTGCGGCGGTTCTTCGTCAACTCCGATGTTGTGTCCCGCGAGGAGTTCGACGGGTTTGCCCAGCCGTTACTGTTGCGCGCCCGGGCCTACGCCTGGGCACCCCGTGTGTTTCGCGGACAGCGCAGCCAATTTGAACAAGAGGTGTCCCGCCTGCGTGGGGTACCCTTTGTTATCCGTGAACTTAATAGCGTCGGCGAACTGGCCCCGGCGCCCGAGCGTGATGAATACGTTCCGGTGCTCTATAGCCAGACTCAAAGCCTGCTGGGGTCGCCCCTGGGTTTTGATCTGTTGGCCCAGCCCCTGCGGCGCTCGACCCTTGAGCGGGCGCAAAAGAGCGGCAAGCTGGCGGTGTCCCAACCGATGCAGTTGGTGGGGGTCGAGCCGGCTTATGCCACGGGTGTATTACTGGTCGCGCCGGTGAGTCACCTGCCCACGTCCGAGCCGTCCCCAAATGAGCCATACGGTTACGTAATGGCGGTGATCAGCATGCGCCAGTTGGTCGCCGAGGGCTTGCCAAAAGCGGAGCGGGACAACCTGGTGATGCAGATCGTCGACACCTCCGACTTGCAAAAGCGCGTGCTCTTCGAGTCCGGCAATGCCGTGGCCAACAGTGACCTTGCTGGCGCGCGTCGCCTGACCCTGGGCGATCATGTGTACGCCCTGAGCCTGCGCCCGAGCAAGGTGTTCGAGCAGGCCAACTATTCCTCGCTGTCCACGATCCTGACCATGGGTAGCCTACTCAGCCTGCTGCTCAGCGCCTTGCTCTATGTGCTGGTGAGCCAGCGCCAGCGTGCGTTGAAACTGGTGGAGCAACGCACTGTGCAGTTGCGCTTGCGTGAGCAGGAACTACGTGGTGCCCATGGCCAGTTGCGCAGCGTACTCAACGCCGCTACCCAAGTGGCGATCATTGCCACTGACTTGCGGGGCGTGATCAACACCTTCAACGCCGGTGCCGAGCAGATGCTGGGGTACGAGGCCGACCAGGTGGTGGGCAAGCTGACCCTGGAAAGCCTGCACTTGGCGTTGGAGCTGGAGGCACGTTCCGCGAGCCTGAGCGTGACCTTGGGCAAGCGTATCCCGGCGAGCCAGGCGATGCTGGTGGAAAGCCCCGACAACCTGCACGAAGCCCGGGAGTGGACCTTGGTCCGCCAGGATGGCAGTCAGCTGATTGTGAACATGTTGGCCACCGTATTGCTGGATGACCATGGTCTGTGGGTCGGGTACCTCGCGATTTACCTGGACGTCACCGAGCAGAAACGCGCCTACGAGGCCCTGGCGGCGCGGGACCGCCTGCTCAAGAAACTCAGTGCCCACGTACCCGGGGGGATCTTCCAATTCACCCTGGAACCCCAGGATAACTGGCGCTTTATCTACGCCAGTGATGGCATGCGCGATATCTATGAAATCGAGGTCAGCGTGTTGCAGCGGGATGCGACGAAGGTCTTCGAGCGAATCCACCCGCTGGACGCGGATCGGGTGCGGGCCTCGATTCGCCTGTCGGCATTGCAGTTGAGCCATTGGCGCGAAGAGTACCGGGTGCAGTTGCCGCAACGGGGTTTACGCTGGATTCGCGGCGAGGCCACCCCGGAAGAGTTACCGGGGGGCGGTACGCTGTGGCATGGCTATGTGTCGGACATTTCCGACTTGAAGCGGGTTGAAGAGGAACTGCGCGCGCTGTCCATCACAGATTCCCTGACCGGGATTCACAACCGTCGCTATTTCCAGGACCGCCTCAGGGCCGAGATGGCGAGACTCAACCGGACCAGTGGGGCGCTGTCGGTGATCATGCTCGATATCGATCATTTCAAGCGTATCAACGACCAGCACGGGCATGCGGTTGGCGACGGGGTGTTGCAGGAGTTGTGCAGGCGCATCAGTCAGCGTCTGCGCCGCACCGACGTGTTCTGCCGCCTGGGGGGCGAGGAATTCATGGTGCTGTGCCCCAATACCGATGGCGAGCAGGCTTATGGCCTGGCCATGGAGTTGTGGCAATCCCTGCGTAACCTGCCGATGGAGCCTGTGGGCATCGTCACCGCCAGCTTTGGTGTGGCCAGCTGGCGGGTGGATGAAGGCATTGATGGCCTGTTGTTGCGTGCCGACTCGGCGGTGTACGTGGCCAAGCAGGCGGGCAGGGACCGGGTGGAGGCCGAGAGGGCGCGGGCCTGATGCTCGCTCCTATAGGACGGGAGCCGCCGCCGCCAGTTTTGGCTGGCGGTACAGATCCAGCAGCACCTGGTCCAGCACCGACGACGCGCCCCACGGCTTCGGATCGTTGAGGATCGCCACCACCGCCCAGGTGTTGCCGTTGTTGTCGCGGCTGAACCCGGCAATGGCGCGCACGGTATTCAAGGTACCGGTCTTGACGTGGGCTTCGCCGCGCATGGCGGTGGTCTTCAGGCGTTTGCGCATGGTGCCGTCGGTGCCGGCGATCGGCATTGAGCTGATGTATTCCGCAGCGTAGGGGCTTTTCCAGGCGGCTTGCAGCATGGCGGCCATTTCGCGGGCGCTGACCCGTTCGGCACGGGACAGGCCCGAACCGTTCTCCATCACCAGGTGTGGCGCGGTGATGCCTTTCTTCGCCAGCCACTGGCGCACCACACGTTGCGCGGCCTTGGCATCGTCGCCGTCGGCATCGTTGCGGAACTGCGCGCCCAGGCTCAGGAACAATTGCTGGGCCATGGTGTTGTTACTGTATTTATTGATGTCGCGGATGATTTCCGCCAGGTCCGGCGAAAAGGCGCGGGCCAGTACCTTGGCATCCTTGGGCACCGGTGCCTGGATATCGCGGCCCTGGATGCTGCCGCCCAGTTCCTGCCAGATCGCCCGTACCGCGCCAGCGGTGTAGGTGGCGTGGTCCAGCAACGACAGATAAGTCTGCGAGCTGCAGCCATCGGCCAATTGGCCGCTGACGGTGACCGTCATACTGCCATCGGCGCCTGTGACCGGGTTGTAGCGTACGTCGCCGGTGCACTGCTTGGCGTTGGAGGCCTTGACCTGGTTGTCGATGCGGATGCTGGCAATCGGCGGCTCGACCGAGACGAGCACGCGCCCCGAATCGTTACGGGTCACAAAGCGCAGGGCCTTGAGGTTGACCAGCAGGGCGTCGGGCTTGACCAGGAACGGTTTGTTCTCGTCGTTGCCGTCATCATTGAATTCCGGCAACTGCGGTTGGTTGAAGAAACTGCGGTCCAGCACCAGGTCACCGGTGACTTGCTGCACGCCATTGGCCCGCAGGTCGCGCATCAGCAGCCAGAGTTTTTCCATGTTCAGCTTGGGGTCGCCGCCGCCCTTGAGGTACAGGTTGCCGTGCAACACGCCACCGCTGAGGGTGCCGTCGGTGTAGAACTCGGTTTTCCACTGGTGGTTGGGGCCGAGCATTTCCAGGGCCGCATAGGTGGTGACCAGTTTCATGGTGGAAGCCGGGTTTACCGAGACGTCGGCGTTGAATACCGTGGGGGTGCCGGGGCCGTTCAGCGGGATCATCACCAGGGACAGCGCAGTGTTTTGCAGCTTGGCTTTGGCGAGTGCCTGCTGGACGTTCGGGGGCAGGGTGTTATTGATCGGGGCTGCGGAGGTGGAAAAGGCCAGTGGCAGGAGAAAACTGGCGAGTAGCAATGGACGCAAAGATTTGATCATAAGAAGTAAAACCCTACTGCTGAGGAGGGTGAAAAAGGCGAGGGGTAGATAGGAAAATTCCCTCAATGGTCATGAAAGTGTCGGCATTATGCCCCAAGGTGAAGGCACTTGTAGCTGAACGATAGCTGGTAATTGGCGTTTTTTTAACAGCAAACGGCCGCCTGTCCCAGAGAGTCGGGCAATCGTCGTCTTAAACTGCTAAAGTGCCGCCCGTTATTACTTATGAGGATTGTTCCAATGGCGACTAACCGTTCCCAGCGTCTGCGCAAAAAACTGTGCGTTGATGAATTTCAAGAGCTGGGTTTCGAACTGAACCTGGACTTCAAAGAAGGCCTGAGTGAAGAAGCTATCGACGCTTTCCTCGAAGCATTCATCAAAGAAGCCATGGAAGCCAACGGCCTGGGCTATGTCGGCGGCGATGACTACGGTCTGGTTTGCCTGCAGAAGCGTGGCTCGGTCTCCGAACAGCAGCGCGCTGCCGTCGAAGCCTGGCTGAAAACCCGTTCCGAGCTGACCAAGGCTGAAGTCAGCCCGCTGCTGGACGTGTGGTATCCGGAAAAGCCGATCAACGCGGCTAAGTGATACTGAAAAAAACGGCGACCTGAGGGTCGCCGTTTTTTTATGCCTTGCGCCAGTTCAGAATCAGCAGCGTCAACACCCCCGCCACAATCCCCCAGAACGCCGAGCCGATGGAAAACAACGTCAAGCCTGACGCGGTGACCATAAAGGTGATCAGCGCCGCTTCCCGTTCCTTCGGCTCATTCATGGCGATACTCAAGCCATTGATGATCGAGCCAAACAAGGCCAAGGCCGCAATCGACAGCACCAGTTCCTTGGGCAAGGCTGCGAACAGTGCCGCCAGTGTTGCGCCGAACACCCCGGCTATCCCGTAGAACACCCCGCACCATACGGCGGCGGTGTAGCGTTTATTACGGTCTTCATGGGCATGGGGGCCGGTGCAGATCGCTGCGCTGATCGCCGCCAGGTTGATGCCGTGGGAGCCAAAGGGCGCCAGCACCAGCGAGGCCAGGCCGGTGGCGGTGATCAGCGGCGAGGCCGGCACGTTATAGCCATCGGCCCGCAGTACGGCGACGCCGGGCATGTTCTGCGAGGTCATCGCCACCACGAACAACGGAATCCCGATGCTGATGGTTGCCGCCAACGAGAAGTGCGGTGTCGTCCACACCGGCGTCGCCACTTCCAGGTGGAAACCGCTGAAGTCCAGCAAGCCCATCAGCCCCGACAGCAGGGTACCGATCATCAGGGCGGCCAGTACCGCGTAGCGTGGCGACAGACGCTTGATGATCAGGTAGGTGAAAAACATCCCCAGTACCAGGCCGGTGCGATGCTGCGCGGCGACGAAAATTTCGCTGCCGATCTTGAACAGGATCCCCGCCAGCAACGCGGCCGCCAACGATGCCGGGATGCGCTTGACCAGTTTTTCAAAGCTGCCGGTGAGCCCGCAGAGCGTCACCAGCACCGCGCAGGTGATGTAGGCGCCGATGGCCTCGCCGTAACTCACACCGCCCAGGCTGGTGATCAACAGCGCCGCGCCGGGGGTGGACCAGGCAATGGTGATCGGCGTGCGATAGCGCAGGGACAGGCCGATGCTGCAGACCGCCATGCCGATGGAAATCGCCCAGATCCACGAAGAAATCTGCGCCGTGGTCAAGCCGGCCGCCTGGCCGGCCTGGAACATCAGCACCAGGGAGCTGGTATAGCCGGTCATCATGGCGATAAAGCCGGCGACGACGGCGGAGGCAGAAGTGTCGGCCAGCGGGCGCAAGGGCGCTTGGGTGGCGTCGGTCATGGAGAGGTGTTCCTTTTACCTGGGTGTTTGCCGGTGACGGCGCAGATTCAAGCCTAAACTCAAACGTAACGACTCATTGCAATACAGACGGCACCGCAAACAGCCGTACAGTGTGTTGGCGCAGTGGGTTGTGTACAATGTGCGCTGTTTTTAGGTGATACTTGCCAGCGACCCCGTGTTGCCGTATTACCTTAAAGTTGCCGTATTACCGTTAATTCGCCGCCGTTCTCCCTACCCGAGTGCCCATGAACGAACAGTTGCAACCTCTCAAGAAACAACCGCGAGCCGGCAAGGTCGGTCGCAGCGGAACCCAGGACGATATCGTCTACGCGCATATCTTCGAGGCGATCCTCGAGCAGCGCCTGGCACCCGGTACCAAATTGAGCGAAGAGGCACTGGGCGAAATCTTCGGCGTCAGCCGCACCATTATTCGCCGCGCGCTGTCGCGCCTGGCCCATGAAGGCGTGGTGTTGCTGCGGCCCAATCGTGGCGCGGTGGTGGCGAGCCCAAGCGTGGAAGAAGCACGCCAGGTGTTCCTGGCCCGGCGCCTGGTAGAGCGAGCGATCACCGAGCTGGCGGTGCAGCACGCCACCGCCGAGCAACTGGCCGAACTGCGCCAGATGGTCAACGACGAGCGCGACAGCTTCTCCCGCGGCGATCGCGGGGCGGGCATCCGCCTCTCCGGCGAGTTCCACCTCAAGCTGGCCGAGGCCGCGAAAAACGCGCCGCTGATCAGCTTCCAGCGCAGCCTGGTGTCCCAGACCTCGTTGATCATCGCCCAGTACGAAAGCGGCAACCGCTCGCACTGCTCCTACGATGAGCACACGCAACTGATCGACGCTATCGAAGCGAGGGACGCGGCGCTGGCGGTGAATTTGATGATGCATCACATGGATCACATCGACAGCAAGCTCAACCTCGACGAGGAAAGTGCGTCGGATGATTTGCATGCGGTGTTCTCGCATCTGTTGCAGACCAAGAAGCCGGGGCGTTCTTCGGTCAAGCTGTAAACCCGATTAAAAAATGTGGGAGGGGGCTTGCTCCCGATGGCAGAGTGTCAGTCACTGAATTAAGTGCCTGATCCACCGCTATCGGGAGCAAGCCCCCTCCCACATTTGTTTTGTGTCGTGGCGCAGATCAGCGTTGGTGCACGAGTTGGCCGGCCGCATACGTCTGCAACACCGTCCGATCATCCCCCAGGGTCATCAACACGAACAACGTCTCGGCAATGTTATTGGCTTGCTTCAAGCGATAGCTCAGCAGCGGCGTGGCGTTGTAGTCCAGCACCAGGAAGTCGGCATCGGTGCCCGGCTGCAGCGTGCCGATCTTGTCTTCCAGGCGCAGCGCCCGCGCACCGCCCAGGGTAGCCAGGTACAGTGACTTGAAGGGGCTCAACCGCGCGCCCTGCAGTTGCATGACCTTGTAGGCTTCGTTCAAGGTTTGCAGCAGCGAGAAACTGGTGCCGCCACCCACATCGGTGCCCAGGCCGACATTCAGCTTGTGTTTCTCGGCCATCGGCAGGTTGAACAGGCCGCTGCCGAGGAAGAGGTTCGAGGTCGGACAGAACGCCACCGCCGACCCCGTCTCCGCCAACCGTGCGCACTCGTCATCACACAGGTGCACGCCGTGGGCAAACACCGAGCGCTCGCCCAGCAGCTGGTAGTGGTCGTACACATCCAGATAGCCGCTGCGCTCCGGAAACAGCGCCTTCACCCACTCGACTTCCTGCTTGTTCTCACTGATGTGCGTCTGCATGTACAGGTCCGGGTACTCGCCCAGCAGTTGCCCGGCGAGCGCCAATTGTTCCGGCGTGCTGGTCGGCGCAAAACGCGGGGTGACCGCGTAGTGCAGGCGGCCCTTGCCGTGCCAGCGTTCGATCAGCGCCTTGCTTTGCTGGTAGCCGGATTCGGCGGTGTCGGTAAGGTAGTCCGGAGCGTTGCGGTCCATCATCACCTTGCCGGCGATCATGCGCAGGTCGAGTTTTTCCGCCGCCTCAAAGAATGCGTTCACCGACTGCGGATGCACACTGCCGAACACCAGTGCGGTGGTGGTGCCGTTGCGCAGCAGTTCCTTGATAAAAATGTCTGCGACTTCTTCGGCGTGGGCCTTGTCGGCGAACTGGCTTTCGCACGGGAAGGTGTAGGTGTTGAGCCAGTCCAGCAACTGCTCGCCATACGCGCCGACCATGCCGGTTTGCGGCAGGTGGATATGGGTGTCGATCAGGCCGGGGATGATCAGCGCATCCTGGTAATGGGTGATGTCGATATCGGCAGGCAAGCTCGGCAGCAGGTCGGCGGCATGGCCCACGGCGCTGATCCGGCCGTTTTCGATCACCAGCAGGCCGTCTTCGAAATACTCGTAGGAGGCTTCGATCCCAACTTCAGCGGGGTCGGCGATGCTGTGCAGGAGGGCGGCACGGTAGGCTTTGCGAGTCAAAGGCATGGTCGTCTCAATTGATAGCTTGGCTTCGGCGCGAGGCCGGCAGCAATTTGGCAATGGGTTCGGCGCTCGCGGTGTGCTGGCCGAAACTGGCGTTATAGGTGGCGATGATTTCGCCGGCGATGGAGATGGCGATCTCCACCGGCAACTTGCCCTTCACCTCGCTGAGGCCCATGGGGCAACGCATGCGTTGCATCTGCGCGGCGTCGAAGCCGCGATCGCGCAGGCGGTGTTCGAACTTGACGCGTTTGGTCTTCGAGCCGATCAGGCCGAAGTAGGCAAAGTCATTGCGCTTGAGCAGGGCGGCGGTGAGTTCCAGGTCCAGCGCGTGATTGTGGGTCATGACGATGCAGTAACTGCCCACCGGCAGGTCGGCAATTTCGTCCACTGGCTCTTCGCTGATGATTTTACGCACGCCCTGGGGGATATGTTCCGGAAACTCCTGCTCGCGGGAATCGATCCAGCGTACCCGGCACGGCAGGCTCGCCAGCAACGGCACCAGCGCGCGGCCGACATGGCCGGCGCCGAACACCGCGATCTGCGCCTGTACCTGGCCCATGGGTTCGAACAGCAGCACGGTGATGCCACCGCAGCACTGGCCCAGGCTGGCGCCGAGGCTGAAGCGCTCCAGATGGGTGTTCTGCTGGCCACGCACAAGCATGTCGCGGGCGATCTGCATGGCCTTGTATTCCAGGTGCCCGCCGCCGATGGTGTCGAAGGTTTGCGCGGCACTGATCACCATCTTCGAACCGGCATTGCGCGGCGTGGAGCCGAGCTCTTCGATGATGGTCACCAGTACGCAGGGTTCACTCTGGTTTTGCAGGTCGGCGAGGGCGCTGATCCAGTTGTTCATGTTTACCTCAACATTACTGTTGTCAGTTCGGGCAGCGCCTCGGTCTAGAGCGAAGCCATTTCAGTTTCAGTCTCGACAGCTGTCGCCGTCTGCAACTTGCGCATCTGCTCACACCCCCACAACACCCGCTCCGGTGTCGCCGGCGCATCGATCTTCGGCTGATGGCGATAATCAGCCAGGCTCGCCACCGCATCCTTGATCGCGCACCACGAGGCAATCCCGAGCATGAACGGTGGCTCGCCCACGGCCTTGGAATGGAACACCGTGTCTTCCGGGTTCTTGCGGTTTTCCACCAGCTTCACACGCAAATCCAAAGGCATGTCGGCCACCGCCGGGATCTTGTAGCTGGCCGGGCCGCAGGTCTCTAGCTTGCCCTTGTTGTTCCACACCAGCTCTTCCATGGTCAGCCAGCCCATGCCCTGGATAAAGCCGCCTTCTACCTGGCCGATGTCGATGGCCGGGTTCAGTGAGGCACCCACATCGTGGAGGATGTCGGTGCGCAGCATCTTGTATTCGCCGGTCAGGGTGTCGACGATCACTTCGCAGCACGCCGCGCCGAAGGCGAAGTAGTAGAACGGGCGACCGCGGGCCTGGCTGCGGTCGTAGAAGATTTTCGGAGTCTTGTAGAAGCCGGTGCTCGACAGCGAGACCTGGGCGAAATACGCCTGCTGGATCAGCGCTTCAAAGCTCAGGATCTGCTCGCGCACGCGCACATGGCCGTTATGAAATTCCACATCCGCTTCGCTCACGTCGTACTTGCGCGCGGCGAATTCCACCAGGCGTTGCTTGATGGTTTCGGCGGCGTTCTGGGCGGCCTTGCCGTTCAGGTCCGCACCGCTGGAGGCAGCAGTCGGCGAGGTGTTGGGCACTTTGTCGGTGTTGGTGGCGGTGATCTGCACGCGGTCGATGTCCACCTGGAACACTTCGGCCACCACTTGCGCGACTTTGGTGTTCAAGCCCTGGCCCATCTCGGTGCCGCCGTGGTTCAGGTGGATGCTGCCGTCGGTGTAGATATGGATCAGCGCGCCCGCCTGGTTCAGGAAGCTCGCCGTGAACGAGATCCCGAATTTCACCGGCGTCAGCGCCAGGCCTTTTTTCAGGATCGGGCTGTGGGCGTTGTACAGGCGGACCGCTTCGCGGCGCTCGGCGTATTGGCTGCTGGCTTCAAGTTCGGCGGTCATCTCTTCGAGTATGTTGTGCTCGACGGTCTGGTAGTAGTGGGTGACGTTGCGCTCGGTCTTGCCGTAGTAATTGGCCTTGCGCACCGCCAACGGGTCCAGCCCCAGATGACGGGCGATGGCGTCCATCACTTCCTCGATGGCGACCATGCCTTGCGGGCCACCGAAGCCGCGATAGGCGGTGTTGGACGCGGTGTTGGTCTTGCAGCGATGGCCGTTCACCGTGGCATCGCCCAGGTAATACGCGTTGTCGGCGTGGAACATGGCGCGGTCGACGATCGAGTTGGACAGGTCCGGCGAGCAGCCGCAGTTACCGGCCAGCTCCAGGTTGATCCCGTGCAGGCGACCGCTGTCGTCGAAGCCCACGTCGTATTCGATATAGAAGGGGTGGCGCTTGCCGGTCATCAGCATGTCTTCGACGCGCGGCAGGCGCATCTTGGTCGGCTGGCCGGTGAGGCGCGCCACCACCGCGCACAGGCACGCCGGGCTGGCGGCCTGGGTTTCCTTGCCGCCGAAACCGCCGCCCATGCGGCGCATATCGACGACGATCTTGTTCATCGACACATCCAGCACTTCGGCCACCAGCTTCTGCACTTCGGTGGGGTTCTGCGTGGAGCAATAGACGATCATGCCGCCGTCTTCGGTGGGCATTACCGAGGAAATCTGGGTTTCCAGGTAGAAGTGTTCCTGGCCGCCGATATGCAGGGTGCCCTGGAGGCGGTGCTTGGCGGTCGCCAGCGCGCCGGCCGAATCACCCCGTTGGTGGGTGTGGCTGTCGAGCACGAAGTGCTTGTTGCGAAAGGCCTCGACCACATCCAGCACGGGCTCCAGGTCTTCGTATTCGATCACGGCGGCCATCGCGGCCTTGCGTGCGGTGTCGAGGTCGCGGGCGGCCACGGCCAAAACCACCTGGCCGACGAACTGCACCGTGTCGATGGCCAGCAAGGGGTCGCCGGGCAGCAGCGGGCCGATGTCTTTCAGGCCCGGCACGTCTTCGTGGGTGATGACGATACGTACACCGTCGAAGGCGTAGCAGGGCGCGGTGTCGATGCGGATGATCCGGGCGTGGGCGCGGTCGGACATGCGTGCATACAGGTGCAACTGATTGGGGAATTCCAGGCGGTCATCGATGTACTGCGCTTCACCGGACACGTGCTTGGCGGCGCTGTCATGCTTGACGCTGCGGCCGACCCCGGAGGTCAGGTCCTGGGCAAACAGCGCGGCCAGTTCGGCCTGGGTTTTTTCCACGGCGTGATGGTTAGACATAAGCGGTCACCCGAGTCTCGATGTGCGGCGTTTGCAGTTCGATGAAGTATTTGCGCAGCAGGTTCCGGGCGCTGAGCAGGCGGTATTCCTTGCTGGCGCGGAAGTCCGACAGCGGGGTGAAATCCTCGGCCAGGGCGGCGCAGGCTTTCTCGACGGTGGCGGCGTTCCAGGTGGCACCGACTAACACGGCTTCGCAGTTTTTCGCGCGTTTTGGCGTGGCGGCCATGCCGCCGAACGCGACGCGGGCATCACTGATCACACCGTTGTCGATCTTCAGGTTGAAGGCCGCACACACGGCGGAAATATCGTCGTCCAGGCGCTTGGAAACCTTGTAGGCACGGAACAGCGCATGGCCCTTGGGTACGATGATTTTTTCGATGAACTCGCTGTCCTGGCGCGCCGTCACGCGGTAGTCGATGAAGTAGTCTTCCAGGGCCAGCGTACGGCGCGTGTTGCCTTTGCACAGCACGATCTGCGCGCCGAGCGCGATCAACAGCGGCGGCGAATCGCCAATCGGCGAAGCGTTGCCGATATTGCCGCCGAGGGTGCCCTGGTTGCGGATTTGCAGGGAGGCGAAGCGGTGCAGCAGGTCGCCGAAATCCGGGTATTCGTGGTGCAGCGCGGTGTAGCAGTCGGAGAGGGCAGTGGCGGCGCCGATTTCCAGGCGGTCGTCGAAGTCCTCGATGCGCTTCATCTCTTCAATATTGCCGACATAGATCATCACCGGCAGGGTGCGGTGGAACTGGGTGACTTCCAGCGCCAGGTCGGTGCCGCCGGCCAGCAGGCGGGCTTGCGGGTAGGCGTCGTAGAGGTCGGCCAGGTCGGCAACGGTGAGGGGCACCAGGCAGCGTTTGTCGCCGCTGTTGAGTTCACCGGTTTGGGTCGGCGCGATGGCTTTGAGGTGGGCGATGGTCTCGGCCTGGCGGCTGTCGAACTGGTCCGCCGGTTTGTTGCAGCAGGCCTGTTCGGCGGCGGCCAGGATCGGCCGATAGCCGGTGCAGCGGCACAGGTTGCCGGCCAGGGCTTCGTGGGCCTTCTGGCTGTCGGGGGCGTCGCTGTTCTTTTGCAGGGCGAACAACGACATCACAAACCCGGGGGTGCAAAAGCCGCATTGCGAACCGTGGCACTCCACCATGGCCTGTTGCACGCTGTGCAGTTGGCCCTGGTGCTTGAGGTCTTCGACGCTGATCAGTTGCTTGCCGTGCAACGACGACACAAACGTCAGGCAGGAATTGAGGCTGCGATAACGAATCTGCTCGGCGCCCTGCGGATCGGTGTGCAGCTCGCCCACCACCACCGTGCACGCACCGCAGTCGCCGCTGGCGCAGCCTTCCTTGGTACCGGGTTTGCCCACATGCTCGCGCAGATAGTTGAGCACGGTCAGGTTGGGGTCCAGGGCGTGCTCGCTACGGAGTTCCTGGTTAAGTAAAAACTGGATCACGGAAGGCCTCGCAGACTCATTATTGTTGTTAACCGCTTTGCGCCGAATCTAGTCATGTCTGACTTTTCGGTCAATGATTTTCTGACTGGAAGGTCAGGAAATTGCGATCGCAACACTTTCAATTATGGTTCAGTCTTCTGAAACCGGCGTTTTTGGGGGCGTGTGGGTGTTCAGCTTTGCTTATTTCATGCCAAATTCGCCACGGTGGGCGTAGCGCCATCAGCGGGCCAATGCGCTACACTGCCGCGCTTGTACCGATAGACGATTTTGAAGGGAAAACATGACGTTCAAGGCGCCGGACAGTCTCGCCGAGCAAATCGCTCACCACCTCGCCGAACGTATCATTCGCGGCGATCTCAAGCCTGGGGAGCGGATCCAGGAACAGAAAGTCACGCTGGCGCTGAATGTCAGCCGTGGCTCCGTGCGTGAAGCTTTACTGATCCTCGAACGCCGCCACCTGATCGCGATCCTGCCGCGCCGTGGCGCCCACGTGACCGAGCTCACGGCGCACAAGGTGCAGAGCCTGTGCACGCTGATGAGCGAGTTGTATATCCTGCTTGGCAATGCGGTCGCCCAGGGCTGGCAGACCCAGGCCGACATGGCGCCGTTCGTCCAGATCCAGCAGCGCCTGGTGAGCAATTTCGAGCGCCAGGACATCCGCGCCTTTGTCGAAGAATGCTTCAATGTGATGCGCGCCGCGTACCCCTTTGCCAACAACCCGTATTTGCAGGAAACCGTCGAAAACCTGCAGCCGGCGATGAACCGTGCCTATTACCTGGCCCTGGATCAGCGCAAGGCGTCCATGAGCGAGTACCTGGCGCTGTTCGAGCAACTGCTCGCCGCCGTACTCGCCCGTGACCTGGAGCAGATCCGCCAGGTGCTGTCGGCCTACTGCCAGCGCAGTAGCTCGCTGGTCATCGCTGCGTTGGCGGACGCCTAAACGTGCGGCTCAAGTGCATCAAACTGGCGGGGTTCAAATCCTTCGTCGACCCGACCACGGTGAACTTCCCCAGTAACATGGCGGCAGTGGTCGGGCCCAATGGCTGCGGCAAGTCGAACATCATCGACGCCGTACGCTGGGTGATGGGCGAGAGCTCGGCAAAAAACCTGCGTGGCGAGTCGATGACCGACGTCATCTTCAACGGCTCCACCAGCCGCAAGCCGGTGAGCCAGGCCAGCATCGAACTGGTGTTCGACAACTCCGACGGCACCCTGGTCGGCGAATACGCGGCCTATGCGGAAATCTCCATCCGCCGCAAGGTCACGCGCGACAGCCAGAACAGTTACTTCCTCAACGGCACCAAGTGCCGACGCCGGGACATTACCGACATCTTCCTCGGTACCGGCCTGGGCCCGCGCAGCTATTCGATCATCGAACAGGGCATGATCTCCAAGCTGATCGAAGCCAAGCCCGAAGACCTGCGCAACTTTATCGAGGAGGCGGCCGGCATCTCCAAGTACAAGGAGCGCCGCCGCGAGACTGAAAACCGTATCCGCCGCACCCATGAAAACCTCGCCCGCCTCACCGACCTGCGCGAAGAGCTGGAGCGCCAGTTGGAGCGCCTGCACCGCCAGGCCCAGGCGGCCGAGAAGTATCAGGAATACAAGGGCGAAGAGCGCCAGCTCAAGGCGCAACTGTCGGCCCTGCGCTGGCAGGCGTTGAACGATCAGGTGGGCCAGCGCGAAGCGATCATCGGCACCCAGGAAATCAGCTTTGAAGCGCTGGTGGCCGAACAGCGCAATGCCGACGCCGCCATCGAGCGCCTGCGCGACGGGCACCATGACCTGTCCGAGCGCTTCAATCTGGTGCAGGGCCGTTTCTATTCGGTGGGCGGTGATATTGCCCGGGTCGAGCAAAGCATCCAGCACGGCCAGCAGCGCCTGCGTCAGTTGCAGGATGATCTGAAGGAAGCCGAACGCGCGCGCCTGGAGACCGAATCGCACCTGGGCCACGACCGCACCTTGCTGCTGACGTTGGGCGAAGAGCTGGACATGCTCACCCCCGAGCAGGAAATCACCAACGCCGCCGCCGAAGAGGCCGCCGCTGCGCTGGAAGAATCCGAAACCACCATGCACGGCTGGCAGGAGCAGTGGGACGCCTTCAACCTGCAATCCGCCGAACCGCGGCGCCAGGCCGAGGTGCAGCAGTCGCGCATCCAGCAACTGGAAACCAGCATGGAGCGCCTGGCCGAGCGCCAGCGTCGCCTGCAGGAAGAGCGCGTGCTGCTTGCCGCTGACCCGGAAGACGCGGCGATCATGGAGCTCAGCGAGCAACTGGCCGAAAGCGAAATGACGCTGGAGGAGCTGGAAGCCAGCGAAGAACAACAAGTGGAGCGCCTGGAGCAATTGCGTCAGCAACTGCAACAGGCGACCCAGGCCCAGCAGCAGGCCCAGGGCGATTTGCAGCGGCTCAATGGCCGGCTGGCGTCCCTTGAAGCCTTGCAGCAAGCGGCGTTGGACCCAGGCACCGGCACCGCCGAATGGCTGCGTGATCAGCACCTGGCCGAGCGTCCGCGCTTGGCCGAAGGCTTGAAAGTTGAAGCCGGTTGGGAGCTGGCCGTAGAGACCGTTTTAGGCGCCGACCTGCAAGCCGTGCTGGTGGATGATTTCGGCGGCTTCGACCTGGCCGGTTTTGCCCAGGGTGATCTGCGTCTGCTCAGCCCCGCCGCTGATGGCACGCGAGTGCCGGGCAGCCTGCTGGATAAGGTCGAGGCGGCGATTGACCTGTCGCCGTGGCTGGGCCAGGTCAGGCCGGTGGATTCCCTGGAGCAGGCCCTGGCCCGGCGTGGTCAACTGGCTGGCGGCGAAAGCCTGATCAGCCGCGACGGTTACTGGGTCGGCCGCCACTTCCTGCGGGTGCGCCGTGCCAGTGAAGCGGAGAGCGGCGTTCTGGCCCGTGGCCAGGAAATCGTCAACCTGATCGCCGAGCGTGAAGAGCGCGAAGCTACCTTGGAAAGCCTCGAAACCGAACTGCAAACCCTGCGCGCCACCCAGCGCCAGCAAGAGACCGGCCGCGAACATCTGCGGCGCCTGTTGCAGGACGAAGCGCGCCAGCAAGGCGAATTGAAAGCGCAGCTCTCCGCGAGCAAAGCCAAGGCCGAGCAACTGACCCTGCGCCGTACCCGTCTCGATGAGGAAGTGGCCGAGATGGGCGAGCAGCGCGCCCTGGAACACGAGCAGATCGGCGAAGCGCGCCTGCAATTGCAGGAAGCCCTCGACAGCATGGCCCTGGACACCGAGCAGCGCGAATTGCTGCTGGCCCAGCGTGACAGCCTGCGCGAGCGCCTTGATCGTGTGCGCCAGGAAGCCCGCCAGCACAAGGACCACGCCCATCAGTTGGCCGTGCGCCTGGGTTCGCTCAAGGCCCAGCACAATTCCACAGCCCAGGCCCTTGAGCGCCTGGAGATGCAGTCCGAACGCCTGACCGAAAAACGCGAGCAACTGAGCCTCAACCTGGAGGAGGGCGAAGCGCCGCTGGAAGAGCTGCGCCTCAAGCTTGAAGAGTTGCTCGACAAGCGCATGACCGTCGACGAAGAACTCAAGACCGCACAGATCGCCCTGGAAGACGCCGACCGCGAATTGCGCGACGCAGAAAAACGCCGGACCCAGGCCGAGCAGCAATCCCAGCTGATTCGCGGCCAGCTCGAGCAACAGCGCATGGAATGGCAAGCCCTGACCGTGCGCCGCAAGGCCCTGCAAGACCAATTGCTCGAAGACGGCTACGACTTGCACGGTGTGCTCAATACCTTGACCGCCCAGGCCAGCGAGAAAGAAGCCGAGGAAGAACTTGAACGGATTGCCGCACGTATCCAGCGACTGGGCGCGATCAACCTCGCGGCCATCGATGAATACCAGCAGCAGTCCGAGCGCAAACGTTATCTGGATGCCCAGGACGCCGACCTGGTGGAAGCCCTGGACACCCTGGAAAACGTAATCCGCAAGATCGACAAGGAAACCCGTAATCGCTTCAAAGATACCTTTGATCAGATTAATGGCGGTTTACAGGCGTTATTCCCGAAAGTTTTCGGTGGTGGCAGCGCTTACTTGGAACTGACGGGCGAAGATCTACTCGATACAGGGGTAACGATCATGGCGCGGCCTCCGGGCAAGAAGAACAGCACCATCCATTTGTTGTCCGGCGGCGAAAAAGCCCTGACCGCATTGGCCCTGGTGTTTGCCATCTTCAAGTTGAACCCGGCGCCGTTCTGCATGCTCGATGAAGTTGATGCACCATTGGATGACGCTAACGTTGGACGCTATGCGCGACTGGTCAAGGAGATGTCCCAGACGGTGCAGTTCATCTATATCACCCACAACAAGATCGCCATGGAAATGGCTGATCAGTTGATGGGGGTGACAATGCATGAACCGGGTTGTTCACGTTTGGTCGCGGTGGATGTCGAAGAAGCGATGGCGATGGTGGAATCCTGAGCTGCGCCATGAGAGAAAGTTTTCCGCGCGATGTCAGGTGATTTACCGGCCGAGTGAAAGTGGCAAATGGACATATTTGTTCAAGGCATTTTGACAGACGGTGTAAAGTTATCTTTGGTCGTGCTAGTTTAATGTCAATTTTTCGTATGCGTGGGCAAAACGTCAGTCAGAACATAGAGTTGGCGCCACGTTTTAAAGCGGTTTGCACGGTGCTAAACCCCTTATTTTTCAGCATTTTTTATTAGAGGCACGGGATTACATGGAAATCGGTCTGCGCGAGTGGCTGATCGTCATCGGCATCATTGTCATTGCCGGTATTCTTTTTGATGGCTGGCGCCGCATGCGCGGTGGCAAGGGCAAGCTCAAATTCCGTCTGGACCGCAACCTGTCCAACTTGCCCGACGACGACGGCAGCGCCGAGCTGCTGGGGCCGCCCCGTGTGCTGGATACCCATAAGGAACCGCAACTGGACGAGCATGATTTGCCGTCGATGAGCGCGCCGCTGCGTGAAGCCCGCGAGCCGTCCTCCAAGCGTGGCAAACGCGCCAGTGCAGCCGCTGCCGAACCGCATCAGGGTGACCTGAACCTCGATGTCGATGAAGGCCCGAGCTTCAGCAGCCGTGATGACGATTTCCCGGATGAAAACGCCGGCAAGAATGCGCCGCGCCAATCGGTCAACGATCAGCCTGCCGCTGAAGAAGTGCTGGTGATCAGCGTGATCTGCCGCGACGCCGCCGGCTTCAAGGGCCCGGCCCTGTTGCAGAACATCCTCGAAAGCGGCCTGCGCTTTGGCGAAATGGATATTTTCCACCGCCACGAAAGCATGGCCGGCAACGGCGAAGTGCTGTTCTCCATGGCCAACGCGGTCAAGCCAGGCACTTTCGACCTGGACGACATCGACCTGTTCAGCACCCCTGCGGTGAGCTTCTTCCTCGGTCTGCCGGGCCCGCGTCACCCGAAACAAGCGTTCGACGTGATGGTGGCCGCTGCCCGCAAGCTGTCCCAGGAACTCAACGGCGAGCTCAAGGATGACCAACGCAGCGTCCTGACCGCCCAGACCATCGAACACTACCGTCAGCGCATCGTCGAGTTCGAGCGTCGCGCCCTGACACAGAAACGCTGAGGATTGGTTTCCAGCGTTGTCATTAGAATAAGCGCACCAACATTTGAGCAGCTTCGGCTGCTCTTTTGCTTTATGAGAGAACACCCATGACCGCCGCCCACACCCGCATCCTCGAACTGCGCGCTGAACTGGATCAGCACAACTACCGTTACCACGTCCTCGACGAACCGAGCATTCCGGACGCCGAGTACGACCGGCTGTTCCACGAGCTCAAGGCCCTGGAGGCCGAGCATCCGGACCTGGTGACGCGGGATTCGCCGACGCAGCGGGTCGGCAGTGCGGCGTTGTCAGCCTTTACCCAGGTACGCCATGAGATCCCGATGCTCAGCCTGGGCAACGCGTTTGATGAAACCACCATGCTCGAGTTCGATCGCCGGGTCACCGAGGGTCTTGACCTGCCGGTGGGCGACCTGTTTGGCGGTGGCGCAGCGGTGGAATACAGTTGCGAGCCGAAGCTGGATGGCCTCGCGGTCAGCCTGCTTTATCAGGATGGCGAGTTGGTACGCGGCGCCACCCGAGGTGACGGCACCACTGGCGAGGACATCAGCGTCAACGTGCGTACCGTGCGCAATATCCCCTTGAAACTGCATGGCAGCGGCTGGCCGGCGACCCTGGAAGTGCGCGGCGAAGTGTTCATGTCCAAGGCCGGTTTCGAGCGGCTCAACGCCTCGCAACTGGAACTCGGCGGCAAGACCTTCGCCAACCCGCGTAATGCGGCGGCGGGCAGCTTGCGTCAGCTGGATTCGAAGATCACCGCCAGTCGTCCGCTGGAGTTCTGCTGCTACGGCATCGGCCAGGTGACCGGGGATATCAGCGACACCCATATCGGTAACTTGAAGCAACTGCAGAAGTGGGGCATGCCCATCAGCCATGAGCTGAAACTGGCCAAGGGCATCCAGGAGTGCTTGGACTATTACCGCGATATCGGCGAGCGACGTAACAGCCTGCCCTATGAAATCGACGGCGTGGTGTTCAAGGTCAACAGCATCGCCTCCCAGCGTGAACTGGGCTTTCGCGCCCGCGAACCGCGCTGGGCCATCGCGCACAAATTCCCGGCCATGGAAGAACTCACCGAGTTGCTCGACGTGGAGTTCCAGGTCGGCCGCACCGGCGCCGTGACGCCGGTGGCGCGCTTGAAACCGGTCAAGGTCGCGGGCGTCACCGTGTCCAACGCCACCCTGCACAACATGGATGAAGTCGCGCGCCTGGGCTTGATGATCGGCGATACCGTGATTATCCGCCGTGCCGGGGATGTGATCCCGCAGGTCGTCTCCGTGGTCACCGAGCGCCGCCCGGAACACGCCCGTGCGGTGCAGATTCCCGAAAGCTGCCCGGTGTGCGGTTCCCATGTGGAGCGCACGCAACTGGTCAAGCGCAGCAAGGGCAAGGAAACCGTCAGCGAAGGCGCGGTGTACCGCTGCGTCGGGCGCCTGGCCTGTGGTGCCCAGCTCAAGCAGGCGATTATCCATTTCGTCTCGCGCCGGGCCATGGACATCGACGGGCTCGGTGACAAAACCATCGAGCAACTGGTGGATGAAAAACTCATCGGTTCGCCGGCCGACCTCTACAAACTCAAGTACGAGCAGATCATCGACCTGGAAGGCTTTGCCGATATCTCCAGCAAGAAACTGATCACTGCCATCGAAAACAGCAAGACCCCGACCCTGGCGCGCTTTATCTACGCACTGGGCATTCCCGACGTGGGCGAAGAGACGGCCAAGGTGCTGGCGCGCTCCCTGGCGTCCCTTGAGCGTGTGCAGAAGGCCTTGCCGGAAGTGTTGACGTACCTGCCGGATGTGGGCCTGGAAGTGGCCCATGAGATCCACAGCTTCTTCGAAGACAGCCACAACCAGGAAGTGATCGGCGCGTTGCTGTCGCCTGATGAATGCGGCCTGCAATTGCAGGATCAGGGTGAGCTGAGCGCCGAGTTCGCCGCCAGTACCACCTTGGGCGGCTTCCTCGACAAGCTGCACGTACCCTCCGTCGGCCCCGGCGCCGCGCAGAAACTTGCGGACAAGTTCGGCAGCCTGGAAGGTGTGATCAAGGCGGACTGGCTCGATATGCGCCAGGCGCTGCCGGAGAAGCAGGCCAAGGCTGTGCGCGACTTCTTTGATAACCCGGACAACGCCAGCCGCGCCGTGGCGATTGAGCAGCAGCTCAAGGACTTCGGCATGCACTGGCAGAGCGAGAAGAAGGTGGTCGAAGGCCTGCCCGAGGCAGGGCATACCTGGGTGCTCACCGGCTCCCTGGAACTGATGAGCCGCGACGTGGCCAAGGACAAGCTCGAAAGCCTCGGCGCCAAGGTGGCCGGTTCCGTGTCGGCCAAGACCCACTGTGTCGTGGCGGGCCCAGGTGCCGGTTCAAAACTGGCCAAGGCCAGCGAACTGGGGTTGAAGGTGCTGGACGAAGAGGCCTTTGTCGCGTTCCTTGCCAAACACAACATTTCGGTCTGACGCCGCGCCGGGGGGGAGCGGGCTTGTCGAATCGTCGCACCGCCCGCGCCGGGCTGCGAAGCAGCCCCTGAAGAAAGTGGAACGATCCTGAGTCCTAAATGATCTAGTCTCAGTCACCCAGGGAGAGATGGTCATGTTCCACTACTTCGAGCAACTCAGTTCGCGCATCGCCGCACCGTTCATGGCTGAAACCTCACGCAGCAGCAAGGTGTGGCAGTGTCGGTGCGGGCAAGCGCTGTTCTTTCGCAACAGCCAATGCCTGGCTTGCCAGGCGCTGCTGGGCTATCAGCCGCAGCAAAGCCGCTTGTCCTCCCTGCAGCCCGGGCCTGTGGAAGGCACCTGGCTACAAGACGACAACCTCGACGCCGGCGCTTTTCGCCGTTGTGCCAACCTCGAGACGGCGGCGGCCTGTAACTGGTTGATTCCCGCCCACAGCACTGCGCCGCTGTGTGTGGCGTGCAGCCTCAACCGCACCATCCCCGACCTGTCGATCCCGGAGAACCCCGAGCGCTGGCGCAAGGTGGAGACCGCCAAGCGTCGGCTGGTGGCACAGTTGATCAGCCTGGGCCTGCAAGTGGTGCCCAAGAGCGTCGACGAGGACAGCGGCCTGGCTTTCGACTTCGTCGGCATCGACCTGGAAGGCAACGCGCCCATGACCGGGCATGCCAACGGCCTGATCACCCTCGACATCAAGGAAGCCGACGACGCCCACCGCGAAAAAATCCGCGTGCAGATGCGCGAACCCTACCGCACCTTGCTGGGCCATTTTCGCCATGAGGTCGGCCACTATTACTGGGATCGCCTGATCGCCAACAGCCACTGGCTGGAGCCTTTTCGCAGCCTGTTCGGCGACGAACGCGCCAGTTATGCCGACGCGCTCGATCAGCACTACCAGAACGGCCCACGCCCCGACTGGCAGCAGACCTGCGTCAGTGCCTACGCCACCATGCACCCCTGGGAAGACTGGGCCGAAACCTGGGCCCACTACCTGCACATGATGGACGCTGTCGACACCGCCCTGGGCTTTGGCATGAGCGCCCGTGAGATGGACCTGGATTACCAGCCATTCCCCCTCACCACCCTCTATGACCCCGAACATCCCGGCGGCGTGGCATTCCTGTCCTTCGTCAACGCCTGGATCGAACTGGCCGGCATGCTCAATGAGCTGTCCCGCGCCATGGGCCAGCCGGACTTCTACCCGTTCGTGCTGCCACCGGCGGTGATTGCCAAGCTGCACTTCATCCACCTGGTGATCCAGGAAGAGGGTGGCCGGGCGGACGAGGTGTTGCAGGCACAATGATCAGCCAATGTGGGAGGGGGATGGTGGGGAAGCTGATGGCCATGGCAAGTGCTTGAACCCCATCATATTTTTAATCCGCCACCAATGGTTGTAACTTCCGATGAGATCGGTACAATGGCCCCGCTTGCCGAGAGGCCAGCGTCGTTATGGTGACCCCATCGGTCCCCCCGCAACGATTACCCGTGAACCTGGTCAGAGCCGGAAGGCAGCAGCCACAGCGGGAACATTGTGTGCCGGGGTGTGGCTGGTGGGGTTGCCTCCATAACGCTCTTCCCGTAATACCTCTTTTGCTTCAAATCAAAAAATATTTACTCAGTCATCTGCCAAGTTCGTTGCGCAGAGCATGACGGCTGTTTCACAACTTTCTGGTTCATCCCTGATAGGAGGCATCCTCCCGCAGCACTTCCTCGGCAATTGGACCAAAAAAGTGTCGTGTGACGCTGAAGAACGGGCTTAGTTTTTTTTCCAGAGGCACGAGATCAATACCTGCAAGGCAGTGAAGGCTCATGTCCTGCTCAATATGGTCATCGAAAAGTGCTGCTAACTCGTCCCACCATTGCTGGCGCAATTCCTGAAGAAACGAACTATTCAAATTGAGTAAATCAATCGTATAAAAGGCTCGATCTTCGTCTTGTACGGATAACCCGTCAGCAGGAACTATCCGACCATCGGAAAGGTAGGAGAAAAAACGGCTGCAATCAGGTTGATGGCAGGATACAAAGCGCTGTATATCAACGGCATCCGACTTTCCAAGGGCGTGCCCGCCAAATACTTCTGACGCCCGGCCTTTGAAGGTGTGTAGATCTGTGTCGCTGTCCAGTGCAGAGGCGGCGAGGTTGTTGTAGTCAAATGTGCGTTGCGGATTTTGGCCTTTGTTTTCGACGTGTTCTATGTGCAGTCCCAGGCCTAGCCGGTCGGGGCGAATCTCACTGTAGCAACACAGGCCATATTGCTCTTCCAGCAAGTAACCAAGCACCTGTTGTTTATACCCAAACACTGACCACCGACTGTCTGCAGCCTTGGCCGTTTCGGGTGGGTTTTCATGTGACTTGTTCAGTTGATAAGGGCCTTGGCCGCGTTTTTTAACGGCCCTCATCGTTTAAGGGCTCTTTGTCGTTTGATGTTGCGTTGAAGGCGCTGAAGTTGAGGGTGTTGGTCACCCAGTGCGGCAGAAAGCTGCGCCATCAACTCAATGGCTGGCTGCTCGTCGTAGCGCCCCTTGTCTACCCATTCGGTGAGTTGCAATAAATCAGGTTTTTCAATGACCGGAGGCTGTGGATCAACCTGCATGACGCTGTGTAGAACACTGCTGCTCGGCTCACCATAGGTCATCGCCAAGGGGGGTGAAGCAATCAAGTTACCGTTTACATCCTTGCCAATGACGCGGATGTTTTCGCGCCGCACGGTGCTCAGAACTTGTGGACTGTGCGTGGTGACAATGAACTGCATCGCCGGAAAAGCTACTCGCAAAGATCCCAGGATAGTTTGTTGCCAATGTGGGTGAAGAAACATATCCACCTCGTCGATTAATGCTACACCTGGCGTTTGCTGAGGAGCCTGATCTCCCAGGTGTGGGTTGAGCTTACAGGCTCGAAAGGCTAAATCGGCAACCATTGCAATGGCGTTGCGCAGTCCGTCGCTGAGCATGTCTACAGGCAATATGCCTTGTTCTGGATGATGCATGATCAGTTGCTGTTGATGGCTCTCACTGTATTCCAGGCTGTGCCAGCCTGTTGCGGCCTGTATCAAGCGATCAATGGCGTCTTTGACGGACTTGATCACCTGTCCGAAGCGAACACCTAGATCGGACAGATCTGCATTGCGTTCAAGCGCGATAACCTGGGCTTCCCGATAGCTGCGATAAATCCAGCCATACCAGGCAGTAAACGTCTTGAAACTCGAGGAATAGGAAAGGCAGTTCAGATAGCCTGATGTTCTGGAGTATTCACTTTTGTCGAGCGTGGTTTGGGCGGCTGCCGAAGTGAAACGGCCCTCGAACCAAAGTCGGGAAGTCCCCAGGTAACTCACCAGAGGCAACACGACAGTCTTATCGTCACGAACTTTTTCCTGGAGCGATTTGCTGTATCCCGTCAGTGCTTTGGAGCCCAAGTCACCAAGGGTATTGGTCGACTTCTTCAAACTCGTGCGCTGTTGTAACCAGTTGCTCTCAACTTCGCCGGGCGCCCAGCGCCCCCACGCTTCGATAACGCTGGCAATCTGAGGCTCCATGTTACCGCTGGAAAGGTGGGCCAGACGCACGTCGTCGATTTGAATGGTCGCGGACTTTCCGGTCTGGCTGCCGAGGTCAAAGCCTTTGACAAATGGCCATAGGGCAACGCGTGCAGCATCCAGAATGGTGGTCTTGCCACCTCCATTGGATGCAATCAGCACGGTCAGATGAGGATCGAAGTCGATCTCGAGCTCTCCAAAGCAGCGGTAATTCTGCACGCGCAGTTTGTCGAGCCTCACAGTCGTTTCTCCGATTCAATTATCTGGCCACCCACAGGGTGTAGCCCCCTGCATTGCGGGGTGTTACAGCATACCAAAGGGCAATGATAAAAACGCTAAGCAAACCTGGGTGGGTAGGCGGAATGCGGCCGGATGTCTCTGGGAAAGCGTTCAGGGACAGCGTGAACGGTCGGTCGTTGTTTATTGTTCGATAGCTATCTCACAACTTTCATACGTCCTGCTTTACAACCCCAAACCGCCTTGTTAGTTTCCGCCGGCCACTTGTTTCAGAATATGACATTGGCGCCGACTTGATATTGAAGTGCCATCACTTCTTTAACTAACAAGGATGTCTGTGATGAAAAGCCTGCAAGGGTTACCCCGTCTTATCAGTGCCTCGGTAGGTGCGCCGGGTAAAGCCCGCAACTTGCCCGCCGATGTGCAGTGCATCCAGTATTTATTCAATCTGATCATTCCCAAGATGGGTTTCCCGCTGGCCGAAAACGGCAAGTGCGATGGCCAGTTGGTACAGTGCATCAGCCAATACCAGTTTCGCCACCTCAAGTATGCCCATCCCGATGGCGTGGTCGACCCCACCGGTCGCACGTTCAATAGCCTGATCGAAGAAGCGGTGAAGGTACCGGTGAAGGCCTTCCCGACGATGCGCATCCCGAGTTTTCTCAATGCATTCGGCAACAATCAGGGCGATGCGGTGCAGGCCACGGTCAATGTGTACCTGGACCGCATGCGCGCGATGATCGAGGCCGAGCGACGTAACCGGCAGTTGATGCTCCAGGCCACGTGCGACGGGGGTATGACCCTCAGCGAAACGGACTTTCAGAATGCCGCCACGCAGTTGGGCAGCGGTATTTCGGTGAATATCATCAAGGCCTTCGCCACCGTGGAATCAGGTGGGCGTTCCGGGTTCGGGCCGGCCAAGTTGCCGGTGATCGCGTTTGAAGGGCACTTGTTTCGCAAGTACACCAAGCACATCTACGACCAGGCGCACCCGCTGCTGTCCTACCCCTACAAGAAAAAGGCCGGGCCGCAGTGGCAGGCCAATAACAAGGACCAGATCAAGGCTTGGGAAACCATGGCCACCGCGTTTGCCCTGGATCAGGAAGCGGCACTCATGTCGGCGTCGTGGGGCATGTTCCAGATCATGGGCTTCAACTACGCGTCGTGCGGTTACAAGACGGTGTTTGAGTTCGCCGCAGCATTAAAGGTAAATGCCGGCAACCAACTAAAAGCCTTCCTCGGTTTTTGCAGCAAGAGCCCTGCATTGATGAAGGCCATGAAAGCCAAGGATTTTACCGGCATGGCACGTAACTATAACGGCGAGGACTACGGCAACTACGACGTCCTTATGCAAAAAGCCTACGAAAAACTTGAAGGGAAAAAATAGGATGATCCGTTTTCTAGCGATAGGTGTGTTGTCGTTGTGCGCCGTGGGCCTTGCCTTGGCCGGTCCGGCCGCGTTGCATTCGGGCAAGTACGAAGGGCTGATGCTGGCGGTGACGCCGGAGCATCAGGTCGAAGGGTTCTATTCGGAAGCCATGGGCGAGGGCGTCACCCGCCGTTGCGCGTTTTACCTGCAAGGCAAGCCTGAGGCGCTCACCACGTGGCTTGACGAGGCGCACCCCGGCAGCCTGGCGCCTTCGTCCGATGGCGTGACCCTCACGGTGGAAGAGGGCCGCCAGCACCCCGGCTGCCTGAATGTGCTGATGCCGGAGATTGCCACCGGCCTGGACCTGACCCAGACCGCCAGCAAACAATGGATCGGCCTGGTGACGGTATCCGCCGACAAGGCTTACCTGCTGAAAACCCCAGGCGCCAAGGCCGCCAAGCGTCCGTATATCGTCAAGCGCGATGTGGTCGGTGTGCTGGCCTTCAAGGACGGTTGGGCCCAGGTCGAGTTCATCAATGCCGACGACCGCTCGTTCAGCGGCTGGATCAGCCAGGATCAATACAGTCGACTGGTCGCGCCCAACTGAGTCATCCCAATCGCCGCAGTGTGCCGGGCACGCTGCGGCGTTTTTGTGCCTGGGGTTCAGGCCTTGTTGCGGTTGAACAGCTTGCGAATCACTGCGAGCAGCGCCACTACGCCGATCACCAGGAACTTCTTCGCAGCCAGCAGGAAGATACCGATCTTGGCAAATAGCCCGGCCTTGGCGGCGATCCCACCGGCAACCAACGCGGCGAGGCCGTAAGTGGCAAGCTTGTCGGTTTTCGGGTTGAAGTCGGTATAGAGGTTACCGTCGGTGAAGTTGGTAAAAGCCAGGACCTTGGGCAGTTCCTGCTGGATGGTGGCCAGGTCGGCCATGGCGGCGACGGCATTGAGTTCCAGCACCCCTTCACGGCCCAACACGCGGATGCTGTAGTTGAGGGTGGTCTGGTCGGCGTCGTCGGCCTTCAGTTCGCGGGCCCAGTACATCTTGTGGGTGGTGTCGTCGTAGTGTGGCGGCTCGGCCCAGCCCAGCAGATGCAGGCCGGCGTAGCCTTGTTTCTGGCGCTCCTGGTTCTCTGCTTCATCTTCTTCCTGCATCTGCTTGAGCAGGTCGGCGTAGTCGATTTTTGCCGCATCTTCGTCGGAAATATGCCCATCAGCCTTGTAGCTCACGATCACGCCCCAGCCGCGTTCCGACAATGGGCTGACGGCTTTGGGCACGATCATGCCCAGGGTCTTGAAGCCCGGCGGGTTGCCCCAGCCATCGGTCAGCAAGCGCTCGGTATCGGCGGGGTCGAGGTAGTAGAACTCGTCGGTGAGCTTGAGGGTGGCGATGCCGCTGGGCAGGGTGACCGTGCCGGTCTTTTGCTTGAGTGACGCCAGAAAGTGCTCGGCTGTTTCGGCGGGGGCACTGGCTTCAACGGGGGCAGGCGAGGCAGCAGCAACGGCAGGTGCGGCAGGCAGGCTCAGAGCAGCCGCCGCCAACAACAGGCGGAAGTAATTCATGGTAGTCCCTTACATTTTGAATTAATTTCGCTGGAGGATAACCGAAACAACATGTTGCGAGTTAGCCAAAAGTCTCCCGCAACAGCTCGGCAAACGCATCCCGGGCCAGATGCCGCTGGGTGTCCTTGTGCCAGAACAACAGGTTATCCACGGCCGCCAGCTCTTCAAATCGATAGGACGCCAGCTGGTTGGCCTGCTCATAGCGGGCCAGGATGCCCTCTGGCGCCAACGCTACGCCAATCCCCGCGCTGACGCAGCCGATGATCGTGCCCCAGCTGGCATAACTGGCGATGATCGGCTTGAAGTCATGGGGCTTGACCCAGTTTTCCAGGGCGGCGCGATACGGGCAACCGGGTGGCCATACCAGCAGGGTGCGGCCGGCGAGGTCCTCGGCGCCACTGATGGGGGCGCTGGACGCGCTGGCGATCAGCACCAGGCGCTCGCTGTAGACCACGCTGTGTTCGAGCTTGGTGCGTTTGTTGCCGGCGGCCACCAGCGCCACATCCAGGCGGTGGTGTTGCAGGTCGTCGAGCAACGGGCCCCAGGCGCCGGTCACCAGTTCCAGGCTGACATCGGGGTAGCGCCGGTGATACTCCGCCAGCAGGGGCGGCAAACGCCCGCTGGCGCTGGACTCCACCGCGCCGATACGCAAGGTGCCACGGGGAATGGCATTGGCGTCCACGGCGCGTTTGGACTCATCCACCAGCGCCAGGATGCGCTCGCAGTAATCCAGGAAAATCTCACCGGCGGCACTGATGGCCAGTCCACGCCCGGCCCGGATGAACAGCGGTGTGCCCAGCTCGCCTTCCAGCTGCTTGATGCGCGTGGTGATGTTGGACGGCACGCAATGCAGCAGCACGGCCGCCTGGGCCACGCTGCCGGTTTGCGCCACGGCTCGCACCATTTTCAGTTGGGCCAGTTCCATTGCTCAGTTCCAGTGATTGCAGAAGTCAGAAACGGTTAATTGTCCTGCGCCTTACTCGGGCCAAGACTGACGGCACTCCTTCCCAGTTTCTGGACGCCGTCGATGAATAGCCCTTCACCCGTAAAGCTTACGCTAGTCATCGCCAGCGTCATCCTGTGTTGGGCCTATTCGCCGATTGGCGTGCACATGGGGCTGCACAGCTACAGTCCGGGCCAATTGGCGTTGTTAAGGTTTTTGATTGCCTCGCTGTTCATGGGCGGTGTGGCACTGGTGATGGGCATCGGTCGGCCGCGCCTGCGGGATGTTCCGTGGTTGTTGGTGCTGGGGTTCTTCGGCGTGTTCCTGCATCACACCAGCCTCAACTATGGGCAGCAATGGGTAACGGCAGCGGCGTCCAGCGTCCTGGCGCAGTCGGCGCCGTTGTTCAGTGTGCTGATCGCGTTTTTCTGCCTGAAGGAGCGGGTCAGTGCCTGGCGCTGGGGCTGCGTCTTGCTGGGGCTGCTCGGCGTGCTGGTGGTGATCTGGGGGGATCAGGGGCTGGGTGAGATCGACCCGCGTGGCTTGTTGATCCTGCTGGCGGCGGTGTCGTGGAGCGTGTATTTCGCCCTGCAGAAGCACTATGCCCACCGCTACAGTCCGCTGACCATGGCGTGCTACATGGTGTGGGCGGGCACCCTGATGCTGTGTGTGAACCTGCCGGGCCTGCCGGCTGCAGTGGTGCAGGCGCCGTTGGCGGAGAACGTGGCGGTGCTGGTGCTCGGCATTTTCCCCAGCGCCTTGGCGTATCTGGCCTGGGGGTATGTGTTGAAGCATGTGGAGGTCAGTCGCGCGTCGGTGGCGATGTACCTGATCCCGCCGGTGGCAATGGTGATGGCCGCGACGTTGCTGGGCGAACACATTGCCGTGCAGGTGATGCTGGGCGCTGTGATCGTGCTGGCCAGCGTGGCGGCCATCAGCCTGGAGGGGCGCTGGCGGTCAGTCGTTCAGGCAAAACGCGCGCAAGCGGTGGCCGTCGAGGTCCTGGGCGACGAAGGTGTAGCCGAAGTCCATGGGCGTCGGTGACTGGACAATGATGGCGCCCTGTTCTGCCCATTGGTCGTGCAACGCGTCCACGGCGGCCGTGTCGGGCAGCGAGAAGCCCACTTCACCGCCACCGCCTGTGAACCGGGCTGCCGGCTCGACAGTATGACGCGACCACAGCCCGAGCTTTACGCCGTTGTCCAGAATGAACAGGGCAAAGGTCGGGTTCAATTCGACCGGCGGCTTGCCCAGCAGGCGGCTATAGAAATTGGCACTGGTGGCCGGGCTGTCGACGTACAGCAGGAAGTAATGGGCGAGGGTGTTCATGTGGGCTCCTTGAGAACGGGCGTGGTGTGGCGCCGAGTCTATAAGGAGTGCCTGTCAGTTTTTGTCAGGAGCGTGCAGGGAGACCGGGTCTTCGCCAGTGTATAGCTTGATGATGTCGTCGATTTCGCCGGACATTTTCATCCGCAGCAAGGTGCGCAGGATCTTTTGGGCCGGTACGTCGGGATCGTTGCGCACGATGCAGCCGAGGTTTTGCTCCTCAATCAGCGCAACTTTGTGCAAGCGCTGGCTGATCGGCATTTTCTGGTTGAAACGGTCGACGATCCATTCATTGCTCACCGCGTAGTTGAATCGCCCCGCCACCAGCTTGTGCAGCACCTGTTCTTCGCTGCGGGCGTCGTCGCGGGTGAGTTGGCCGCTGGCAAACAGTGGGTCGAGGGCGCCATAGCGATAGTTGAGCACCGTGCCGATCGGCTGGGGTGTCAGCTTGAGCACCTGCACCGGCTGGTTGCGCACACTGACCAGCACATTGCGCTGCACCATTAAAGGCAAGCTCCAGATGTAGTCGCCGGACAGGTTGTCGACCCACGCGTGGGTGACATAACAGCGCACATCAATATCCCCGTGCACCATGGCCGTGGCGATACGGGCGCGGGCCAGCACGTGGAATTCCGCCGGCTGGCCGACCTGGGTGGCCAGGCTCAGCATCAAATCATACAAAATCCCCTGTGTAGGCCGGCCGTTCTCGACCTGCACCATGGGCATCGCCCAACTGTCGGAAACCGAGAAACGCAGCGGTGCAGGCGCCGCCAGGCAAGCCGTGGTCATCATCCATAAAGCGCCCAGGACTACGCGCATACACTCTCCGGGTTCAGGCCTTTTCGGGGCCAGTCAGCAGAGCTTAGTCAGATTAGGCGAGCGTGCCGGATGCAATTTCCCCCTTGCTCCGCTAGCATTACCCGCTTCCGCTTCCCAGTTGCGACGGTTTTCGATGAGTTATCAGGTTCTTGCACGTAAATGGCGTCCGCGCTCGTTCCGCGAAATGGTCGGCCAGACCCATGTGCTCAAGGCTCTGATCAATGCCTTGGACAGCCAGCGGCTGCACCACGCCTACCTGTTCACCGGTACCCGGGGAGTGGGCAAGACCACCATTGCGCGCATCATCGCCAAATGCCTGAACTGTGAAACCGGTATCACCTCGACGCCCTGCGGCACCTGCTCGGTGTGCCGCGAGATCGACGAAGGGCGTTTCGTCGACCTGATCGAGATCGACGCCGCGAGCCGCACCAAGGTCGAAGACACCCGCGAGCTGCTCGACAATGTGCAGTACGCGCCCAGCCGTGGCCGCTTCAAGGTCTACCTGATCGACGAAGTGCACATGCTTTCCAGCCATTCCTTCAACGCCTTGTTGAAAACCCTGGAAGAGCCGCCGCCCTACGTCAAATTCATCCTGGCCACCACCGACCCGCAGAAACTGCCTGCAACGATCTTGTCGCGGTGCCTGCAGTTCTCCCTGAAGAACATGACCCCCGAGCGCGTGGTGGAGCATTTGACCCACGTGCTGGGCGTCGAGAACGTACCGTTCGAAGACGACGCACTGTGGCTGCTGGGCCGCGCCGCCGATGGCTCGATGCGCGATGCCATGAGCCTCACCGACCAGGCCATTGCCTTTGGTGAAGGCAAGGTCATGGCTGCCGATGTGCGCGCCATGCTCGGCACCCTGGACCACGGCCAGGTGTTCGACGTGCTGCATGCGCTGATCGAGGGCGATGCCAAGGCGTTGCTCGAAGCCGTGCGCCACCTGTCGGAGCAAGGCCCGGACTGGAACGGCGTGCTCTCGGAAATCCTCAATGTGCTGCACCGTGTCGCCATCGCCCAGGCGTTGCCGGAAGGTGTCGACAACGGCCATGGCGACCGCGACCGCGTGTTGGCCCTGGCCCAGGCGTTGCCAGCCGAAGACGTGCAGTTCTACTACCAGATGGGCCTGATCGGTCGTCGCGACCTGCCTTTGGCGCCCGACCCGCGCGGAGGCTTCGAGATGGTCCTGCTGCGGATGCTGGCCTTCCGGCCTGCCGATTCGGCGGACGCACCGAGACAGCCGCTAAAGCCAGTGGGGATCAGCCAGGCCACAGTTGATTCCGCCAAACCAGTGGCTGGCGCGGCGGTGGTCGCGCCAGTGGTTGCTGCCCCTGTTGCGCCGGCGCCTGAGCCGGCACCGGTAGTGGCGGCAGCGGTGGTTGAGCCGGAACCGGTTGTCGAGCCCGAGCCTGTCGTCGACCTGCCCTGGAATGACCCGGTAGACGCTGAGGTCGAGGTCGAACAGCAGCCCTATGTCGAGCCGGTACTGGAAACCGCTGGCGAGCAGCCTGAGCTGACGCCGATGCCTGCGCCGACGCCGGACAGCGTGGTACCGGCCGCCCCCGAGTGGGTGTCGGCCCCGGTTCCCGAGCCGACCGTGGCCCAAGTCGAAGCCGCAACCCCCGGCATCGACCTCGACGACGAACCGCCGCTGGACGAAGATTACATCGAGCCGGACATGGATTCGGCCTACAGCTACCTGGACGACCTGGCCAGCGAGCACACCGCCGAGCCGGCCCCGGAACACGAGGCGGAGCCTGCTGCGGCACCGGCCACCGGCCTGGCCCTGCAATGGCTGGAGCTGTTCCCGAAACTGCCGATTTCCGGCATGACCGGCAGCATCGCCGCCAACTGCACCCTGATCGCCATCGACGGCGACCACTGGCTGTTGCACCTGGACCCGGCCCACAGCGCCCTGTTCAACGCGACCCAGCAGCGGCGCCTCAATGACGCCCTGAACCAGTACCATGGGCGCACGCTGACCATCGCCATCGAGTTGATCAAGCCCGAGCAGGAAACCCCGGCCCAGGCCGCGACCCGCCGGCGTATCAACCGCCAGCGCGAGGCGGAGGACTCGATCCACGACGATCCGCTCATCCAGCAAATGATGCAGCAGTTCGGTGCGGTCGTTCGCCAAGATACAATTGAACCTGTCGAAGCCCCGGTGCCCCAGGCGTCCTGACACCGGGCTATTCATTGATCCACGTACTTTTGAGGTGATTCCCATGATGAAAGGTGGCATGGCCGGCCTGATGAAGCAGGCGCAGCAGATGCAGGAAAAGATGGCCAAGATGCAGGAAGAGCTGGCCAACGCCGAAGTCACCGGTAAAGCCGGTGGCGATATGGTCAGTGTGGTGATGACCGGTCGTCACGACATCAAGCGCGTGAGCATCGACCCAAGCGTATTGCCAGGCGTGGGCGAAGATGACCTGGAAATGCTCGAGGCGCTGTTCGCCGCGGCCGTCAACGACGCCGTGCGCAAGATCGAAGCCAACAGCCAGGACAAAATGTCCGGCGTGACCGCCGGCATGCAACTGCCACCGGGCATGAAGCTGCCGTTCTGATCGCCAGGCTTTAGCTAGACTCCAATGCCAGGCCTCGTGCCTGGCATTTTTGTTTGTGTGCGCCAATCCAATCGAACCCTGGCGCGGCACCCATGGTCTGCACCCTATACCGATAGATTCGATCAAGGAGCCCTTCATGCCTCACGAACCGACTTTGAACCAGCGCATTGTCCTGGTCTCACGCCCTCAAGGCGCACCCACGCCGGAAAACTTCCGCCTGGAACGGGTGACCTTGCCGGAATTGGCAGACGGCCAGGTCCTGCTGAAGACGCTCTACCTCTCCCTCGACCCTTATATGCGCGGGCGCATGAGCGACGCACCGTCCTACGCCGCGCCGGTGGAAATCGACGAGGTGATGACCGGCGGGGCTGTCAGCCGTGTCGAGCAATCGCGTAATCCGAAATTCGAGGTGGGTGATCTGGTCGTCGGCGCAACCGGTTGGCAGAGCCACAGCATTTCCGACGGCCGCAACCTGATCCCGGTGCCCAATGGCCTGGCCAGCCCGTCCATGGCCCTGGGGGTACTGGGCATGCCGGGCATGACCGCCTACATGGGCCTGATGGACATCGGCCAGCCGAAAGCCGGAGAAACCCTGGTGGTGGCGGCTGCCTCCGGCGCGGTGGGTTCGGTGGTCGGCCAGGTGGCCAAGCTCAAGGGCCTGCGTGTGGTCGGGATTGCGGGCGGTGCCGAGAAGTGCCGCTACGTGGTGGACGAATTGGGTTTTGATGCCTGCATCGACCACAAAAGCGCAACGTTTGCCGACGACTTGGCCCAGGCCTGCTTCAAGGGCGTGGACATTTATTTCGAAAACGTCGGTGGCAAGGTGTTCGACGCCGTGCTGCCGTTGCTCAACCCCAAGGCGCGCATCCCCCTGTGCGGGCTGATCGCCGGCTATAACGCCCATGAAGCGCCCAGCGGGCCTGACCGCTTGCCGGCGCTGCAACGCACGTTGTTGACCAAGCGTGTACGGATCCAGGGCTTTATCGTGTTTGACGACTACGGTGACCGCCAGCCGGAGTTCCTCAGCGCCATGGCGCCGTGGGTACGCGACGGCAAGATCAAGTTCCGCGAAGACGTGGTCGAGGGCCTGGAGCAGGCGCCCGAAGCCTTTATCGGTTTGCTGGAAGGGCGCAACTTCGGCAAGTTGGTGGTACGGGTCGCGCAGGATTGAGCATTTGACGCTAATCCGAGGCGCGGGTATAAACCGCGTCTCGTTGTTTTGTCGGACCACTCGCCCATGAGCTTCAGCCCCCTGATTCGCCAACTGATCGACGCCCTGCGCACGTTGCCGGGTGTCGGTCAGAAAACCGCCCAACGCATGGCGCTGCAACTGTTGGAGCGTGATCGCAGCGGCGGTACCCGGCTGGCCCAGGCCTTGAGCCAGGCCATGATCGGGGTGGGTCACTGCCGCCAGTGTCGGACCCTCACCGAAGAAGAACTCTGCCCGCAATGCGCCGACCCGCGCCGCGACGACACGCTGCTGTGCGTGGTGGAAGGGCCGATGGATGTGTACGCGGTGGAGCAGACTGGTTATCGCGGGCGCTACTTCGTGCTCAAGGGCCACCTCTCGCCGCTCGATGGGCTGGGGCCGGAGGCCATCGGCATTCCGCAGTTGGTGGCGCGTATCGAGGCGCAGGGCACCTTTACCGAGGTGATCCTAGCCACCAACCCGACCGTGGAAGGTGAAGCCACCGCGCATTACATCGCCCAACTGCTGAGCAACAAAGGCCTGGTCACTTCGCGAATCGCCCATGGCGTGCCGCTGGGGGGCGAGTTGGAGTTGGTGGACGGCGGCACGTTGGCGCATTCGTTCGCCGGTCGTAAACCGATCGCGCTCTAACGATCAGCGCAGGATCAAATGTGGGAGGGGCAGTGCGGCGAATCCACTTGCCCCTGATAGCGTCAGTCCGCGCAACCGTTACCGCTCGGTGAGGGCAAAGCGGGTCAGGCAAAACGTCGGGATACCCATGTCTTCCAGGCGTTGCGAGCCGCCGAGTTCCGGCAGGTCAATGATCGCCGCCGCTTCAAAGATCTTCGCCCCCATGCGTCGCACCAGGTTGGCCGCCGCGATCAAGGTACCGCCCGTGGCGATCAGGTCATCGAACATCAGCACCGAATCACCTTCGCACAGGCTGTCGGCATGCACTTCGAGGAAGGCCTCGCCGTATTCGGTCTGGTAACCCTCGGACAGCACGTCAGCCGGCAGCTTGCCCTGCTTGCGGAACAGGATCAGCGGCTTGTTCAGTTGGTAGGCGATGATCGAGCCGATCAGGAAGCCGCGCGCATCCATCGCGCCGATATGGCTGAAATCGGCCTCGACATAGCGATGGGCAAAGGTGTCTGCCACCAGGCGCAGGGCCTTGGGCGATTGGAACAGCGGTGTGATGTCACGAAAGATCACCCCAGGCTTGGGGAAGTCGATGACGGGGCGGATCAGGGATTTGATGTCGAACGAATCGAAAGTCATCGTCGAAGAGTCCTGGGCGGAAAACGGACTCGAAGTATACCTGCGGCCTCACCGATTGGCGCGGCCGCAAGCGTCTGCATCAGCCTTCCAAGGAACCACCGGCGAGTGCGCACAGCTGGATCGGGTCGAGGATGTGCACTTCCTTGCCTTCGGCGGCCAGCAGTTCGCTCTGCTGGAAGCGGGTAAACACACGGGATACGGTTTCCACTGCCAGGCCCAGGTAATTGCCGATTTCGTTGCGCGACATGCTCAGGCGGAACTGGTTGGCCGAGAAACCACGGGCACGGAACCGCGCCGACAGGTTGACCAGGAAGGTGGCGATGCGCTCGTCGGCGGTTTTCTTCGACAACAGCAGCATCATCTGCTGGTCGTCACGAATCTCGCGGCTCATCACGCGCATCAACTGACGGCGCAGTTGTGGCAATTGCAGGGCCAGTTCGTCCAGGCGCTCGAAGGGGATTTCGCACACCGACGTGGTTTCCAGGGCCTGGGCCGACACCGGGTGAATCTCGGTGTCCATGCCCGATAACCCGACCAGCTCGCTGGGCAGGTGGAAACCGGTGATCTGCTCTTCGCCGCTGTCGCTCAGGCTGAAGGTCTTCAGCGCACCCGAACGTACTGCATAGACGGAATCGAACTTGTCCCCCTGGCGAAACAGAAACTCGCCTTTCTTCAGCGGGCGACCGCGTTTAACGATTTCGTCCAACGCTTCCATGTCTTCCAGATTCAGCGAAAGTGGCAGGCAGAGGGGAGCCAGGCTGCAATCCTTGCAGTGAGCCTGGCTGTGAGCGCGCAGTTTGACTGGCTCGGACATTTCTTAAATCCTTGTGGGAAAACACACATAATACGTAAGGGTACCGCACTGGTGGGCAGTGAAGCCAGCCTGTACAAAAAACAAGCAACGGTATAAAGCTTTTTGTACCGATGCCGATACAGTTGCACATCTACCATTCGGAGCTCGGATCATGTCTGTTATCGCGGCTTACAACCCTGCCATCCGTGTACCCAGCGTGCAGGACTTGAAGCCCGCTGCCGAGGCCGAGGAAAAGCTGCCCGTGACCGCGCCGGCGCCTGAAACCAAGGTGATTGAAGGGGTGACGGTGACTATTTCCGCCGCAGCGTTCAAGGCGGCCGGGGCGCCCAAAAGCGCGAATGCCGATATCGACGACAGCGGCCTGGACGATAACGTCAAGCAGGTGCTGAAAATGATCCGCAAGCTGAAACAGCAGATCGCCGAGAAAATGGCTGAGCTTCAGGCGATCGCGGCAGACAAAAGCTTGACCCCGGAGCAGGCCCGGGCCAAGACCGCCAATGTGCAAGGCGCGATCAGTTCGTTGCAGGCAGGTTTGATGACGGCCCAGACCTCTCTGGCCAAAGCGATGAAGACCATGAGCGCCGATGACGCGCTCAAAGCCGCGTCGTTGTCGATGTAACTAGATCACCCGCGAAAACCGCTGCCGGTTCTGGTGCTCCAGGTACGCATCGAACACCATGCAGACCGAACGCACCAGCAGCCGTCCGGCGGGCAGCACGCGAATGCCTTGGGCATCCAGTTCGATCAGGCCGTCTTGCGCCATCGCCTCAAGTTGCGGCCAGACCTCGTCGAAATACCCGCGAAAATCAATGTTGAACGCCTGTTCGATCTGCTCGAAGGCCAGGCTGAACGTGCAGATCAACTGCTGGATCACTTCCCGACGTAAGCGGTCGTCGGTGGTGCAGATCAAACCACGGCTGGTGGCCAGTTGGGCGTTGGCCAGGGCGTTCTGATAGCCGTTCAGGTCACTGCTGTTCTGGCAGTACAGGTCGCCGATCTGGCTGATGGCTGACACGCCGAGGCCGATCAGGTCGCAATGGCCGTGGGTGGTGTAGCCCTGGAAGTTACGTTGCAGCGTGCCTTCTTCCTGGGCAATGGCGAGTTCGTCGTCCGGCAGGGCGAAGTGGTCCATGCCGATATAGCGGTAGCCGGCCTGGGTCAGTTGCTCGATGGTGGTCTGCAGCATCAGCAGCTTGGATTCCGGCGACGGCAGTTCCTCGCTGTTGATCCGTCGTTGGGGCATGAAGCGTTCCGGCAGATGCGCGTAGTTGAACACCGACAGGCGGTCCGGCTGCAGCTTGATCACTTCCTCCACGGTGCGCGCGAAGTTGATCGGCGTCTGCTTGGGCAGGCCGTAGATCAGGTCGATATTGATCGAGCGAAACTGCAGGGTGCGCGCGGCGTCGATCACCGCGCGGGTTTCTTCCAGGCTTTGCAGGCGGTTGACCGCGCGCTGCACGTCCGGGTCGAGGTCTTGCAGGCCGATGCTCACCCGGTTGAAGCCCAGTTCACGCAGCAGGCCCATGGTCGCCCAGTCGGCTTCGCGCGGGTCGATCTCGATGCTGTAGTCGCCGGAGTCGTCGTCGAGCAGATTGAAGTGCTGGCGCAGGCTGCCCATGACCTGGCGCAGTTCGTCGTGGCTGAGAAAGGTCGGGGTGCCGCCGCCGAAGTGCAGTTGTTCAACCGACTGTTTCGGGTCGAGGTGGCAGGCCACCAACTGAATCTCCTGCTCCAGGCGTTGCAGGTAGGCCTGGGCGCGGCCGCGGTCCTTGGTGATCACCTTGTTGCACGCGCAGTAGTAGCAAATGTTCGCGCAGAACGGCACATGCACATACAGCGACAACGGTCGCGTGGCCTTGCGGCTTTCGCGCAGGGCGTGGAGCAGGTCGAAGGTGCCGACCTGGCTGTCGAATTGTACGGCGGTGGGGTAGGACGTGTAGCGCGGTCCCGCCAGGTCGTAGCGGTGAATCAGATGTGAGTCCCAACGAATGGCGTCGAGCATGCGGGCATTCCCCGGATAGGCTAGTGAGCCGAGTCTAGGGGCGTGGCCGGTAGGGCATCTTGATTTGCATCAACGGGGAGCGGCGCTATGCCACATAGCCTTTTAATGGCCCATCAGCCAGTGCTGGTGCGGACCTGGCAGGGTCCAGATACCGAAAACAATCACCAGCAGGCCACCGGCCATCCGCACGCTGCGCTTGCGCAATAACGCGGTCACGCGTTCGGCCGCCAACCCGGTCGCCAGCAGTACCGGCCATGTGCCTAAGCCAAAAGCCAGCATCAGCAGCGCACTGTCCAGCGCATTACCCTGGCTGGCGGCCCACAGCAGGGTGCTGTAGACCAGCCCGCACGGCAACCAGCCCCACAGCGCGCCCAGCAGCAGCGCGCGGGGCAGGCTGGATACCGGCAGCAAACGGTTGGCGACGGGCTGTATGCAGCGCCACAGGCCGCGCCCGAGGCTTTCGATACGGGTGAGGCCGCTCCACCAACCGGCCAGGTACAGCCCCATGCAGATCAACAGCAACCCGGCGAGCACACGCATGAACAGGGCCGCCGGGCTGTTGGCCACCGCCCAGCCGGCCAGGCCGATCAATAACCCCGCGGTGGCATAGCTGAGGATGCGCCCCAGGTTGTACGCCAGCAGCAGGCGGAACCGGCGGCTGCGCTGTTCCTTGGGAATCGCCAGGGTCAGCGCGCCCATCAGCCCGCCGCACATGCCCAGGCAATGGCCGCCGCCCAGCAGGCCGAGGATCAGCGCAGAGACCAGCAGCGGCGCCAGCTCAAGCATGGGGTGGGGCTTTGGGCACGGGCGGTTGCTCGGGGCCGTTGGCTTCGTCGACGGCCGCCAGGTGGTTCGGGTCCTGGTCGTCGAACAGCACGCTGTGGGCCGGGCCGTCGAGGTCGTCGTACTGGCCGCTGTCCACCGCCCAGAAGAAGATGTAGATGGCCACGCCCACTAACAGCAGCGCCGCCGGAATCATCACGTATAGAGCTGGCATCTGCACTCCATGCCCGCGCGGCTCAAGCCGGCAGCGGACGGGTTACCAAAGGGGCGCTTCTGGCCTGCGCACTCGGCAGGCGAGTCAGGCGCAGGGCATTGAGCACCACGGTCAACGAACTGAGGGACATGCCGATCGCCGCCCAGATCGGAGTGATCCAACCGAGGGCGGCAAACGGCAGCATAAGGCCATTGTACAGTCCCGCCCACAGCAGGTTTTCAATGATCACCCGGCGGGTGCGCCGCGCCAGGGTGAAGGCTTGCACCAGGGCATCCAGGCGGTTGGACAGCAGCACCGCATCGGCGCTGGTCTTGGCCAGGTCGGTGGCCGAGCCCATGGCCACGCTGATGTCGGCGGCGGCCAGCACCGGCACATCGTTGACGCCATCGCCGAGCATCAGCACCTTGCGGCCTTCCTTGTGCAGTTGTTGCAGCACGTGGAGCTTGTCGTCTGGGCGCAGGCCGCCGTGGGCTTCATCGATACCCAGTTCAGCGGCGACGCTGGCGACCATCGGCGAACTGTCCCCCGACAGCAGCAGCGTGCGCCAACCACGCGCCTTGCAGGCGGCCAGCAGGGCAGGGGCATCGCTGCGCAGGCGGTCGTCGAGGACGAACCAGGCCAGGGCACCGCCGCCGTCGCCCAGCAGCAGCCATTGGCCGTCATCCTCCGGAGCGGCGGGAATCGGGCAACCACTGAGTGCACAAACAAACCCCGGCTGGCCGATGCGCAACTGGCGTGTGCCGACACGGCCTTCCAGGCCAAGGCCCGGGGAACTGAGCACCTCGTCGGCGGCCAGCGGCGCACGCCCGAAGGCGCGGGCAATCGGGTGTTCGGAGCGGTTTTCCAGGGCGGCGGCGAGGCCCAGGCATTCGTCGCTGTTCAGAGCGGCCAGGGGCCGGATCGCTTTCAACGCCAGGCGGCCTTCGGTGAGGGTGCCGGTCTTGTCGAAAATCACCGTGTCGATCTGGTTCAGGCCTTCGAGCACATGGCCACGGGTCAGCAATAGCCCGAGCTTGTGCAGGGTGCCGGTGGCGGCGGTGAGGGCGGTCGGCGTGGCCAGGGACAACGCGCAGGGGCAGGTGGCCACCAGCATTGCCAGCACGATCCAGAACGCCCGCGATGAATCCAGCTCCCACCACAACAGGCCGATCACCGCCGCGGCAATCAGCGAACACAACAGGAACCACTGCGCGGCGCGGTCGGCGATCTGCGCCAGGCGCGGCTTCTCGGCCTGGGCCCGCTCCAGCAGGCGTACGATGGCGGACAGGCGGGTCTCGTGGCCCAGGGCGCGGACTTCGACGGTCAACGCGCCTTCGACGTTCAGCGTGCCGGCGGTGACGGCATCACCGGTTTGGCGCGGCAGCGGCAGGTACTCACCGGTGAGCAGCGATTCATCGATGCTGGAGCGGCCGTCGAGGATCACCCCATCTGCCGGCAGAACCGCGCCCGGATGCACCAGCACGCGGTCGCCCAGCGCCAGTTCGCTCAAGAGAATGCGTTCGCTCTGGCCGTCACCTTTGAGGCGCAGGCATGAGGCGGGCAGCAGGTTGACCAACTGCGCGGTGGCGGCGGCCGTGCGCTCCCGGGCACGGCGCTCCAGGTAGCGACCGGCCAGCAGGAACAGCGCAAACATGCCCACCGCATCGAAATACAACTCGCCCACGCCGGTGATTGCGGTCCAGATCCCGGCCAGGTAAGCCCCGCCAATGGCCAGGGACACCGACACGTCCATGGTCAGGTGACGCGTACGCACGTCGCGCATGGCGCCCTTGAAGAACGGCGCACAGCTGTAGAACACGATGGGGGTGGTCAGAAACATTGCCACCCAGCGCAGGATCACATGCAGCTCGGGGCTCAGGTCGATATTGAATTCCGGCCAGGTGGCCATGGTCGCCATCATCGCCTGGAACCACAGCAGTCCGGCGACCCCCAGCTGGCGCAGGGCCAGGCGGTTCTCGCTGGCCAGTTGCTCGGCCGCACGGTCTGCTTGATACGGGTGGGCGGCATAGCCGATATGGCGCAGTTCACTGAGCACCTGGCTCAACGGCAATTGCCCGTCGGCCCAGCGCACCTGCAGGCGATGGTTGGACAGGTTCAGCCGCGCCTCGGCCACGGCGGGCAGGCTGCGCAGGTGTTTTTCGATCAACCAGCCACAGGCGGCGCAACTGATGCCTTCCATCAGCAGGGTGGTTTCGGCGAGGTCGCCTTCGTGGTGCACGAAGGGTTTTTGCACGTCGGCGCGGTCATACAGCGCCAGTTCATCCACCAGTTGCACCGGCAGCGTCTCGGGGTTGGCCGAGGCTTCGCTGCGGTGCTGGTAATAGCTTTCCAGCCCACCGGCCACAATCGCTTCGGCCACGGCCTGGCAGCCGGGGCAGCACAGCTCGCGGCGCTCGCCGAGGATCACGGCGGTGAACCGACTGCCGGACGGGACGGGCAGGGCGCAGTGGTAGCAGGGGGTTGGGCTGGTCATGGGCGCTGCTATTTTTTCAGGTCTTCAGCACCCTGCAACGGTTCATCACCCAGTAGCAAGTCCTTGTCGTGGCTGACTTCTTCTTCCTCGAACAGGCGCCAGGTCCTGTCGCCTTCCACGCCCAGCAATTCCACGAAGCGGCGGCCTTCGACCTTGTCGGTGACCTGACCGATGTAGCGGCCCGGTTCGCTGTCGCTGCGGGTCAGGTTGATCTTGCGATCCTTCTCCGGCTGGGTCGGGGAGATCAGGTTCAGTTCCAGGGTGTTCGGGTTGCTGTAGCCGGTAAGTTGCAGCTCGACTTCGCCGGTCAGCTCATCCAGGTGCAGCTTGGCGCGCAGTTGCAGGGTCTGGGCCAACCGTTCGCGGTCCAGGGAGCGGTTGATGCCTTTGCCGGCCTCGTAGTAGTTGTCGTTGACCAGGTTGTCCGGGTTGTTCACCGCGATGGTCACCATGGACAAGGTCAAAGTCACCGAGCAGGCCAGGATCCCAATGATGATCCAGGGCCAGAGGTGCTTGTACCAGGGGCTTGCGGCAGTGGCTACGGGCATTGTTCAGTTCTCTCGTTATCGAACTTGTGGGCCGATGAATCGGCTCTTGGCTTCAACGTGGACGCTGGCGTCATCGGCATCGGTGAGGATGAATTTCACCTCGTTGGTACTCGACGGCAGTTGCTCCGGTGCACTCGACAGCTCCACCGGCATGCTGACGATATCGCCCGCCGCCACTCTGATTTCACGTCGACCTTGCAGCTTGAGGTCCGGCAGGCCGGCGGCGTCGAGCACGTAGGTGTGATCGCGCTGGTCCTTGTTCATGATCTTCAGGCTGTAGACGTTTTCGATGCGGCCTTCGGCGTTTTCGCGGTACAGCACGCGGTCCTTGCTCACGTCGAAGCCCACCAGCGAACGCATGAAGAACGCCCCGGCCAACAGGCTGATCATCGCCAGCAACACCAGGGCATAACCGATCAGGCGTGGGCGCAACTTGTGGGTTTTCTGCCCCGACAGGTTGTGCTCGGTGGTGTAGCTGATCAGGCCGCGCGGGTATTCCATCTTGTCCATGATGGTGTCGCAGGCGTCGATACAGGCGGCGCAACCGATGCACTCGATTTGCAGGCCGTCGCGGATGTCGATACCGGTGGGGCATACCTGGACGCACATTGTACAGTCGATGCAGTCACCCAGGCCCTGGGCCTTGTAGTCGGTGCCTTTTTTACGCGGGCCACGCACTTCGCCACGGCGTGGATCGTAGGAAACGATCAGGGTGTCCTTGTCGAACATCACGCTCTGGAAGCGTGCATACGGGCACATGTAGATGCACACCTGCTCGCGCAGCCAGCCGGCGTTGCCATAGGTGGCGAGGGTGAAGAAGCCGACCCAGAAATACGACCAGCCGTCGGCCTGGCCGGTGAAGAAGTCGAACACCAGCTCGCGGATCGGCGAGAAGTAGCCGACAAAGGTCATGCCGGTGACAAAACCGATCAACAGCCACAGCGTGTGCTTGCTGAATTTGCGCAGGAACTTGTTGGCCCCCATGGGCGCCTTGTCCAGCTTGATGCGCTGGTTGCGGTCGCCTTCGGTGACCTTTTCGCACCACATGAAGATCCATGTCCACACGCTTTGCGGGCAGGTATACCCGCACCACACGCGGCCGGCGTACACCGTGATGAAGAACAGGCCAAACGCCGCGACGATCAGGATGCCCGACAGCAGGATGAAGTCCTGGGGCCAGAAGGTCGCGCCGAAAATAAAGAACTTACGTTCCGGCAGGTTCCACCACACCGCCTGGTGGCCGCCCCAGTTCAGCCACACCGTGCCGAAGTAGAGCAGGAACAGGCCGGCGCCGCCGAGCATGCGCAGGTTGCGGAACAGGCCAGTGAAGGCGCGGGTGTAGATTTTTTCGCGCGAGGCGTACAGGTCGACAGTCTTGGTGTCAGCACTGCTGGCGTTTTTGGCAGGCGGGGTAACGTCATGTACCGGTATCTGGTTGCTCATCATTGCATCCCACGGCGGTGGAGATTTGCCTCGGCCAGTACGTGCCAACCGGGGTCAAATTAAGGGTCTTGCAGTGGCGTAATGATACGCCCCTGGTACGGCTCAAAGGGTGCGACCTTTGGTCGCGTTGGGGGAAATCAATTGATGGTGTACGTGACCTGGATCAATTGACTTGGGAAGTATGGACGGTTTTCGTGGGGGAGGCGGTCATTCGTCCCAAGGATTGATCAGTGGAACGCCACTGGATTTGAAGTCGCTGACGTTGCGCGTGACAACCGTGAGCCCATGCACCAGCGCGGTCGCCGCAATTAATGCATCACTTTCATTGGCACGGTCCGGCACATGCAAGTGTGCGCAACGCAACGCGACTGCCGCATCGACGGGCAGGATTCTGGCATCAAAGGCCGGCATCACATGCCGCTTGAGCCAGGTTCGCAACACCTTCCCCTGAGCCGGGTCTCGCCGCTCAATGCGCAAGACCCCGGTTTCCAATTCTTTCAAGGTGATTGCCGAAATAAACATACGCGGTGCGATGACACTTTTGGCCCAGGCGACCACGTTCGCATCAGCCTGGGGTTTACGCAGTTCAGAGATTACGTTGGTGTCGAGTAGATACATCAAGAGAGGTCCACGGGTCGATGAGTGATCACGGCACGTTCGGTTTCAAAGTCGATATCGGCCGCTTCCGGCATCACCAGCAGGTCAACGATGTTGGCATTGAGACCTGTCAGCTTTTGGTAGTCCTCAATGCTTAGCAGTACATGGGCAGGCTTGCCGCGATCGGTGATAAAAACCGGGCCTTGGCGAGCGGCTTTTTTGGCACCGCTTGTGTCTTGATTGAATTCGCGGCTGGAAATGGTGGTGAAAGTCATGGTGCGCCTCCCCTGGAGCGGGTTGAATGTAGTTACGTTACTACTTGGCCTTGGCGAGCCACAAGCTTAAAGCTACAAGCGGTCAACGTGCTTTTCCCATGGGGGTGTCGATGCGATCTATAAAAAAGCCCCGCCTGATCACTCAGGCGGGGCTTTTGTGTGTCGGTGAGCTTTACTGCTCGTCAGCCTTCTTATCCCCATGGGACAAGCTGTAGACATACGCCGCGAGCAAGTGCACCTTGTCGTTGCCTTGCAGTTGCTCCTGCGCAGGCATCTGGCCCTGGCGGCCCCAACGGATGGTCTGCTGCAGTTGGGCGAAGCTCGAACCGTAGATGAATGCACCCGGGTGGGTCAGGTCCGGCGCGCCCATGGCGGGGGTGCCCTTGCCGGCCGGGCCGTGGCAGGCCGCGCAGTTGGCGGCGAAGAGTTTCTCGCCGTTGGCCACATCGGCTTTCACGCCTTCCGGCAGCTTGCGGCCGTCGAGGTTGGTGACGACGAACGCGGCAACGTCGCTGACGCCTTGCTCCTTGAGGATGTCCAGCCAGGCCGGCATGACGGCATGACGGCCCTTCATGATGGTTTCCTTGATGGTGGCCGGTTCGCCACCCCAGCGCCAATCGGCGTCGGTCAGGTTGGGGAAGCCATAGGCGCCCTTGGCGTCGGAGCCGTGGCATACCGAGCAGTTGGAGGCGAACAGGCGACCGCCCATCTTCAAGGCTTGCGGGTCCTTGGCGACATCTTCAATCGGCATCGACGCGAATTTGGCGAAGATCGGCCCGAACTTGGCATCCGACCTGGCCATTTCCTTTTCCCATTCGTGCACGCCGGTCCAGCCGGTCTGGCCGTTGGCGAACGGGGTTTGCTTGTCGTTGTCGAGGTAGTTGTAGCCCGGCAGCAGGCCTTTCCAATTGCCCAGGCCGGGGTAGAGCACCAGGTAGCCAAGGGCGAAGATGATGGTGCCGACGAACAGCATGAACCACCACTTGGGCAGCGGGTTGTCATACTCCTCGATGCCGTCGAACGAGTGGCCGACGGTCTCGTCGGTCTGCTCGGCGCGCTGGCCCTTGCGGGTCGACAGCAACAGCCAGGTCAAGGCGAAGATGGTACCCAGGCTGAGGACTGTGACGTACAGACTCCAGAACGTAGTCATTCTTTGTTACTCCTAGAAGCTTGCTCGACGTGCTTGATGGCTTCGGGATCATCCGCAAAGGGCAACATGGTCGCGTCGTCAAACTCCGACTTGCGCCGGGGACTGAACACCCACAGCGCCAGGCCGATAAAGGCCACCATCACCACAACGGTGCCCAGGCCTCGAATCATCCCGATATCCATGAAGAATCACCGTTTGCTTTTGATGATGGTGCCCAGGCCTTGCAGGTAGGCCACCAATGCGTCCATTTCGGTCTTGCCCTTCACGGCTGCGGCTGCACCGGCGATGTCTTCGTCGGTGTAGGGCACGCCCAGGGTGCGCAGGACTTCCATCTTCTTCGCGGTGTCCTTGCCGTCGAGCTTGTTTTCCACGAGGAACGGATACGCCGGCATTTTCGACTCAGGCACCACGTTGCGCGGGTTGTACAAGTGCGCACGTTGCCAGTCATCGGAGTAACGCCCGCCGACACGGGCCAGGTCCGGGCCGGTGCGCTTGGAACCCCACAGGAACGGGTGGTCCCACACGCTTTCACCGGCGACCGAGTAGTGGCCGTAGCGTTCGGTTTCGGCGCGGAACGGGCGGATCATCTGCGAGTGGCAGCCGACACAACCGTTGGCGATGTAGACGTCGCGGCCTTCCAGTTCAAGGGCGGTGCGCGGCTTCATGCCTTCGACCGGCTTGTTGGTCACGTCCTGGAAAAACAGCGGAACGATCTGGGTCAGGCCACCGATACTCACGGCGATGACCATGAAGAAGGCCAGCAGGCCGATATTCTTCTCGACGACTTCATGCTTCATCAGTGGGCTCCCACAACGGCGATCTTGGCGGCGGCTTCGGCTTCTGCCGGGTCCGAGGCACGCACGGTGCGCCAGACGTTGTAGGCCATTAACAGCATGCCGCTGGCAAAGAACGCCCCCCCCAGGGCGCGGACGATGAAACCAGGGTGGCTGGCTTGCAGCGCTTCGACGAAGGAGTAGGTGAGGGTGCCGTCATCGTTGATCGCACGCCACATCAGGCCCTGGGTGATGCCGTTGACCCACATCGAGGCGATGTAGAGCACGGTGCCGATGGTGGCCAGCCAGAAGTGCGCGTTGATCAGCCCGACACTGTGCATCTGCACACGGCCGAACAGCTTGGGGATCATGTGGTACAGGGCGCCGATGGAGATCATCGCTACCCAGCCGAGGGCACCGGCGTGTACGTGGCCGATGGTCCAGTCGGTGTAGTGGGAGAGCGAGTTGACGGTCTTGATCGCCATCATCGGCCCTTCGAAAGTCGACATGCCGTAGAACGCCAGGGACACCACCAAAAAGCGCAGGATCGGGTCGGTGCGCAGCTTATGCCAGGCGCCCGACAGGGTCATCATGCCGTTGATCATGCCGCCCCAGCTCGGGGCCAGCAGGATGATCGACATCGCCATGCCCAGGGACTGGGCCCAGTCCGGCAATGCGGTGTAGTGCAGGTGGTGCGGGCCGGCCCAGATGTACAGGGTGATCAGCGCCCAGAAGTGCACGATGGACAGGCGATACGAGTAAATAGGCCGTTCGGCCTGTTTGGGCACGAAGTAGTACATCATCCCCAGGAAACCGGTGGTGAGGAAGAAACCCACGGCGTTGTGGCCGTACCACCACTGGATCATCGCATCCGTCGCCCCGGCGTAGGCCGAGTAGGACTTGAACAGGCTGACCGGCAACGAGGCGTGGTTGACGATATGCAGCATCGCCGTCACCAGGATGAAGGCCCCGTAGAACCAGTTGCCCACATAGATGTGCTTGGTCTTGCGCTTGACGATGGTGCCGAAGAACACTACTGCGTAGGTCACCCAGACGATGGCCAGCAGAATCGCGATCGGCCATTCCAGCTCGGCGTATTCCTTGGTGGTGGTGTAGCCCAGCGGCAGGGTGACGATGGCGCCGACGATCACCGCTTGCCAACCCCAGAAAGTGAAGGCCGCGAGGCTGTCGGAGATGAGTCGCGTCTGGCAGGTTCGCTGCACGACATAGTAGGAGGTGGCAAACAATGCACATCCGCCGAAGGCGAAAATCACCAGGTTGGTGTGCAGCGGGCGCAGGCGGCCGAAGGTTGTCCATGGCAGACCGAAATTCAATTCCGGCCACACCAGTTGCGAGGCGATGAACACCCCGAGCCCCATGCCAAGGATCCCCCAGACCACCGTCATGATGGCGAACTGGCGGACTACCTTATAGTTATAAGCAGTCGGACTGATTGCTGTGCTCATTCTAAGGTTCCACGGTTTAGGTTTTTTTATAGGTAAAATTCGGCCGCAAGTATGTAGAAAGCAAGGGGCCATTGCAACGCAAGGCTGACCTGTGTCAATGCGTTCCACGCCAGATTCTGCGCCCTTTCCATGTTTGGCGTAAGGATAAAATCCGAAATCGAAAGCTGATCGAGTGGACAGGAAATTTCGGGGGTCGCAACGACTGTCGTCGCGTACGCCAGGATCGGTCCGCTGTGCAAGCAAGCGTAGACCCGAATGGCAGGAGGGGAAAGGTGTGCTTTGGAAGGGTGCGACACTTGGTCGCGTAGCGCGGTAGAGCTGCCGCCCCAGATTGGGGCGGCAGTCAGGTGTTACTGGGCTTGGCTTTCTGGCGTTGCGCCATCAGCGTTATGGGACAGGCTGTAAACGTAGGCGGCGAGCAGGTGCACTTTGTCATTGCCCTGCAGCACTTCCTGCGCTGGCATCTGGCCTTGGCGGCCGTGGCGAATCGTCTGCTGCAACTGCGCAAGGCTGGTGCCGTAGATGTAACCGGCGGGCAGGGTCAGGTTCGGCGCGCCCATGGCTTCCATGCCGTGGCCTTGCGGACCGTGGCAGGCCACGCAGGTGGTGTTGAACGCGGCCTGGCCAGCGGCCAGGTCGGCGGTGCTGTCCGCCGGCAATGGCAGCTTGGCCAGGTCGTGGCGCACATAGGCGGCGACGTTTTTTACGCCGTCGTCGCCGAGCATGTCACCCCAGGCCGGCATCGCCGCGTGCCGACCGTTCATGATGGTGGTCTTGATCGCTTCGGCCGAACCGCCCCAACGCCAGATGTTGTCAGCCAGGTTGGGAAAGCCGAATGCGCCCTTGGCATCCGAGCCGTGGCACACCGCGCAGTTGGAGGCGAACAGGCGACCGCCCATTTTCAGCGCCTGCGGGTCTTTGGCGACTTGTTCCACGGGCATGGCCGAGAATTTGGCGAAGATCGGTCCGAACTTGGTGTCGGCCTTGGCCATCTCCTTGTCCCACTCCTTGGCCGAGGTCCAACCGTCTTCATAGCCCGGCAACACGCCTTTCCAGTTGCCCAGGCCCGGGTAGAGAATCAGGTAGCCGACCGCAAACACCAGGGTGCCGGCGAACAGCATGAACCACCACTGGGGCAGGGGGTTGTCGTATTCCTCGATGCCGTCGAAGGCATGGCCCATGGTCTGGTCGACGCTGCCCTTGGTCTCGCCCTTGCGGGTGGCGAACAACAGCCAGGTCAGGCCGATCAGGCTGCCAATGGTCAGTACGCAGATCCATGTACTCCAGAAGGTAGTCATGGCCGGTTGCTCCTTGTTGCAGGCTCTTGGTGAGCGTCGGATGGCGAAGGTTCATCGGCGAAGGGCAGCAGGCGCGCTTCCTCGAATTCCGAATTGCGCCGGTTGTTGAATACCCACAGCGACAGGCCGATAAAGGCGATGGCGACCACCAGCGTGCCGAGGCCGCGGATGGTGCCCGCATCGAATTCAAATCCCATGGCTCACCTCTTGCTCTTGATGGCAGTGCCGAGTACTTGCAGGTACGAAACCAGCGCGTCCATTTCGGTCTTGCCCTTGAGGCTGGCCACGGCGCCACTGATGTCGTCGTCGGTGTACGGCACGCCGAGGGTGCGCATTACTTTCAACTTGGTCTCGGTGTGGCTGCTGTCGACCGCAGCCGTGACCAACCACGGGTAGGCCGGCATCTTCGACTCAGGCACGACGTTGCGAGGGTTGTACAAGTGCGCGCGGTGCCAGTCGTCCGAGTAGCGTGCGCCGACGCGGGCCAGGTCTGGCCCGGTACGCTTGGAGCCCCACAGGAACGGGTGGTCCCACACGCTTTCACCGGCCACCGAGTAGTGGCCGTAGCGCTCGGTCTCGGCGCGGAACGGGCGGATCATCTGCGAGTGGCACTGTACGCAGCCTTCGCGGATGTAGATGTCGCGGCCTTCCAGTTGCAGCGCGGTGTAGGGCTTCATGCCTTCCACCGGCTTGTTGGTCACGTCCTGGAAGAACAGCGGGACGATCTGGGTCAGGCCGCCGATGCTCACGGCGAGCACCATGAGCAGCATCAGCAGGCCGACGTTCTTTTCAATCGTTTCGTGTTTCATCACTGACTCCTCAGGCCATCTGCGCGGCAGGGGCGGCTTCGACAGGTTGTGCCGAGCGCACGGTGCGCCATGTGTTGTAAGCCATCAGGAACATGCCGCTGAGGAATACCGCACCGCCCACCAGCCGCACGATGAAGCCTGGGTGGCTGGCCACCAGGGTTTCGACGAAGGAGTAGGTCAAGGTGCCGTCTTCGTTGATCGCACGCCACATCAGGCCCTGGGCGATGCCGTTGACCCACATCGAGGCGATGTAGAGCACGGTGCCGATGGTGGCCAGCCAGAAGTGCGCGTTGATCAGGCCGAGGCTGTACATCTGCTCGCGACCGAAGACTTTCGGGATCATGTGGTACAGGGCGCCGATGGAGATCATCGCTACCCAGCCGAGGGCGCCGGCGTGTACGTGGCCGATGGTCCAGTCGGTGTAGTGGGACAGCGAGTTGACGGTCTTGATCGCCATCATCGGCCCTTCGAAGGTCGACATGCCGTAGAACGCCAGGGACACCACCAAAAAGCGCAGGATCGGGTCGCTGCGCAACTTATGCCAGGCGCCCGACAGGGTCATCATACCGTTGATCATGCCGCCCCAGCTCGGCGCCAGCAGTACCAGCGACATCACCATGCCCAGGGACTGTGCCCAGTCCGGCAGCGCGGTGTAGTGCAGGTGGTGAGGACCGGCCCAGATGTACAGGGTGATCAGCGCCCAGAAGTGCACGATGGACAGGCGATATGAATACACCGGGCGCTCGGCCTGTTTCGGCACGAAGTAGTACATCATCCCGAGGAAACCGGCGGTGAGGAAAAAGCCTACCGCGTTATGCCCGTACCACCACTGCACCATGGCATCCGTCGCACCGCCATACAGCGAGTAGGACTTGGTCAGGCTGACCGGGATTTCCAGGTTGTTGACGATATGCAGGATCGCCACGGTGATGATGAACGCGCCGAAGAACCAGTTACCGACGTAGATATGCTTGGTGTTGCGCTTCATCACCGTGCCGAAGAACACGATGGCGTAGGCCACCCAGACAATGGTGATCAGGATGTCGATCGGCCATTCCAGTTCGGCGTATTCCTTGGAGCTGGTGTAGCCCAGCGGCAAGCTGATCGCGGCCAGGAGGATGACAAGTTGCCAGCCCCAGAAGCAGAACGCGGCGATTTTCGGCGCGAACAGCTGGGTTTGGCAGGTACGCTGCACCGAGTAGAAGGAGCTGGCGAACAGCGCACAGCCACCGAACGCGAAGATCACCGCATTGGTATGCAGTGGGCGCAGGCGGCCGAAGCTGGTCCAGGGCAAGTCGAAGTTGAGCGCGGGCCAAACCAATTGGGCGGCGAGAAAAACCCCGAGCCCCATGCCGACGATGCCCCACACCACCGTCATAATGGCGAATTGGCGGACCACCTTGTAGTTATAGGCGGTACTTAAAGTAGTGTTCATGGTTCCCCATCCACGGTTCAACCCAAGCAGATGCGGCACTTGGGCTGGAGTTATAGGCAGACTGAATAGCGAGGCAAGCATGGGCAAAGAGCACAAGGCCAGTATTGACGGGGATCAATGGGCGCAGTGTGTGCGGGAACACGGTTGGCTTTGGGATGTCGCGTCGGGCGTAGCTTCCGGTGATTGCGTGACGTTGATCCTGGCCCATGGCGCCGGCGCACCGATGGACTCATCCTTCATGAACGACATGGCTGCACGCCTTGCCGGACATGGCGTCAACGTGTTGCGCTTCGAGTTTCCCTACATGGCCCAGCGCCGACTGGACGGCGGCAAACGCCCGCCCAACCCGGCGCCAAGACTGCTGGAAGCCTGGCGCGGGGTGTATGCCGAGGTGCGACGTCATGTCGCTGGGAAACTGGTCATTGGCGGCAAGTCGATGGGCGGGCGGATGGCCAGTCTTTTGGCCGATGAATTGGGCGTCGATGGGCTGGTGTGCCTGGGTTATCCGTTTTATGCGGTGGGCAAGCCGGAGAAACCACGTGTAGCGCATTTGGCCGGATTGAAGACGCCGACGTTGATTGTGCAGGGCGAGCGCGATGCACTGGGCAATCGGGCGGCGGTGGAAGGGTATGACTTGTCGCCGAGCATCGAAGTGATGTGGCTGGTGGCGGGGGATCATGATTTGAAGCCGTTGAAGGCTTCGGGGTTTGCGCATGAGCAGCATTTGGAGGCTGCGGCCGTGCAGGTGGCTGAGTTTCTCAGCGCCTGTTAGGGCCAATCGGGAGCAAGCCCCCTCCCACATTCGACCGCATTCCAAGGGATGTACGCGGTTAACTGTGGGAGGGGGCTTGCTCCCGATATCGGTCTACCGGTTGAAACGCTCGACCAACGAATACTGGGTATTCGCCGTATGCGTCAGCTCTTCACTCAACTGCGCCGAGTTCAACGCCTGCTCCGAGGTCTGATCTGCCAACAGCGCAATGGTGCTGATATTGCGGCTGATCTCTTCGGCCACCGAGCTTTGCTCTTCGGTGGCGGCCGCGATCTGGGTGGTCATGTCGGTGATATGCGCCACCGCTTCACTGATGCCCACCAATGCCTGGTCCGCCTCCATTACCCGCGCCACGCCCTCTTCGGCCTGGCGATGCCCGGTGTCCATGGTTTGCACGGCAGCGGCAGCAGTTTGCTGCAGCTTGGCGATCAGAGCATGGATCTGCCCGGTCGACTCAGCCGTGCGCTGCGCCAGTTGGCGCACTTCATCGGCGACCACCGCAAACCCACGGCCCATCTCACCGGCTCGCGCCGCTTCAATGGCGGCGTTGAGCGCCAGCAGGTTGGTCTGGTCGGCAATGCCTTTGATCACGTCGACTACGCCGCCGATCTCGTCGCTGTCCTTGGCCAGTTGGGTGACGGTCACGCCGGTCTCGCCCACGGCCACCGACAGACGCTGAATCGCCTCGCGGGTTTCCCCGGCAATATCGCGACCGCGACTGGTCAGGCGATTGGCTTCCTGGGTCGCATCGGCCGTGCGCTGCACATGGCTGGCCACTTCCTGGGTGGTCGCCGCCATCTGGTTGACCGCCGTGGCCACCTGCTCGGTTTCCACGCGCTGGCGTTCCAGGCCGCTGGAGCTGTTATGCGCCAGGGTATTGGACTGCGCCGCCTGGTCGTTGAGGTGCTCGGCAGTGTCCTGCAAGCGCGTCAGGCAGGTCTTCAGGCGTGCCTCCTGGCTGAGAATGGACATCTCCAGGCGCGCCTGGGCACCACGGCTGTCGGTGTACATCTGCGCGATCAACGGGTCGGAGGTGGTCTGCTCGGCCAGGCGCAGCAGGCGCTTGAGGCCGCGCTGTTGCCAGCTCAGGCCCAGCAGCCCCAATGGCACCGACAAACCCGCCGCCAGGGCAAAGCCCCAGTGGGAGTTGAGCGACGCACCGATCATGAAGCTCAACTGGCTGATCAGGATAAACGGCAGCCAGTCCTGCAACACCGGCAGCCACTTGTCCCGCTGGGGGACGGCCGACTTGCCCTGGTTGATGCGTTGGTAGAGCGCTTCGGCACGGCGGATCTGCTCGGCGGTGGGCTTGATGCGCACCGATTCGTAGCCGACCACCTGGTTGCCTTCGAAGACCGGCGTCACATAGGCGTTGACCCAGTAGTGATCGCCCGTCCTGCAGCGGTTCTTAACGATGCCCATCCATGGCAAGCCTTGTTTGAGCGTGGTCCACATATGCCCGAACACGGCCGCTGGCACGTCCGGGTGACGCACCAGGTTGTGCGGGGCACGCACCAGTTCGTCGCGAGAGAACCCACTGATTTCGACAAACGCGTCGTTGCAGTAGGTGATCACGCCTTTGGCATCTGTGGTGGAGATCAACCGTTGCTGAGCGGGGAAGGTACGTTCGCGCTGGGTAACGGGCTGGTTATTACGCATGATTGTTCAATCCGCAAGGCTTTCATTGGGTATCGGCGGTAACGGGGGTTTATTTAACTTATTTTTGCAACAATCGGCGGGTTGGTCATTCCTCGAGGGGATGTCAACCCGCCAGCATTGGATAGGTAAACAACCCGAAGTGAAGCAGATTCAAGCCAAAGTGCGTGGCAATCGCCGCACCCAGCCCGCCAAACCGATACGCCAGGCCATAACCGACCCCGGCGATGCCCGCCAGCAGCACCCATTGCCACCCTGCACCCACGTGCACCAGGCCGAACAGCAGCGATGCCAGCAGCAGCGCGAGGTTTTCGCCGTAGGGCAACTGTTTGAAGCGTCGGCTCAAGCCGCCTTGAATGTAGCCACGGAACAGGGCTTCTTCCACCAGGGTCACCAGCAACAGGTTGTTGAGTACCCACAGCCAGGCCTGGTCCGGCCATTTCGGCGCCCAACTGATCACGCCCAGCAAGGCTGCGCCACCCAGCGCGACGATGGCGGTAAGGGTCAGTACCAACGCGGTGACGCAGATCGACAGGCGCAACGAACGCCGCGCCACAATCCACGGGCAGGCCAGCAGCAACCAGAAACCAATCAGCGGCTTGTCCTGGTTCAGGTACATCGAGAACGGCACGGCATCAGGCGTAAATCGCTGCGGGTCAATGCCGCGACCGTTATAGAACCCCGGCAGCCAGTGCATCGCCAGGCCTAGCGCCAACACGACAAACAGCCCGTGACCCAGGTAACGCGCCCACGGCGTGCGCTGCTGGCGTACGGCATAGCCGGCGATCAACAGCAAGGCGACGGACACCAGCGCCAGTACGCCCAGTTTCCCGTAGGCCAAGGCCAGCAGATAGCCGATGGAAAGAAGCGCCAGGTACAGCCAGGGCAATGGGAGCATGGGGGAGTCCTTGGAAAATACCGGTCGGCATTATAGCGACGGCCCGCGCCCCGAAACGTGAAAACGCCTCCCCGCAAAAGGGCTTGGGCAAGTGATTGCAAAACATGTCATCGGCTGGTTATAGTCCTCGCGTCCTTATCCCTTCAAAAAGATCAGCACATGCCAGCTTCCCTGCGCATAGCGGTAGTCGATTCAGCGGTCAACGCTGTGCGCGTGCCGTGCGCGAACAAGCAGCCTGCGCAGATCAGTCACTACCCCCCACCTGTCAGTAGCACGCCGGTGTACGCAGTCGTATCACCGCCGGGTGTTGGCATTTCGGGCTGATCGGCACGTTGCTGTGCCCGCTCTGCCTGCCTGAAAAAAACTACTGAATTTCAGCCTCTGCGGCTGAATCGGCTTTTTTTGCCTGATTACAGGTGGTAACCATGTCCGTTCTTTCGAAACACTCCGTGGCCGCGGCGGCCTCGACGAGCCTGTTTGTCCTGCTGTGGAGCAGCGGGGCCATCTTCTCCAAGCTGGGCCTGGCCCATGCTTCGCCCTTCGCCTTCCTGCTGATCCGTTTTGCCATCGCCCTGGCGGGGCTGGTGATCCTGGTGCCGGTCCTGCGGTTGAAACTGCCGCGTCCCGGCAAGCCCCTGTTGTACGCGGTGGCAACCGGGTTGGTATTGCTGGGGGCCTATCAGATTTTCTATCTGCTGGCCCTGGACCTCAGCGTCACCCCAGGTGTCATGGCGACCATCATGGGGGTGCAGCCGATCCTCACCGTGGTGCTGATGGAGCGCCAGCGATCCTGGCGCCGGATGTTCGGCCTGAGTCTGGGCCTGGCCGGGCTGATCATGGTGGTCTACCAAGGCATCGGGCTGGCGGGCATGTCCCTGGCCGGGATGCTGTTCGGGCTGCTGGCCCTGGCAAGCATGACCTTCGGCTCGATCATGCAAAAGCGCATCACCGACAACCCCCTTGGCACCCTGCCGGTGCAGTACCTGGCGGGGCTGCTGTTGTGTTCGGTGTTTGTGCCGTTCCAGCCGTTCCACGTTGAACACAACGCCGGCTTTTACCTGCCGGTGCTGTGGATGGGCCTGGTAGTGTCGTTGCTGGCAACGCTGTTGCTGTACCGCCTGATCGCCCGGGGCAACCTGGTGAATGTCACCAGCCTGTTCTACCTGGTGCCAGCGGTGACGGCGGTGATGGATTACCTGATCTTCGGCAATCGGCTCGCGATGCTGAGCCTGTTGGGGATGGGCTTGATCATCATTGGGCTGGTCTTCGTGTTCCGCAAAAACTGATGCCCCCCGTAGGTGCCGGCCAGCCGGCGCCTACGGTTTTCGAGGCCGCAATACCAGCCACAACGCCCCGGCAATCAACACGCCGCCATATAAATGCGCCATCGATAAGGGCTCGTCGAGCAACAACGCCCCCCACAACACGCCGAACGGCGGGATCAGGAAGGTGGTGGTCATCGACCTCACCGGCCCAATCGCGGTGAGCAGCCGGAAGTACAACACGTACGCAAACGCCGTACACACCAGCCCCAACCCCAGCAGCGACGACCAGACCTGCCACCCACCCCAACTCGCAGGCGGATGGCTGATCGCGCTGTAGGCAAATAACGGCAGCAGAAACAGCGTCGCGCCCAGCATGCTGCCCAGGGCCGCGAGACGACTGTCCAGCCCGCCACGCTGGTCCAGCCAGCGCCTGGCGAGGAACCCGGCAAAGCCATAACAGGTGGTGGCCAACAGGCAAGCCAGTGCGCCCATCAATAATTCCAGGTCAAACGCCACCGGTCCCGCACGGGTCAGCACGCCTACACCGAACAGACCCAGGCACACCCCGGCGATCTTCGACGGGGTGAGGCGTTCGCTGAAAAACAGCCCGCCAATCAACACCCCCATCAACGGCGTGGTGGCATTGAAGATCGCCGAGTAACCCGCCGGCAGCACCTGGGCGGCCACCGAATACATGGTCGCCGGGATCCCCGAGTTGATCACCCCCAGCAACAGGACCGTCTTGAACTTGCCCTGGAAATCCCAGTTCACCCGCGCCATCGCCAGGATCACCAATAGCCCGGCGGCGGCAATCGATACGCGGAAAAATGCGGTCGGCAGCGTGCCGATTTCCGGCGCGATGATGCGCATGAACAGAAAACTCGCGCCCCAGATGGCGGCGAGCCCCAGCAGGTAAAGGGTGTCAACGGGCCTCACGGAACACTCCTACATCAATAAGGCCGCGAGTGTTGCACGCCGCCTTCATTGATTACAGGACAAACCGCGTCACCAGCCCATTCAGGTCCACCGCCAGCCGCGACAGTTCCTGGCTGGCGGCCGAGGTCTGGGTGGCGCCGGCGGCGGTCTGGGTGGACAGGTCGCGGATGTTCACCAGGCTGCGGTCCACATCGCGCGCTACCAGCGCCTGTTGCTCGGCGGCGCTGGCGATCACCAGGTTGCGCTGGCTGATCTGCGAGATGGCGGCGGTGATTTTTTCCAGGGCACTGCCGGCGCTGTTGGCCCGTTGCAAGGTCTGGCCGGCATGCTCGGCGCTGCTGTTCAGCGCCTCGACGGTGGCCTGGGTGCCTTGCTGGATACCGGTGATCATCTGCTCGATTTCTTCGGTGGAGTCCTGGGTGCGCTGTGCCAGCGAACGCACCTCGTCGGCGACGACCGCGAACCCACGCCCGGCTTCACCGGCACGCGCCGCTTCAATCGCGGCGTTGAGCGCCAGCAGGTTGGTTTGCCCGGCAATGCCGCGAATCACTTCCAGCACCTTGCTGATGTCCTGCGCTTGCAGCGCCAGGCCTTCGGCCTTGTTCGAGGCGCCGAGCACTTCGTCCACCAGGTTCTGGATCGAGCTGATGGTTTCGCTGATCTGGTAGTGGCCGTGCTTGCTGTCTTCATCGGAAGCCTGGGACGCCTCGGCGCTGGACACCGCATTACCCGCGACCTCGTCCACTGCCGTGCTCATCTCGGTCACGGCGGTGGCAGCCTGCTCGATTTCATCGTTCTGCGCCTGCAGGCCGCGCGTGCTTTGTTCCATCACCGCGCTCATTTCTTCGGCGGCGGAAGCCAGTTGCTGCGCCGATTCGCTGATGCCTCGGATGGTGGTCTGCAGCTGCGCTTGCATGGTCGCCAGGGCGCTCAGCAATTGCGCGGGTTCGTCATGGCCGTGCACCACGATCGGCTGGCTCAAGTCGCCGGCGGCGATGGTGCGCGCCACGTTCAGGGCCTGGCCGATCGGCGCGGTGATGCTGCGGGTCAGCAGCCAGGCCAGCAGCAAGGTGGCGATCAGTGCGACTGCGATAATCAGGCCGACAATCCACTGTGCGCTCGAATACATCTGTGCGGCCGAATCGGCCGCCGCTTCCACGCCGTTCTGGTTAAAGACGATCAGGTTTTCCAGGCTCTGGCTCAGGATCGTGCCCTGGGGGGCGAGGCGGCTGACGAGCAGGTCGAGGGCGTCTTGCTGTTGATCCTTGTCCACCAACGCAACCATCTGCCCGACGATGGCCAGGTATGTCGCGACATTGGCCTTGAGGGTTTTCAGCAGTTCGCGCTCTTCGTCATTGCTCAGCAAGGTTTCATGGCGCTCGAGCAGGGCTTGCAGTTCGCTGCTGGTGCGGGTGATCAGGCCTCTGCTGGTCTCACGCACGCGAGACTCGTCGGTGCTCACCAGGCGCAGGGACTCCAGGCGGACAGTGGCCACCAAGGCTGCGCTGTCATGGATATTCTCGATGCTCGGCATCCAGGTTTGTTCAATGACCAGCGCGCTTTCCCGCAGCTTGGCCATCTGGCCCAGGCCAAACATTCCCACAATCACCAGCAAGCTGGCCAAAACCCCAAAACTCAGACTGGCACGCAGACCGATCCTCATATTCCTCAATGACATCTCAATGCTCCTTGGGCGATTAGAACCTGCTCCCGGGTCGGTCTTCGGACCTTGTTAGGGTGGGAGAGGGCGCGCTATATATCAAAGTGCCATCAAGGTAGTAATCGGGGTTTCCCTTAGTTGGATCCAAAGCCCTATGGAGGACCCGCGGCCGTTCTGGTTGGCGGTTTTTCGGCTTCTACCTGCCAGGCCACGGCGCTCAAGGCCTGTGGATCAAACGCGGATCGACTGTGAGGTGCGTTTATTGACCGATCGGTCGAATTAAAAAATTGAAAATAAATGTACGAAATGAACGGAGCTGTACAAGTCAGTGCAAAAAATGACCCTTCTCCTGCCTGCGTACACTGGCTAAGCTCAGGGCATCCCAGATGCCCGCTCGAGGTTTCCCGCATGTCGCCATCCACGCCTGCCCTCGCTATCGCCCGCACTATCCTCGAAGGCTTCGACGATTACCGCGAGCACTTTCGCCAGATCACCGATGGCGCCCGCGAGCGTTTCGAAAAGGCCCAGTGGCAACAGGGGCAGGCGGCATCGGCGGCGCGGATCAACCTGTACGAAGACAAGGTCGGTGAAGTGAGCGCGCGCCTGCGCGCGAACTTCGAGGGCAGCGCATTGCTCGACATTGACCTGTGGCCGCTGGTGAAAAGCGCCTATATCGGCCTGATCGACCTGCGTTTTGACGATGAGCTGTCCGAGACCTGGTACAACTCGATCTTCTGCGGCCTGTTCAGCCATGACCTGATCAGCGACGGCTGCATGTTCATCCACACCACGCGGCCGAGCCTGCGCCGGGCACGGGCGGCACAAACCCATACCTACGCGCCCGCCGGCCAGATTCCCGAGATGCTCGCGCAGATTTTTGCCGACTATCGTTTCAGCGAGCCCTACGCCGACCTGGCAACCGACCTGGGTCGCCTCGAAACCCAACTGCGGGAAAACCTGCCGGACTGGGTGTGCAAGGACCCGGACCTCAAGGTCGAGCTGTTTTCCTCGGTGCTCTACCGCAACAAAGGCGCCTACCTCGTCGGGCGCATCTACACCCGCGACGAACAATGGCCCCTGGTGATTCCTCTGCTGCACCGCGAAGGCCAGGGCATCCAGATCGATGCGCTGATCACCGACGAGGCCGAGGTGTCGATCATCTTTTCGTTCACCCGTTCCTACTTCATGGTCGACGTGCCGGTGCCGGCGGAATTTATCGGCTTTCTCAAACGCATCCTGCCGGGCAAGCACATTGCCGAGCTGTACACCTCGATTGGTTTCTACAAACACGGCAAGTCGGAGTTCTACCGCGCGCTGATCAACCACCTGGCCACCACCGACGATCAATTCATCATGGCCCCCGGCGTGCGTGGCATGGTCATGAGCGTGTTCACCCTGCCGGGCTTCAATACCGTGTTCAAGATCATCAAGGACCGTTTTTCACCGTCGAAAAACGTCAACCGCGCCACGGTGATCGAGAAGTACCGCCTGGTCAAAAGCGTCGATCGCGTCGGGCGCATGGCCGATACCCAGGAGTTTGCCGACTTCCGCTTTCCCCTGGGCAAGTTCGAGCCCGAGTGCCTGGCTGAACTGCTGGACGTCGCTGCCGGCACCGTCGAAGTGGAAGGCGATACGGTACTGATCCGCCACTGCTGGACCGAACGGCGCATGACCCCGCTCAACCTCTACCTGGAAAACGCCAACCCCGCCCAGGTGCGCGAAGCCCTGGAAGACTACGGCTTGGCGATCAAGCAACTGGCGGCAGCGAACATCTTCCCCGGCGACATGCTGCTGAAGAACTTCGGCGTCACCCGTCACGGTCGCGTGGTGTTCTACGACTACGACGAAATCTGCTTTCTCACCGAAGCCAACTTCCGCCACATCCCCGCGCCGCGCACGCCCGAGGATGAAATGGCCTCGGAGCCCTGGTACTCCATCGGCCCGCTGGACGTGTTCCCGGAAGAATTCCCGCCGTTCCTGTTCGCCGACGCCGGCCAGCGCAAGCTGTTCGATGAACTGCATGGCGAGCTGTATAACGCTGATTATTGGAAAGGCCTGCAGGATGCGATTCGTGCAGGCAAAGTGATCGATGTCTTCCCTTATAAAAGAAAAGAGCAGCCATAAGCTCAAAGCGGCAAGTAAAAGCAGATCCGCCCTGACTTGCCGCTTGAAGCTTGCCGCTCGCAGCTGCTTTTCTGCGACAATCCGCACCCTGCATAAATAGACGACCTTTGCGTACCCGATGACTGACCAAGCGCCCGCTATCGACCAACTGCTGAAAAACCTCGACCACGCCATGCTCGCCGACCGTCACCGCTTGCGGCGGCAACTGCTTGAGCTGCGCAAGAAGCCCGACGAGGAGAAGCTGGCGCAGTGGGTCACGCGCATGCAGGCGTCCTGCGCCCAGGTCACGGCGCGGCGCGCCAGCCTGCCGGTGATTCGTTACGACGACAGTTTGCCGATCGCGGCCAAGCGCGATGAGATCAAGGACGCGCTGCAAAAGCATCAGGTGCTGATCATTGCCGGCGAAACCGGCTCGGGCAAGACCACCCAGTTGCCGAAGATCTGCCTGGAGATCGGCCGCGGCCAATATGGCCTGATCGGCCATACCCAACCACGCCGGATCGCTGCGCGCAGCGTCGCCAGCCGCGTCGCCGAAGAGTTGGCCACGCCGCTGGGCGCGTTGGTCGGCTATCAGGTGCGCTTCGAAGACCAAAGCGACGCCAACACCCTGATCAAGCTGATGACCGACGGTATCCTGCTGGCGGAAACCCAGAACGACCGTTACCTGGAACGCTACGACACGATCATCGTCGACGAAGCCCACGAACGCAGCCTGAACATCGACTTCCTGCTGGGTTACCTGAAAACCCTGCTGCCGCGTCGTCCGGACCTGAAAGTTATCATCACTTCGGCGACCATCGACCTGGAGCGTTTTTCCAAGCACTTCGACGACGCACCGATTGTCGAGGTCTCGGGCCGCACCTTCCCGGTGGACACCTGGTACCGCCCGCTGACCCTGGAACAGGACGAGGAGGGCAACCGTGTCGAAGACGACCTGACCGTCGATCAGGCGATCCTCGCCACCCTCGACGAAATCGCCGCCTATGAGCGCAGCGAACGCCGCAGCCCTGGTGACGTGCTGGTATTTTTGCCCGGCGAGCGCGAGATTCGCGATGCAGCCGAGATGCTGCGCAAGGCCCAGCTCAAGCACACCGAGATCCTGCCGTTGTACGCACGCCTGTCGCCGGCCGAACAGCAGCGCATTTTCCAGTCCCACCCAGGGCGCCGAGTGGTGCTGGCGACCAACGTCGCGGAAACCTCGCTGACGGTGCCGGGCATTCGTTATGTGATCGACAGCGGCACCGCACGCATCAGCCGCTACAGCTATCGCGCCAAGGTGCAGCGCCTGCCGATCGAGGCGATTTCCCAGGCCAGTGCCAACCAGCGTAAAGGCCGTTGCGGCCGGGTGGAGCCGGGGATCTGCATTCGCTTGTACAGCGAAGAGGATTTTATCGGCCGTCCGGAATTTACCGACCCTGAGATTTTGCGCACCAACCTCGCGGCGGTGATCCTGCAGATGCTGCACCTGCGCCTGGGCGAAATCACCGATTTCCCGTTTATCGAACCGCCGGACGGCAAGGCCATCAGCGACGGTTTCAACCTGTTGCAGGAACTCTCGGCGGTCGACCGCAACAGCCAGCTCACGCCATTGGGCCGTCAGTTGGCGCGCCTGCCGGTGGACCCGCGCATGGGCCGCATGCTGCTCGAAGCCGCCAAGCTTGGTAGTTTGCAGGAAGTGTTGATCGTGGCCAGCGCCATGTCGATCCAGGACCCGCGCGAGCGCCCACCGGAGCGCCAGCAGGCCGCCGACCAGGCCCATGCGCAGTGGAAAGATGCGGACTCGGACTTCGCCGGGCTGGTCAATTTGTGGCGTGGTTTTGAAGAGCAGCGCCAGGCACTCACCGCCAGCCCGCTGCGCAACTGGTGCCGCAAGAACTTCCTCAACTACCTGCGCCTGCGCGAGTGGCGCGACTCCCATCGCCAGTTGAGCCTGATCTGCCGCGACATGCAGTTGACCGTCAACAAAGAACCGGCGGACTTCCCCAAGCTGCACAAGGCGGTGCTGTCCGGCCTGCTCAGCCAGATCGGCCAGAAGACCGAAGACGGCGATTACCTCGGCGCCCGTCAGCGACGCTTCTGGATTCACCCGTCCTCGGGTATCGGCAAGAAACGCCCGCAATGGCTGATGACCGCCGAACTGGTGGAAACCACCAAGCTGTATGCGCGCATGGTGGCGAAGATCGATGCCGACTGGATCGAACCGCTGGCCGGGCACCTGATCAAGAAAAACCACTTCGAACCCCACTGGGAGAAGAAGCGCGGCCAGGTGGTGGCGTTCGAGCAGATCACCCTGTTCGGGCTGATCGTGGTCGGGCGTCGGCCGGTGCATTACGGGCCGATTGACCCGGTGGTGTCGCGGGAGTTGTTTATTCGCGAAGGCTTGGTGCGTGGCGAGATCCAGTCCCGCGCCAAATGCCTGACGGCCAACCAGCAACTGCTGGAGCAGCTCGACGAACTGGAAGCCAAGGCACGCCGCCGCGATATCCTGGCCGACGAAGAGACCTTGTACGCCTTCTACGATGCACGGCTGCCGGCGGAGATCCACCAGACCGCCACCTTTGACAGCTGGTACAAGGTCAACAGCCAGAAAGATCCGCAGTTGCTGATCATGCGCGAGGAAGACGTGTTGGCCCGCGAGGCCAGTGAAGTCACTGCCGCCCATTACCCGGACACCCTGCACCTGGGCGATCTGGAACTGGCCCTGAGTTACCACTTCGAGCCCAACCACCCCCGCGACGGCGTGACCCTGCGCGTACCGGCACCGCTGCTGCCGGCCTTGCCGCCGGAGCGCCTGGAGTGGCTGGTGCCGGGGCTGATCGAAGCCAAGTGCATCGCCCTGGTGCGCAACCTGCCCAAGGCCCTGCGCAAGAACTTCGTGCCGGTGCCGGATTTCGTCAAGGCGGCGCTGCAGCGCATCGAGTTTGGCCAGGGTTCGCTGCCCCAGGCATTGGGGCGCGAATTGCTGCGCATGACCGGGGCGCGGGTCAGCGATGAGGCCTGGGCCGAAGCGGCGCAGCAGGTGGAAAACCATCTGAAGATGAACCTGGAAGTGGTCGACGGTCAAGGCAAGTTCCTTGGCGAGGGCCGCGACCTGGCCGAGTTGACCGCGCGTTTTGTCGAAGCCAGCCAGGCCGCGCTGGCCGTGCCGCACACCGCGAAAAGCCAGCAGCCGGTGGAGGCCAAGGTGTTCGCGGCGGTGGCCGAGAAAACCCAGCAGAAGATCGCCGGGCTGTCGATGACGGTCTATCCGGCGCTGGTGGAAGAAAACGGCACCGTGAAAGAGGGCCGTTTTTCCACCGCCGCCGAGGCTGAGTTCCAGCACCGCCGTGCGTTGCAACGCCTGTTGATGCAGCAATTGGCGGAACCGGCCAAATTCATGCGCGGCAAATTGCCCGGCCTCACTGAACTGGGCCTGATGTACCGCGAACTGGGGCGTATCGACGCCCTGGTGGAAGACATCCTGCTGGCCAGCCTCGACACCTGTGTGCTGGAAGGCGAAGCCAGCCTGCCCCGTGACGGTGCCGGTTTGGCGGCGCTGGCTGAACGCAAGCGTGGCAGTTGGACCGAACACGCCGAACGCCTGGCGCGCCTGACCCTGGACGTGCTGAAGCTCTGGCATGGCCTGCAAAAGCGCTTCAAGGGCAAGATCGACCTGGCCCAGGCCGTGGCCCTGAACGACATCAAGCAGCAATTGAGCAACCTGGTGTATCCCGGCTTTGTGCGCGAAACCCCGGCGCAGTGGTTCAAGGAATTGCCGCGTTTTCTCAAGGCCATCGAATTGCGCCTGGAGAAACTGCCTGGCCAGGTGCAAAAGGATCGTGTGTGGAGCAGCGAACTGGGCGGCCTGTGGGCGCAGTACCAGAACCGCTTGAACAAGCACACCCAGGAAGGCAAGCGCGACCCGCAACTGGAGCTGTATCGCTGGTGGTTGGAGGAATACCGGGTGTCGTTGTTTGCACAGCAGTTGGGGACCAAGGTGCCGATTTCCGACAAGCGCTTGAGCAAGCAGTGGAGCCTGGTCGAGGCCTGATCCCTTTCTCGGTTATCCAGACCAGACAGGTCCAAATGTGGGAGGGGGCAATCTCCCACATTGAAACTTGATCGCGCTTTGATCAGGGTGTTTATCCGGCATATGGCGCCAAACCCCAGGGTTTGTGGCAAACTTCGCGGTTATAAATGCCGGGATCGTCGTGATGGGCTGGTGTGTAGCCACGGCGCGATGGAATAAAGCGATGCCAGTTTGATGTCCGCTGGGCGGAATAGAACTACTTACGGTTTGGTACGTCGGTACCAATATCATCTGCCTGACAGATTTAGAGGAACGATCGTGCATAACGTCGTCATCAGCGGCACTGGCCTTTACACCCCTGCCAACAGCATCAGCAACGAAGAACTGGTGCAGTCTTTCAATGCTTACGTGCACCAGTTCAACTCGGACAACGCCGCTGCCATCGAGCGCGGTGAAGTCCAGGCGCTGACGGAGTCGAGCGCTGCGTTCATCGAAAAAGCCTCGGGCATCAAGAGCCGCTTTGTGATGGACAAGGAGGGCATTCTTGACCCGCAGCGCATGGCGCCGCGCCTGCCCGAGCGCAGCAATGACGAGTGGTCCGTGCTTTGCCAGATGGCCATCGGTGCCGCCGAGCAGGCCCTGCAGCGCGCCGGCAAGACCGCCGCCGACATCGATGGTGTGATCGTCGCCTGTTCCAACCTGCAACGTGCCTACCCGGCCATCGCCATCGAAGTCCAGGAAGCCCTTGGCATCGCAGGCTTCGGTTTCGACATGAACGTGGCGTGTTCCTCGGCGACCTTCGGTATCCAGAACGCCGCCAACAGCATCCAGCTGGGCCAGGCCCGGGCGATCCTGATGGTCAACCCGGAAGTCTGCACCGGCCACTTGAACTTCCGCGACCGCGACAGTCACTTTATCTTCGGCGACGCCGCCACGGCCGTCGTCCTCGAGCGCGCCGACCTGGCGACCTCCGCGCATCAGTTCGACGTGGTGAGCACCAAGCTGCTGACCAAGTTCTCCAATAACATCCGCAACAACTTCGGTTTCCTCAACCGCGCGGCGGAAGAGGGCATCGGTGCGCCCGACAAGCTGTTCGTGCAGGAAGGCCGCAAAGTCTTCCGCGACGTGTGCCCGATGGTCGCCGAACTGATCGGCGTGCACCTGGCCGAGAACCAGTTGAACGTGGCCGATGTGAAGCGCTTCTGGCTGCACCAGGCCAACCTGAGCATGAACCACCTGATTGTGAAGAAACTGCTGGGCCGCGAAGCCACGGTGGAAGAAGCACCGGTGATCCTCGATACTTACGCCAACACCAGCTCGGCGGGTTCGGTGATTGCATTCCACACCTACCAGGACGATCTGCCCAAGGGCGCCGTCGCGGTACTCAGTTCGTTTGGCGCAGGCTATTCGATCGGTAGCGTGATCCTGCGCAAGCGTTAAGACAATCGAGGTCTTGAATGGCAGCAGCGGACGACGCGCACCTGCTTGAACGACTGCTCAAGGGCGAGCAACGGGCCTACAAGGAATTGGTCACCACGTACCAAAGCGCAATGCGGGCGGTGGCGTATGCCATCGCCGGCCAGCGGCATGCCGACGAAGTGGTGCAGGACGCCTGGCTGTCGGTGGTGCGCAACCTGGCCAAATTCGAAGGGCGTTCCAGCCTCAAGACCTGGCTGCTGACCATTACCGCCAACGCTGCCAAGGGGCGCTATAAGCAGAATCGCCGGGAAGTGTTGCTCGACGATTTGCCTTCGCCCCACGGCACCATCGGCGATGATCGATTCTCCCCCGATGATGGCCACTGGGCCGTCGCCCCGTATGCCTGGCACCAGGACACCCCGGAAGCCTTGCTGACCGAGGATGAACTGCGCAAGTGCCTGGAGCACACGTTGCTGAGTTTGTCCGAACTGCAAAGCAGCGTGCTGGTGCTGCGTGAACGCCAGGGGTTGGAGCTGGAGGAGATCTGTAATCTTCTGACGCTCTCACTCTCCAATGTCCGCGTGCTGCTGCATCGAGCACGGCTTAAAGTCTTCGCCACGGTGGAGCATTTTGAGGAAACGGGCGAATGTTGACCTGTAAAGAACAAGTGGCACGTTCCAGTGACTATCTCGATGGGCAATTGACCTTTCGCGAACGTCTGCTGGTGCGTCATCACTTGATGTTCTGCCCCAACTGCCGACGGTTTATCCGCCAGATGCGCCTGCTGCAGGCGACGTTGCGGATGCTGCCGCAGGAACCGGTGAAGGATGTGGATGCCTTGGCGCAGCGGCTGGCTGCCGAGCGGCTCAAGGATCAGAAAGGCGGGGAATAAGCAGGCTCGCGTGGGGCGATCGGACGGATGATGGGGACCGATCCACCCACGCAAGTCTGGTACAGCCACCTCGGGCCGTCCTGGCCCGAGGTCTTGAACACTTATCTTTAGAACTTGGCTTCTGCATCCAGCTGGAAGGTGTTGGCTTTGGCGCTACCGTCCACCAGCGTGCGGCTGTAGGTGTCGGTCTTGGTCAGGAAGTAGGTCGCGCCGACGGCGAAGTTCTTGTCGATGTCATAGCCGACTTTGAACTTGTGACCACGGGAACCGGTGAAGCCGCCGCCGAAGTCCGAATCGGTGAAGGCCCCCACCACGGCGTTTTTCTGCACGTCGCGATAGTTGTAGTCCAGGTTGAAACCGAACACCTTGGACTTGGCACCCAGCAACCAGGCCGTGTCCGCATCGTCGATTGCGTCGTTGTTTTTCACGTACTGACCGTAGAACGACAGAGGCACCGCCAGGCCGCCGATATCGACTTGACCGAAGCCTTCATACAGGCGGAACTCGCCGTTGGGGGTGTTGCCGTTGGTGGCCAGCACGTTCGGGGTACTGGTGCCTGAGGCGCGGCTGTCTTCATCGTTCTGGTAGGCGTAGACGCTGCCGCCCAGGGTCATTTTCAGGTTGTCGGTCACCGAGAAGCGGGTCCCCAACTGGCCGGTGGTCAGGCGCAGGTCATGGCGGTACTGCACGCCGTCACCGTCCACATTGTCCTTGAGGTTGTAGTTACCCAGGCTGCCGAACAGCTCGGCGCTGCCGCCCAGTGGGTACTTGTAGGTGAGTGCCAGGCCTTCCGGGTTGATGTCGCTATCCCAGATCACATCGCCCATGTTGACCCAGGGCTGCAGCATTTTGCCGCCAATGATGTGCAGGTTTTTGATCTGGTCAGGGTGGTAGTCGATATAGCCGAGGTCCAGCCAGATCGATTTTTTATCGAAGTAGCCGTCCAGGTCCTGGTTGGTGGAGCGCGCATCGCTGCCGCCGCCGGTGGCGATACGAATACCGGTGTCCACCTGCGGGTTGATTTCGGTGTAGGCGCCGAGGCGTGCGCGGATCCGTTCGCGGTCCTTGTCACGGCCGGTGACGCCGGCGCGGGTAACGCCATTTTCGCCTTCGACCTTGATGGTCTCGTGGCGCATGCGCACATCACCCTTGAACTGAGTCTTGGCGGCCCAGGCCAGTTTCTGGTCGAAGCTGCTCAGCTCGTTGGTTTTCTTCGCGGTGGCCGCGATCTGTTCGTTGGTCTCTTGTTGAGCTTGCCGTGCGATCTGCTGTTCTTTCTGGTCTTTGGCCAACTCGTTTTGCAGTTCGGTGTACTGCGAAGCGGTGATTTGGCCGTTGGCCTTGAGCATGTCGAGCAATTTAGCGTCGACTGCAGCGCTGGCCGGAACGCTCAGGGCCAGTAACAGGCCCCCGCACAGGGCCGCTGCAGTTTTAGTGGAAGCAAGACGCATATCAATCTCCGAAAGTGAGGAGGGATGGCAAACCATCCAGGACACAACCGACCGATGACGGACGGAAAAGTAACCACCTGATAGAACCAGGCGCTCTAAAAACAGGCGTCAGTATCACGATCGTTTATGACGGAGCAGTGGCGAAGTGATGTCATGTAGATGACAAATTATTTAAGAATGGAACTATTGATTTAGAGCCTTGTCGGGCGATTCGGGGGTGTGCCCGGACCTGCGATAAGCGATACTCGCGAGGTTTTCATGCCATGACGTAGTGAGGATGCCAATGCCGCTGCAACGCCTGGACAGCCTGTCCGAAATCGCCCCGCAGGCCTGGGACGCACTGGTGCCGGACGCCCAGCCTTTTGTGCGGCACGCCTTCCTCAGCGCGCTGGAAGACAGTGCCAGCCTGGGCCCTCAAGCGGGCTGGCAACCGGAGCATTTGTTACATTGGGAAGGCGACCGACTGGTGGCGGCATTGCCCAGTTATCGCAAATGGCATTCCTACGGCGAGTACGTGTTCGACCATGGTTGGGCCGATGCCTGCGAGCGTGCGGGCATTGATTACTACCCCAAGCTGCTGACGGCCGTACCATTCAGCCCGGTCAGCGGCCCCCGCTTGTTGGCGGCCAGCGTCGACGATGGTTTCGAACTGCTGAAGAGCCTGCCGGGCTACCTGGAAATCGAAGGGCTCTCCAGTGCCCATATCAACTTCACCGACGGCTTGGCCGATGAGGCGTTAGCCCAACAACCGGGTTGGTTGCAGCGCCTGGGTTGTCAGTTTCACTGGCAGAATCGCGGCTACCGTGACTTCCAGGATTTCCTCGACGCCCTCAGTTCCCGCAAACGCAAACAGATGCGCAAGGAGCGCGAACAAGTGGCGGGGCAGGGCATCGACTTCGAATGGTTGCAAGGCCACGAGCTGAACGAGGCGCAGTGGGATTTTGTCTACGCCTGCTACGCCAATACCTACGCAGTACGCCGCCAGGCACCGTACTTGACCCGCGCGTTTTTCAGCCTGCTGGCCGAGCGCATGCCCGAGGCGATCCGTGTGGTGCTGGCCAGGCAAGGCACGCGACCGGTGGCCATGGCCTTCAGCCTGATCGGTGGCGACAGCTTCTACGGCCGCTACTGGGGTTGCCTGGCGGAGTTTGACCGGCTGCATTTTGAAACCTGCTTCTACCAGGGCATGGACTACGCCATCGCTCATGGCCTGCAACGCTTCGACGCCGGCGCCCAGGGCGAGCACAAATTGATTCGCGGGTTCGAGCCGGTGATCACCCGGTCGTGGCACTACCTGCGCCACCCCGGGTTGAAGAATGCCGTGGAGGATTTCCTCGAGCGCGAGCGGGTGGGGATTGTGGCGTATGCCGAAGAGGCGAGGGCGGCGCTGCCTTACCGGCAGGGCTGAACCATTGGTCTGGCAATGCTGGCAGGACGTAATGGAGTCGATATCCTGTATGTACAAAAGTACATACAGGATGTGCCATGCATTTTGAGTGGAATGAGTCCAAGAACAAAGTCAATATTTCCAAGCACGGCATCGATTTCAACGACGTTCCGGATATCTTTCGGCATCCAATGCTGGCCTTGCGCGATGATCGAGCGGATTATGGCGAAGAGCGTTGGATCAGTATTGGCTGGATCAAATTGTTAATGGGTGTAGTCGTATACACCGAGCGGCATGGTGATGTGATCCGTATCATTTCCGCCCGAAAAGCAACCAAGAAGGAGGCCAAATATTATGACGCAAACATCGAAAACTGATTGGGAGCGCCTGGCCAAGATGAATGATGAAGAAGTTGATACCAGCGATATTCCTGAGTTGGACGCGGAATTTTTCCGACGTGCAGAATTACGCGTTCCAATAAAGCAAGCCGTTACTATTCGACTGGACGCCGACGTTTTGGAGTGGTTTAAAGGTCAGGGTACGGGCTACCAGACGCGCATCAATCAATTGTTGCGCCAATATATGCAGGCTCATCAGGGTTGAGTATCTGCCCATTGAAATCAGCCCTGCTCTACCGGCAGGGCTGACCCTTTGTCTCAGACCGGCTCCTCCTTGCCCAGCCATCGATAGACCACACCGCCCACCACCGCACCGAGGATCGGCGCGAGCCAGAACATCCACAACTGCTGGATCGCCCACCCGCCCACGATCAATGCCGGGCCGGTACTGCGGGCCGGGTTGACCGAGGTGTTGGTCACGGGGATGGAGATCAGGTGGATCAAGGTGAGGGCCAGGCCAATGGCGATGGGCGCGAGGCCCTTCGGGGCACGGTGGTCGGTGGCGCCGAGGATGATCAGCACGAACATGGCTGTCATCACCAGCTCGCAGACAAACCCCGCTGCCATTGAATAGCCGCCCGGCGAATGCTCGCCATAGCCGTTGGAGGCCAGCCCACCGGCCAGTTCAAAGCCCGGCCTGCCGCTGGCGATGAAGTACAACAATGCGGCGGCGACCACCCCGCCGACGACTTGGGCCACGATGTACGCCGGTAACTCCCTGGCCGGAAACCTCCCGCCCACTACCAGCCCCACCGATACCGCCGGGTTGAGGTGACAACCGCTGATATGCCCGATGGCCACCGCCATGGTCAGCACCGTGAGCCCGAACGCCAGGGCCACGCCCAGCAATCCGATCCCGACTGCGGGAAACGCGGCGGCCAACACCGCACTCCCGCAACCACCCAACACCAGCCAAAACGTTCCCAACCCCTCTGTGACTGAACGCTTGAACAAAGACATGCAGCACGTCCTTGATAGATCGCTCTACCCAATCAGTAAATCAGTGATGCTCCCTGCAGATTTACTTCAGCGCCCGTCTGGGCACTGCACTGAGTACAGCACGGTTTTTACACAAATCCAGGCCACCAAATGTGGGAGGGGGCTTGCTGCCGATAGCGGAGTGTCAGTCGCAAAATGTGGTGACTGGCCCACCGATATCGGGAGCAAGCCCCCTCCCACATTTGCTTCAGTCGATGCCGACAAACCCTCCGGTCTGGTGCTGCCACAAGCGTGCATACAAACCGCCATGGGCCAGCAGTTCGGCATGGCTGCCCGTCTCGGCAATCTGGCCTTTCTCCAGCACCACCAGGCGGTCCATCCGCGCGATGGTCGACAACCGGTGCGCAATCGCAATCACCGTCTTGCCTTGCATCAGGGTCTCCAGGCTTTCCTGGATCGCCGCCTCCACTTCCGAGTCCAGCGCCGAGGTGGCTTCGTCCATGATCAGGATCGGCGCATCCTTGAGCAGTACACGGGCGATAGCGATACGTTGACGCTGCCCACCGGAGAGTTTCACCCCGCGTTCGCCGACGTGGGCATCCAGCCCGGTACGGCCTTCCGAGTCCGACAGCAGCGGGATGAACTCGTCGGCACGCGCCTTGTGCACGGCGGCCCAGAGTTGTTCGTCGGTGGCGTCCGGCTTGCCGTACAGCAGGTTGTCGCGGATCGAGCGGTGCAGCAGCGAGGTGTCCTGGGTGATCATGCCGATCTGTTCGCGCAGGGTTTCCTGGGCCACTTCGGCGATGTTCTGGCCGTCGATCAGGATCCGCCCGCCTTGCAGGTCGTAGAGGCGCAGCAGCAGGTTGACCAGGGTCGACTTGCCCGCGCCGGACGGGCCGATCAGGCCGATCTTTTCACCGGCCTGGATGTTCAGGTTCAAGCCGCCAATGATCCCGCTCTGCTTGCCGTAGTGGAAATCCACCTGCTCGAAGCGTACTTCGCCATGGGGCACTGTCAGGCGCGGGGCGTTGTCGCGGTCGACCACGGCCAGGGGTTGGGCAATGGTCTTGAGGCCGTCCTGCACGATGCCGATATTTTCGAAAATGCCGTTGACCACCCACATGATCCAGCCGGACATGTTGACGATGCGAATCACCAGGCCAGTGGCCAGGGCGATGGCGCCCACGGAAATCAGCGACTGGGTCCACAACCACAGGGCCAGGCCGGTGGTGGTGACGATCAGCAGGCCGTTGAGGACGGTGATGACCGCATCCATGCTGGTGAGCACGCGTGCCGCCAGCTGGGTTTTTTCGGTTTGCTCAATGATCGCTTCCTTGGCGTATTCCTGCTCATTCTGGGTATGGGCGAACAGCTTCAAGGTGGTGATGTTGGTGTAGCCGTCGACGATGCGCCCCATGAGTTTGGAACGGGCTTCGGAAGAAATCACCGAACGCTCTTTCACCCGCGGTACGAAGTAACGCAATGCCAGGCAGTAACAAATGATCCAGGTGATCAACGGAATCATCAGTCGCCAGTCGGCCTCGGCAAACAGCACCAGGGAGGTGATGGCGTAGATCGACACGTGCCAGATGGCTTCCGCTGTTGCCACCGCAGAGTCACGCAAGGAGTTGCCGGTTTGCATGATGCGCTGGGCAATGCGCCCGGCGAAATCGTTCTGGAAGAAATTCAGGCTCTGCTTGAGCACATAGCTGTGGTTCTGCCAGCGGATCAGGCTGGTCATGCCGGGGTTGATGGTCTGGTGCACCAGCAAGTCGTGCAGGCCATTGAAAATCGGGCGCAGCAGCAGGGCGACCACGGCCATCCAGATCAGCTCGGTGCTGTGGATCTGGAAGAAGTCGGCGGGCGGTGTGCCCTGGGCCAGGTCGATGATACGGCTCAGGTAGCTGAACAGCGCGACTTCGATCAGCGCACCGACCAGGCCCACCACCAGCAGTGCGGCAAAACAGGGCCACACCTGGCGCAGGTAGTAGAGGTAGAAGGGCAGGACTTTGTCGGGAGGGGCGGCGCTGGGAGCGTCGCGGAAAATATCGATCAGTTGTTCAAAACGACGATAGAGCATTAGGGTTGACGCCCGCCTGGCGGGCTCTCCTTTCAAATGCGCGCGCGGCCTTGTGGGCCGTGCGCGGAGTTTCCTGCAGACTTCAGTCGATGCGCTTGGCCGACTTGATCAGGACAGGATCGATTGGCACGTTCTGCATGCCTTGCTTGGTGGTGGTCTGGGAGTTGACGATGATGTCGACCACATCCATGCCCTTGACCACTTTGGCGAACACCGCATAACCGGCATCGCGACCCGGGTCGAGGAAGGCGTTGTCAGCCACGTTGATGAAGAACTGGCTGGTGGCCGAATCCGGGTTCGAGGTGCGGGCCATCGACAGCGTGCCACGCACGTTATGCAGGCCATTGCTGGCTTCGTTCTTGATCGGCGCTTCGGTCGGCTTTTGCGACATCTGCTGGGTGAACCCGCCACCCTGGACCATGAAGCCCGGGATCACGCGGTGGAAGATCGTGTTGGTGTAGAAGCCTTTGTCGACATAGGCGAGGAAATTCTTGGTACTGATCGGCGCCTTGACCGGGTCCAGTTCGATTTCAATGTCGCCGTTGGTGGTGGAGATCAATACGTGTGGCGCCTTGGAAGGCTCGGCGGCCATCAGGTTGGCAGCGAACAGAACGGAACCGGCAAAAAAGGCGATTTTTTTCAGCATGGGTCAGTGATCCTGGGTAGTGGTTTCGACTGTCTCTAGAAAATCGAGCAGGGTGGTATTAAAGACTTCGGGTTGGTCCAAGGGCGTGGCATGGCGGGAATCCTCGATCACCACCAGTCGCGCATCGGGCAGCAGTTTTACATAGTTTTCTTTCTGGGCCACGGGGGTGTAGTCGTGGTCGGCGCTGATGACCAGGGTTGGACAGGTAATCCTCGAAAGTCGTTCCTGTACGCCCCAGCCCACAATCGCATCGAAGCTGGCGAGATAAGCACGTTTGTCGTTTTTTGCCCAGCGTTCGGCCATCTTGCGGCGCAGGTCGGCCTGTGCCGGTTTTGGGAACAGCCGGTCGCCGAGTGCCTTGCCGATGGTGGCGAGGCTGAGCACACGGGCGAGCGTCCAGCGCCTGGCCCACCACCAGTACTCCTGGGCACTGCGTACCTTGACCTGGGGCGCGCTGTTGACGATGCACAGGCTCTTGACCCGGCCGGGTTCGTCCACCGCCAGCTGGAACGCGATCATGCCGCCCATGGACAAACCCACCACATGGGCGGGCGGCAGGTCCAGGTGCTCGATCAGGGCGACCAGGTCGTAGGTGAACCCTTCGATGCTATAGCGCTCCCGAGGCTTGTCGGAGCGCCCATGACCGCGCACATCCACCACGATCAGGCGGTAGTGGCGGGCCAGCGCTGGCACCTGCAGTTCCCAATCCTGGCTGCTGGAGCCCAGGCCGTGGATCAGGATCAGCGGCGTGCCGTGGCCGTACTCCTCATAGTGCAGGCTGCAGCCTTCATGGTCGAACCAGGCCATGCATGAACTCCGTTTCAGGCTTGCTGGGGGGCGGCGAAAGGCGCGTCCAGGGGGGCGGTGTCAAAGGTGCGCAACAGCTCCACGAGGATCTGCGTCGCCGGCCCCAAGGGTTTGTCCTTGTTTGAATACAGGTAGAACGTGGGGTGGCGGCTGCCGCCCTGTTCCAAGGGTAGCTGCTTGAGCACGCCTTCGGCGAGTTCACGCTCGATCATGTGCCGTGGCAGCCAGGCAAAGCCCAGGCCGCTGCCGACAAAGGCGGCGGCGGTGGCCAGGCTGCCGACGGTCCAGCGTTGTTCGGCGCCGAGCCAGCCTACATCCCGGGGTTGCTGGCGGCCGGAGTCGCGGATCACCACCTGCATCTGGCTTTCCAGGTCCTGGAAGTTCAACTCGCGGTTCATGCGGTGCAAGGCGTGCTCGGGGTGGGCCACGGCGACGAATTCCACGTCGCTCATTTCGGCGCCCAGGTAGCCGGGGATGCTGAAGCCGCAAATCGCCAGGTCGGCCACGCCTTCCATCAACAGCTCTTCGACGCCGGACAGCACCTCTTCACGCAAACGCACCCGGCAACCACGGCTCTGCGGCATGAACGCGGTGAGTGCACGTACCAGGCGCGCGTTGGGGTAGGCCGCATCGACGACCAGCCGCACTTCGGCTTCCCAGCCCTGTTCCATATGGTGGGCGAGGTCTTCCAGCTGGCTGGCGTTTTTCACCAGTTGCCGGGAGCGGCGCAGCAGCACTTCACCGGCGTCGGTGAGTACCGCCTTGCGCCCGTCGATGCGCAGCAGCGGCACGCCGAGTTGGTCTTGCATACGGGCCACGGTGTAGCTCACCGAGGACTGCGAACGGTGCAGCGCTTCCGCTGCCTGGGCGAAGCCGCCGTGGTCGACGACGGCTTGCAGCGTGCGCCATTGATCGAGGGTAACGCGGGGCGCTTTCAAGATGTGTTCCTCTTGTCCTAAGCTGGCGGTCCCTATTGGAGACTGCCGAATGAGAAAATTCTGTTGTGTGTTGCTGACGCTGCTGCCGATGAGCGCGTTTGCCTACCCCATCGACGTGACGAAAAAGATCGACGGCGTGAGCATCGATTACACCGCCTCCGACGTGGACGGCGATATCAGCTCGATCCAGCTGAATAACTACGGCACCCAGGACGCCGTGTGTTCGGTAACGTTCACCAACGGCCCGGAATCGCCGCGTCGTCGCACGGTTACGGTGCCGGCGGGGAAAAGCACCAACACCACGGTCAAGTTCAACCGCGCCATTATCAAGATGCGTATCGCGTTGGCCTGCGCGCCGAAATAACACAGCAGCGGAGCATGCCCATCGGGATACTCCGCTTATAAACAAATTTATAGATGGGTTATAGCAGTTTTTTGCGCTTTTTTATCGAATTGGCTCTGTCTAATCTCCACTCCATCGACTTACAGCAATTACAGATGGAGCCTACGAAGCCATGTCCAATATTCTGATCATCGAAAGCAGCGCCCGCCAGCAGGATTCGATCTCCCGCCAACTGACCCAGCAGTTCATCAGCCAATGGCAGGCCGCCCACCCGATGGACCGGATCACGGTACGTGACGTGGCGCTCAACCCGGTTCCGCACCTGGACGCCAACCTGCTCGGCGGCTGGATGAAACCGGCGGATCAGCGCAACGGTAACGAACAGGCTTCCCTCGACCGCTCCAACGAGTTGACCGACGAACTGCTGGCCGCCGACGTGCTGGTGATGGCCGCACCGATGTACAACTTCGCCATCCCCAGCACCCTCAAGGCCTGGCTGGATCACGTGTTGCGGGCGGGTGTGACCTTCAAGTACACCCCCACCGGGCCGCAAGGTTTGTTGACCGGCAAGCGTGCCATTGTGTTGACCGCGCGGGGTGGCATCCACACCGGCGCCAGTTCCGATCACCAGGAACCGTACCTGCGCCAGGTCATGGCCTTTATCGGCATCCACGATGTCACTTTCATTCACGCCGAAGGGGTGAACCTGAGCGGGGACTTCCAGGAAAAGGGCATCAACCACGCCAAGGCCCAGCTGGTACAGCTCGTGGCATGAGGTGGTTGATCCTTTAATCGTCAGATAATCGCGCGGTGTTTATATCGCTCCACGCCAACCCTTCAAGTACGCGTACGAACCTCCCTTTGCACTTGTTGCTCCTGAGTGCTCCTGCCCGACTGCCGCTTTAGCGAGGTCGGGTTTTTTTTGCCCCGAGTTTCTTCAATCGCCGAAAACCTTTAATGTCCCGCCCATTCGATGCGAGGCGCACATGGGCTATCTACTGGTTGTCACCCTGATTCAGGCATTTTCCTTCAGCTTGATCGGCGAATACCTCGCCGGTCATGTCGACAGCTACTTCGCGGTGCTGGTGCGTGTCGTGCTGGCCGGGCTGGTATTTATCCCGCTGACCCGCTGGCGCTCGGTCGAACCTGCCTTTATGCGCGGCCTGCTGGTGATCGGCGCGCTGCAGTTTGGCGTGACCTATGTGTGCCTGTACCTGAGCTTTCGTGTGCTCACGGTGCCGGAGGTGCTGCTGTTCACCATTCTCACGCCGTTACACGTGACCTTGATCGAGGATGCACTCAACCGGCGCTTCAACCCGTGGGCACTGGTTGCTGCCCTGGTGGCAGTGGCGGGGGCGGCGGTGATTCGCTTCGACCAGATCACCCCGCACTTCCTGATGGGCTTCCTGCTGCTGCAACTGGCTAACTTCACCTACGCCGCCGGGCAAGTGATGTACAAGCACCTGGTGGCACGCTACCCGAGTGACCTGCCGCACTACCGGCGTTTCGGTTATTTCTACCTCGGTGCGTTGCTGGTGGTGTTGCCGGCGTTCCTGTTGTTCGGCAAGGCCGATTTCCTGCCGCAAGCGCCGCTGCAATGGGGTGTCTTGCTGTTCCTCGGGCTGGTCAGCACTGCCCTTGGCATTTATTGGTGGAACAAAGGCGCCTGCCTGGTGCATGGCGGAACCCTGGCGGTGATGAACAACCTGCATGTGCCGGTAGGATTGTTGCTGAACCTGCTGATCTGGAACCAGCACGAGCCGCTGGGTCGCCTGGCCTTGGGTGGCCTGGTGATCCTGGGGGCGGTGTGGATAAGTCGATTGGGCGTAAAGCCCGCGCCTGGCGTACAGTCTGCGACGTGATCGGTCGAAGGCGAGCGTGAGCGGCAATGAAAGTCTGCTATCGAAAAGAACGGTGTGGGGGCGGCAGAGTGGACAAGATTGATGAACTGATCATTGCAGCCTTGAAGGATGACTCCCGAGTCAGCCTGGCGCAATTGGCGCGGCAAGTTCACAAGTCTCGAACCGCAGTGGAGTCGCGCGTTCAAAAGCTGATTGAAAAAGGCATCATCCTGGGCTTCACCATCAACGTCGCCGAGGGCGATGAGACCCTGCAAGCGGCGTTCTTGATGCTTACGCTCAATGGCAGCAACTGCCATCTGGTGTTTCCGAAGATCCAGCAGTTCAGCCAGGTGGTGCATGCCTATTCCCTGTTTGGCGACGTGGACATGATGCTCGACGTTCGGTACAGGAGCTTTGAAGAGCTGATGGTCTTCAAGGACAGCCTGCTGAAGATCGAGCATGTGAAGGAAGTGGTGGTCAACCCGGTGCTGAAGGCCTGGCGCTAGGCGCCGGCCAGCCCTTCATGTGCTGGCTTCAGGCGTGATCGCGCACGGTTTCAAGAAAATGATGGCTCAGGTTCGGCATTTTCTGACGCAGGGTGTCCACGAGTTCTTCGATGACCGCCTGGTTGAATTGGAACGATGTGTCGTCATGCCCCAGGATCACCACCAACAACCTCGACGAGTCTTTTGTCAGCCGGAAGTCATGGGCATCGGCATCCACCTTGCCGATGCTCGCCAACGGCACATCACCGCAGGTATAGACGATATCGCCGACGGGAATCGTGATGGCCTTCTTGGCGAACAGGGGGCGTAGCACCCTCGGCTTTTCCGACCGCATCACGTAGATGTCATCCTTCTGATGATAGGTGTGCACGCCGATGCTGACCCCATGTCGGATCGCGACCGCGTTATAGGCGTCGACGATGTTGTTGATGGGGTACACGCCTTTGGCGATGAAGCGGCGCAGCAGCTTTTCGTTGGCACTCACGGTATTTTCGTAGCCGAGTTTCTTGAGCTGTTTGGCAAACCCCTCGTACACGACGTTCGAGTCCAGCTCGTTAAGGCGCGAGGCCACGTGGTTCAGGTTACTTTGCAGTACCCCGACGAAGCTCTGGTCATCCGACACGGTGATGTCTTCGATCACGGCGGCGCACGCATTATTGATGCCCAGCTCACAGGCTGACTTTCTGATGATCAAACGACTTTTCATAACCTTAGCCCCACAGTTTTTTTCGCAGGTTGGCGGTACTGGTGTCCAGTTGCTGCGCCGAAGGGCTTTGCAGCCAGAACAGCCCTGGACAGGTGGCGAAGTCGATCGTGACCGGCGTGGTATCGCCGGCGCTGAGGAAATAACGGTGCCCGCAATAGGCCTCGTCCGCCTGGGCGCTTTGTATGGCCTGGGGTGAGGGAGGAGCGAAGGCATGGCGTTCATCGGAACAGAAGAAACCGATCCGGCCATGGCTGATCTGGCTCACCGCATCGGCCTCGGGGCGTGGGTGGCCGAGGTAGCTGTCGATCGACAGTGACAGCAAGTCGGGGTGATACACCTGCTGGAACAGCAGGGGCGCGATGCCGCCGTGCAAGCGACCGCCGGCCTCGATCATCACCGGCCCGGCCTCTGACCAGATGATTTCCATATGAATCGGCCCGACCCGCACGCCCAGGGCCGCTGCCGCCTGGCGCGCGTAATCGGTCAGCGGTTGCAGTTCTTCAGCCCGCGGGTCGAGGGTGTCGAGGCTTTCGTAGACAAACATGCTGCCGTTCTTCTGGATCTTGGTGTACTTGCAGACGCTGGCAACGACGTAGGTGCCGTCAAAGGCGACCATATCCACCACGTACTCCGGTCCCGCTATGAACGACTGCACGATAAAACCGAGGTTGACTTCGCCCAGGTCGTTTTTCTGCTGCCAGGCCGCGTTTTTCAAGGCGGTCTCCACTTCGCGCTTGCCTTGGGCAAACACCACGCCTTCGGTGGCGGCCGAGTTCAGCGGCTTGACCACATAGGTGGCCGCCTCGTCGAGTTTGGCCAGCACTTCGCCGATGCGGCTCGGTGAGCTCAGCAAGTGCGAATCGATGTGGGCCAACTGGTATTTTTTCAGCGCCTGCTGCATGGAGAACTTGTTGCGTCGCAGGTCGCTGGTGATACGGCTATTGCCCGGGATGTCGAGCAGCTCCGTCAGGTAGTCCGTGAGGTAGATCGCGGTTTCGCAACCGGCGATCACGGCGCTCGGTGACAAGGCTTCCAGGGTAATCAACAGGCTCTCTTCCCAGGCATACACCTCATGGAAGTTCTCTGTGATCAGGTCGTTGGTGAAGTGTTCAGGCAAGGCGCGTGTGGAGATCACGGCGATGCACCGTATGCCCTGTGCGTTGAGCAAGGGCGCGTAGAGTTTGCCCGTGGAGAACGGGTCAACGATCAGTACGGTTTTCACGTCGTGCATTCCTTATTCCGTGGTGGCGGTGGGCGCGGCGGCCGGGGTCAGGTTCCACGCCAGTACGGCGGTGGCCAACAGGCCGGCGGAGACGATCATCAACAGGCGGGCGCCTTCGAGTCCGAGAAATCCCGAGGTGGTGAAGAACGTCAGGATCATCGGTGCCGAGCCACTGACCAGCAGGTAGTAGAGCGAACTCTTGGCCGCGATCACATCGGCTACCCGGGCGTTGGGCGCCGACTCGATCAGGGTTTTACGCAACTGGATCCGTAGGCTGTTGATGCAAAAACCCAGCAGGAAGGCCGCGGCCATCATCACGTAGAGGTTCTGGAAGTAGACGATTGCCACGTCCGCCAGTATCACCAGCGAGATGGCTCCGTAGCTGTTGAGCTTGATGCGCGGCAATACCGCGGCGCTGAAGGCGCCCAGGCCGGCCAGGCCACTGGCGACGCCAAACAGGGTGGCATTCCACTCATTGAGCTTTTGAAAAACGATGGGCACCAGGCTGTTGAACGCGCCGATATGGAAGCCGATCATGCTCAACACGATGATCAGAATGTAGAGGTTGCGCGGCAGGTCCAGCGGTGGTGCATTGGAGGCCCCAGTGGCCTGTTCGGCGGTATGTTCGTTGGGGTTGTCGGCCACCAGGAGAATGGCCGCGAGCGAGAGGATCGCCGCCAGGCTGATGATCTGCAGCGTCTGGTTGACCGAGAACACATCCACGATCAACCCTCCCAGCAGCGCACCGCCGAAAGCACCGATCTGGATGGAGGTTTGCATCAACCGCGCGCAGGTATCGCTGTCGGTGAGGCCGGCCAGCACCAGCTTGGTATTTTTCGATTCCAGGGTGCTGATGGTGAAGTAGTCGGTGACGCCCACCACGAACGCGATGGCCAGGAAGCCGATCGGCAGCAAGGCGGCCTGGGTAAACGACAGCCCCAGTACTGCGGCGAAGGCCGCCAGGCGAATGTACAGCAGTCGTTTCAGGCTGAGCTCAATGGTAAAGAACTTGCCGATGTACTGTTCGCACAAATAGGGCACCACGGTCGCCACGCACAAGGTGGCGCCGACCAGGAATGTTGAACCGGTGGTCTCCAGGCCGAACCAGACCATCGCGATGACAATCGCCATGTCGAGGCCGGTGAACAGGGTCACGATTGAATAGAACGCGGTCAATGTCGATTTAGTATTCATGGGCTTCATCAGTTGTAGCGGGAGATTTTAAGCAGCGGCACACAGCGCTCGGTGTCGCCGACGACGGTGCTGATCTGGTTCCTGACGCGCACCGTGGGCAGTGCTTTTTTTTCCAGGTTGCAGACCTTGTAGGCGTTGTCGTGCCAGGGACAGATCACGCTTTGGCCGTCGCCTGTCACTTCGCCCATATGCAGCGGGCCGCCACGATGGGGGCATGCGGTGGGCAGCAATTGCGTCGAATACGCATGACGCTTGAGAAAGTAGGTTCTTTCCCCCACGGCCACATAGTTGGCGTGGGTGATATTCAGGCTGATGGCTTTCATTGGGTTGCCTACTCAGATGGCGGTGACGGTGTACGTGCAGGACGGGCTGGTGATGCGGGTGCCGTGCAGCATTCCCTTGGGAATTACCACGCCTTCGCCGGCCTTGAGGCGCACCGTCAGTTCGGGGCTGGCGACGAACTCCAGCTCGCCTGATTCGACCCAAAACAGTTCGTCATTCGGGTGGGTATGCAGCACCGACAGCTCGTGTTCGGTCTCGGTAATCCTCAGGTCCACGGGTTTGTGGCCCTGGAGCGCCGCTGCCTGTGCGCGATGCTCATCGAACGCGTCATGCCAGTTGATATGGGCATACAACTCTTCGTCGGCGATGTCCTGAAGCAGCCTGAACTCTTCAAAGCCGCGAATAAGGTCGGGGATGATCTGGGGGCCGAACTGCTTGATCATGGGAATGATCAGGCGCTGGAGGGCCATTCTTCCGTGGTGCACATCGATGTGGGCATGCTCATCGAAATAGCCCGTGGAGACGCTGCCGTTGAAGATGGTCTTGATCGCGCGTGACTGGTGCTTGGTGGTCAGCGCCAATGTAGCTTCGGTGTAGTACATGGCGCCGATATAGCGGAAAAGCTCGCCATGGTTGGCCGATACGTAGTGGAAGTAGTTGGTGAGCGACAGCGACGCCGGCGTATAGAACTGCCAGTAGTGGTGCACGTGATGGGACATGCCCATGTCCTGGAGCATGTCTTCAAAAATGGTGCTGTGCTTCTTTTTGTCGACGCCGTAGCCATACTCGTCGATCAGGATCTTGAACAATTCGCTGGTGTACACACCGCTGTTGCCCAGTACGTTGCGGGCCATGGCCGATGCTTCACTGAGGAAGTCTCCCGCACATTGCGTCATGAAAAACCTGGCGGCTCGCTCGGGATGGCGGCTGGTGGTCAGCACTTCATGGAGTTTGGACTCGGATCGGGCGACGTCATCCAATACTTTATCGGTGTGGGCGATAAAAGAGTCCAGGCACCAAGGGCCATTGATATGTACTTCTTCCTTGAGCCAGTTGTACAAGTAGTGTTCCAGCAACGGGCGGATCTTTTTGCCACTGGCCGCGTGCTGCGGATCATAGAAACGCTTGAACGCCTTGAAGTCCAGTTCCAATGGCGGCTTGGGCAAGAAGACCAGGTCTTGTTCGTAGATATTCAATAACAACCGCTGTGCCAATAGATGCTGGCTGTTTGAAAGCTGGTCGCTGGTCAGGCAGGTGGTGATGATTGAATCGGTTACGTCCTGCGGCCGCGAAGGGCGCTGGTAGGGGTTTTGGGTATAAAAATCGTGGGGTTGAGCAAAGGCGCCAGCACCACAATAGTGGGTCAATGCTTCGGCATTCGAACTTAATACAAAGTCTGCTGCATTATCGGAAAGCTGAGTTGTCCATAACATGAGGGGGGCCTTTTGCTGGCGTTGTTTGATGGCCAGATGCTAAGGCGTGGATTTTTTTTAAAACAGATTAGAAATAGTGCGCGCAAGTAGTGAAATTCACTAAAGGCGTAGGAGAAATTTTCTTTATGGAGTGGGCCCGTTGAATAATCGGCAGCAGCGGCTATACATAGACGCTGGCTTTTATCGGTCGTGTTTAGATGAATACGGTTGCGCCCATCGTCCTATATAGCGACGAGGCGCTTACCAGCCCCTCGTCGATATCGTTGTCACTACGCCGGGGTTTCCAAGGTTCGGGCAGTGCCTGCCAGGGCCAGTATCCCGGTGCGCAAGTCGGTGCCGCTGGGTTGCTGGTACAGGTTCAATCCGAACTCCGGCAACACGGCCAGCAGGTAGTCGAAAATATCCCCCTGGATCCGCTCGTAATCGGCCCACACGGTGGTGCGGGTAAAGCAGTAGATCTCCAGCGGCACGCCCTCGGCGGTGGTTTGCATCTGGCGCACCATGCAGGTCATGTTCGGCTGGATGTCCGGATGGCTTTTGAGGTAGGCCAGGGCATACGCGCGGAAGGTGCCGAGGTTGGTCATGCGCCGGCGGTTCGCCGACAGTTGCGCGCTGTGGCCCTGGGCTTCGTTCCAGGCCTTGAGTTCGGCCTGCTTGCGCCCGATGTAGTCGGTGAGCAGGTGCACCTGGGTCATGCGCACTTCTTCATCGTCACGCAAAAAGCGCACGCCGCTGGCATCAATAAACAGGCTGCGCTTGATGCGTCGCCCACCCGAGGCCTGCATGCCGCGCCAGTTCTTGAACGATTCCGACATCAGGCGCCAGGTCGGGATGGAGACGATGGTCTTGTCGAAGTTCTGCACCTTGACCGTGTGCAGGGTGATGTCCACCACATCGCCATCGGCGCCGACCTGGGGCATTTCGATCCAGTCGCCGACGCGCAGCATGTCGTTGCTGGTCAATTGCACGCTGGCGACGAATGACAACAGCGTGTCCTTGTAGACCAACAGGATCACCGCCGACATCGCACCCAGGCCCGACAGCAGCAACAGTGGCGAACGGTCAATCAGGGTCGCGACGATGATGATCGCGCCAAACACGTACAGCACCATCTTCGCCAACTGCACGTAGCCCTTGATCGAGCGGGTACGCGCGTGTTCGGTGCGCGCATAGATGTCCAGCAGGGCGTTGAGCAGGGCGCTCATGGCCAGCATCAGGAACAGGATGGTCAGGGCCAGGGCCACATTGCCGATAAACAGGATGGCGGTCTTGCTCAGGTCCGGCACCAGGTACAGGCCGAACTGGATCACCAGCGACGGCGTCATCTGCGCCAGGCGGTGGAAGACTTTGTTGTGCCGCAGGTCGTTGAGCCAGTGCAGCGCCGGTTGCCGGCCGAGCAATTTGACGGCGTGGAGGATGAGGTAACGCGCCACCCGTCCGAGCAGCAGGGCCACCACCAGCAACACCAGGCAACCGAGGCTGGCATGCAGCAGCGGGTGTTCGTCGAGGGTGCCCCAGAGGTCTTGGACGTTGAGCCAGAGCTGTTTGATATCCATGGATGAAACCGATTCTTCTGTAAGACAAGACGGCGCGATTAGAGCATTTAAGTGCAACAAAGTTGATGCCGTGGACAAATGCTCTGACAAAAAAGCAACTGATTAGCGCCGTTCGCGTAAAGACACTCGGTTTGGACGCCCGAAACCGGTACCCTATGCAGCTGATTTTTTGTATTTCTTCGAGGTAGCACCCGTGTTTTCCCAATTCGCCCTGCACGAACGCCTGCTCAAAGCCGTGGCCGAGCTTAAATTTGTCGAGCCTACGCCTGTGCAGGCAGCGGCCATCCCGCTCGCGCTAGAAGGGCGTGACCTGCGGGTGACGGCTCAAACCGGGAGTGGCAAGACCGCCGCTTTCGTGCTGCCGATTCTTAACCGCCTGATCGGCCCGGCCAAAGTCCGCGTCAGCATCAAGACCCTGATCCTGCTGCCGACCCGCGAGCTGGCCCAGCAGACCTTGAAGGAGGTGGAGCGCTTCTCGCAGTTCACCTTCATCAAGTCCGGCCTGATCACCGGTGGCGAAGACTTCAAGGTCCAGGCCGCCATGCTGCGCAAGGTGCCGGACATCCTGATCGGCACGCCTGGGCGCATGATCGAGCAACTCAACGCCGGCAACCTTGACCTCAAGGAAGTCGAGGTGCTGGTGCTCGACGAAGCCGACCGCATGCTCGACATGGGCTTTGCCGATGACGTGCAGCGCCTGGTGGCTGAATGCGTGAATCGCCAGCAGACCATGCTGTTCTCCGCCACCACCGGTGGTTCGACCCTGCGCGAGATGGTCGCCAAGGTCCTGAACAACCCTGAGCACCTGCAGGTCAACAACGTCAGCGACCTGAACGCCACCACGCGCCAGCAGATCGTCACCGCTGACCACAACGTGCACAAGGAACAGATCCTCAACTGGTTGCTGGCCAACGAGACCTATCAGAAGGCCATCGTGTTCACCAACACCCGCGCTGCCGCCGACCGCATCTACGGCCGCCTGGTAGCCCAGGACTACAAGGCGTTCGTGCTGCACGGCGAGAAAGACCAAAAGGACCGCAAACTGGCGATCGACCGTCTCAAGGCCGGCGGCGTGAAGATCCTGGTCGCCACCGACGTCGCCGCGCGCGGCCTGGACGTGGACGGCCTGGACATGGTCATCAACTTCGACATGCCCCGCAGCGGCGACGAATACGTGCACCGTATCGGCCGTACCGGGCGTGCTGGCAACGATGGCCTGGCGATCTCGCTGATCTGCCACGGCGACTGGAACCTGATGTCAAGCATCGAGCGCTACCTCAAGCAGTCGTTCGAGCGCCGCACCATCAAGGAAGTCAAAGGCACCTACACCGGGCCGAAGAAGGTCAAGGCATCGGGCAAGGCCGTTGGCGTGAAGAAGAAAAAGACCGACGCCAAGGGCGAGAAGAAAAAGGCCGGTGCCAAGTCGCCGACCAAGCGCAAGATCGCCAACCGGCCGAAGACCGACAACCTGTCGCTGGTCAGCAAGGATGGCATGGCGCCGCTCAAGCGTCGCAAGCCAGAAGCACCCGCTGCCGAGTAAGGCGTGAGGGATGTGAAAAACCGGACGTTGTCCGGTTTTTTTATGGCCTCAGTTTTTCGCTTTGGCCGCCGCTTCTTTCAATTCCTTGAGGCGGGCGTCGATCAACTGGCACTTGTCGGGAAACTCCGCGCTTTCAGTATCCAGGTCCATCTTCTGCAGCTCGTCGTTCATCTCCTTGGCCTTGGTCGGGTTCTGCTCGGTGAGTTTGGCCACTTCCTGGGCCAGTTGCTCGCGCTTGGCCGTGGCCTCTTCCGGGGTGCAGGCCCAGGCGGGCAGGGCGGTGAGCAACGTGGCGGCGATGGCCAGGTTCATCAGGGTTTTCATGGTCGGACCTCCTTGGCGGTGATGCTCAGTTGAGGGGGCGAACGTCTGGAAAGTTCAGAGAAATGACGCCCGTCGGTTGGTATGAACGGCCACAGCCCCATAGGGTCACTCCTACAGACGGGCTACTTTCCTTAGGCCTGCAGGAGGAATCAGGATGACGACTTACAACTGGGATCTGATCGAACGTCTGCTGCATGAAGTGCAGAACGGCGAGGGCAGTTTTGCCCCGCGCAAATACGCCGAGCAGGAAGCGGCCGAGAAGGCCACGGCGGGCGAGTCCACCGGTAACCTGGATGCGCTGAAAAAGACCGCCGCGGACTATGAAGCGCTGTTGTTCAAGCGTGGGTTTATCGAGTCGCGGCCTGAGGAAGAAGGCGGTAACGGAGAGAATTTCATTCTGACCGCACTGGGCGCGCAGCTGTTGGCGCTGATCGACAGCTCCATCCCGGGCAATGATCATCCGCGCCAGGTGCTGGATGAGCAGGCCGATGCGTTGGACCCGGCGACCTTTGCAGAAGTGGCCTCCAAAGCGCAGATCGCCTGACCCCTCCATGCCCCGGCCCCCAGGCGGTGCCGGGCACGCCGAAACTGTCGGATCGGTAATCTGCCGCTAAGGTTGCTGACAGCCGGCGCCCCCTAATCTGCTGCCATTCAACTGACGGACTTGAATCGGCATGCACTCTACTACCTCCAGACGAACCTTCGTCAAAGGCCTGGCCGCCGGCGGCCTGCTCGGCGGGCTCGGGCTATGGCGCACGCCGGTATGGGCGCTGACAAGTGCGGGCGAGCCCACCGTGCTGGCGGGCAGCGAATTCGCTCTGTTTATCGACCAGACGCCGGTCAACCTCACGGGTCAACAGCGCACCGCGTTGACCATCAATGGCAGCCTGCCCGGCCCGTTGCTGCGCTGGCGTGAGGGCGACACCGTGACCCTGCGCGTGCACAACCGCCTCAGCGAGCCGACGTCGATCCACTGGCACGGCATCGTGTTGCCGTCGATCATGGACGGCGTGCCCGGCCTGAGTTTCAAGGGCATCGAGCCGGGTGGCGTGTTTGTCTATCAGTTCAAGGTCAGACAGCACGGCACTTACTGGTACCACAGCCATTCCGGGTTCCAGGAGCAGCAGGGGGTGTACGGCCCGCTGGTCATCGAGCCGTTGGAGCCCGAGCCCTTCACCTGCCAGCGCGACTACGTGGTGATGCTCTCGGACTGGACCGACGAAGATCCCGTCGCCCTGATGAAGACCCTCAAGAAGCAGTCCGATTACTACAACCGGCATAAGCCCACCGCGGGCGATTTCGTACGGGATGTGGGCAAGCAGGGCTGGTCGGCCACCGTCAGCGACCGGCTGATGTGGGCGCAGATGAAGATGAACCCTACCGACCTTGCGGACGTCAGCGGCCAGACCTACACCTACCTGCTCAACGGCCAGCCCCCCGGCCTCAACTGGACCGGGGTATTTGAGGCCGGGGAGAAAATTCGCCTGCGCTTTATCAACGGTTCGGCGATGACCTATTTCGATGTGCGCATCCCGGGGCTGAAGATGACCGTCATCGCCGCCGATGGCCAGCCGGTCAAGCCGGTCAGCGTCGATGAGTTCCGCATTGCGGTCGCCGAAACCTTCGATGTGCTGGTGGAGCCCACGGCAACGGCCTACACGCTGTTTGCCCAGTCCATGGACCGCACGGGTTATGCCCGTGGCACGCTTGCCCGCCAGGCGGGGGCGACGGCACCCGTACCGGCACTTGAGCCGCGCCCCTGGCTCACCATGGACGACATGGGCATGGGTGGGATGGATCACGGCGCCATGGCGGACATGCCGGATATGGCGGGCATGGATCACAGCGCGATGGGCGCGATGTCGATGCAGAGCCACCCGGCCAGCGAGCAGAACAACCCTTTGGTGGACATGCAGGCGATGAGCCCGGTGCCCAAGCTCGACGACCCGGGGATCGGCCTGCGCAACAACGGTCGGCGAGTGCTGACCTATGCCGACCTGCACAGCACCTTCGACGATCCCGATGGCCGCGATCCCACGCGCACCCTTGAATTGCACCTCACCGGGCATATGGAGAAGTTCGCCTGGTCATTCAATGGTGTGAAGTTCTCCGATGCCGAGCCCTTGCAACTGACCTATGGCGAGCGCGTCCGGCTGGTGCTGGTCAACGACACGATGATGAGCCACCCGATTCACCTGCACGGCCTGTGGAGCGACCTTGAGGATGAAAACGGCCAGTTCCAGGTTCGCAAGCACACCATCGACATGCCGCCGGGCTCGCGCCGCAGTTACCGGGTGACCGCCGATGCCCTGGGGCGTTGGGCCTATCACTGTCACCTGCTGTACCACATGGAAATGGGCATGTTCCGTGAAGTGCGCGTGCATGAATGAGGAAGCGAGCATGAACCGTCGGGTTTTATCTGTGTGTATCGCGCTGGCCGGGTGGGCATTCGGCTCGCTGGCGCAGGCCGAGGAGTTTCAAGGCATGAGCCCGGCGGTTCCGGCGTTGAGCGAAAGCCGTACGCCGATCCCGCTGCTCACCGACGCGGATCGCGCCGCTGTGTATAACGCGCCGGGCGGGCATGTGGTGCATGACAGCGGCATCAACTCAATGCTGCTGGTCAATCAGCTGGAATGGCAAGGCGGCGGTGGCGGTGGTGCGCTGAACTGGGACATCAAGGGTTGGCTCGGTGGTGACATCGACCGCCTGTGGCTGCGCAGCGAAGGCGAGCGCAGCGCCGGTCGCACTGACAGCGCCGAAGCCCAGGCGTTGTGGGGGCACGCCATCAGCCCTTGGTGGGACCTGGTTGGCGGCGTGCGCCAGGACTTCAAGCCCGCAGATAGCCAGACCTGGGCGGCGTTCGGCCTGCAGGGCATGGCGCTCTACGACTTCGAGGCCGAGGCGACGCTGTTTGTGGGTGAGTCGGGCCACACCGCGGCACGTCTGGAAGGGGACTACGACATCCTGCTGACCAACCGCCTGATCCTTCAGCCGACGGCCGAACTCAATTTTTATGCGCAGAACGATCCGCAGCGCCGGGTGGGCGCAGGCCTGTCGGAAAGCGAGCTGGGCCTGCGCTTGCGCTACGAGGTGCGCCGGGAGTTGGCGCCTTACGTGGGGGTGAGTTGGAACCGCAGCTATGGGCGGACGGCGCAGTACGCTCGCGACGAAGGCGAAGACATCAGCCAGCTGCGCTGGGTGGTCGGTGTGCGCCTTTGGTTTTAACCGGTTTCTTATTCCTATAACTCGCCGCCTTGAGCGGCCTGGAGCCTTGCATGTCGATGTTGAAAACCGCGTTAACAGGGGGGGCGCTGTGGGTCGGATTGATGATCAGCCTGCCGGCCTCGGCCCATCCGAAACTGTTGTCCTCCCTCCCTCCAGCCGGGGCCCAAGGTGCCGCGCCGGCCGTCATTGAACTGCGCTTTTCGGAGAACCTGCTGACGCAGTTTTCCGGGGCCAGGCTGACCATGACCGATATGCCCGGCATGCCCAATTCGCCGATGCCCATCAAGGCCAGTGTCGCGGCGAGCACCGACCCCAGGGTGATGCTGATCAAGCCGGCCTCTGCACTGGCTACCGGCACCTACCGGGTCGATTGGCGCGCAGTGTCATCCGACACGCACCCGATTACCGGTAACGTGGTGTTCAGCGTCCAGCCATGAGCGAATTGACCCAAGTCACACTGCGCTTTGCGCTCTATCTTGACCTGATGCTGTTGTTTGGCCTGGGGCTCTTTGGTCTTTACGGGCTCAAGGCGCCGGAGCGCGTGCTGCTGAATTTGAGGGGCCTGCTGCGGCTGACGGCTGGCGTCGGGATAGTGCTGTCGATGGCGTCGCTGTTGACGCTGACCCAGGCCATGAGTGGCGCAACGGATTGGCAGACGCTGTGGCCGCATCTGCACATGATGCTCTGGCAGACCGACCTGGGCTTGACGTGGTGGCTACGGATGGCGGCGCTGGTGGTGGCTGCGCTTGGCACTCGCCTGCCATTGGCCACGTTGTCGGGCGCCGCCGCGTTGGTGACGCTGGCGTGGACCGGGCACGGCGTGATGCATGAAGGCACGCTGGGTGTGTGGCACATCCTCAGCGACGGCGCGCATCTGTTGGCGGCCGGCGGCTGGGTCGGGGCGTTGACGGCGTTCGGGTTGTTGTCGAGGCGCACGTCTTTGCACGATGCTTATCACGTTCGGGTGCTGGCAAGGGCGCTGAAGGGGTTCGAGCATGTGGGAGCGGGATTTGTCGCGGTGCTGATCGGCACCGGGGTGGCCAACTATCTGCTGGTGGTCGGGCTGAATCTGGAGGGCCTTACCGGCGGTGTCTACGCGATCCTGTTGTGCCTGAAGCTGGGACTGTTTGGCTTGATGCTGGGGCTGGCGGCGCTCAATCGTTTCCACCTGACGCCGCTTCTGCAACGGTCCGTGGCGACCGGTGATTATGTCGCTGCCATGGCTGCGCTACGGCGCAGCATGGTGCTGGAGATGGGGGCAGGGGCGCTGATCCTCGCGCTGGTAGCCTGGTTGGGCACCCTGGCGCCCAATTAGGACTGCGCGCTTTTCAGGCATTTGAGCGCCTGGAAGTCACTGCGGACCTTGTCGATTTTCTGGGTGAGTTTCAGCCGTTGCGGCACGCTGCTGTCGGCCATGACGTCGACGATCAGGCTACGCGCGGCGGCTTCGGTCTGGGCATACGCCGCGCGATACTCCGGTGTCCACAGGCTTTCGCGGTCCACCAGCAGTTGCTGGATTTTCTGCGGGAAATCGGCGCTGTGGCGTTGCTGCACGGCGTCGATGAATTGTGCCTGCCAGTGGGCACGGTTGCCGATCCATTGTTCATTTTGCTTGCCCAGGCTGATGGACCAGGCCATGACCCGGTTCTTCTGGCTATCGCTCAGTGGCCCCATCCACGCATCCAGACGCTTGTTCATACGCTCGGCGCGGTCCTGGATCTGCTTGGCCAGCGGCGGCTTGAGGTATTCGTCCTGGCGTTTGCGCAGGTCCTTGGCCAGGGCATCGTTCATGTCGTTGACCTGCTGGTCATCCAGCCCTTGTAACAATTCAATCGCCGACGGGGTGATTTCCCGTGCCACCTCGGCAATCGCCTGCTTGGCCTCAACCGTGCGGGTTTGCAGCGCTGCATCGGTGACCTGGTTGCTCTCGACCATTGCTTGCAGGCGGTCGAGCCAGTCGAGGTAACCCGGCAATTGTGTGGTGCAGTGCCAGGCCAGGTGGTCCTTGAGCTTGTCGTTGAACCAGCTCTTCTGCCCGGCGTTCATGTCCAGGTAGTCGTTGAGGGTCCAGGGGATGATCACGTCCAGGTTGCGGTAGGCCAGGCCCACGCGGTTGCAGCCGGCGAGCACCAGGCTCAGGGTCAGGAATACCACCAGCAGTTTGAGCCGATGCAACATGGGCGTGTCCTTGCGCAGAGGGGAGTTAATGCATGTGAACCCGCGGCGCACGCGACAGTTCAGCCCATCAATAAAACGACCGCACCGCCTTCAGGGTCAACAGGCCATCGCATTGCGAATTGTGTCCGGAGTAGGCCGAACAATCGCCACCGCTGAGGCTGGAGTCGCTGTAGATCAGGTCCAGGTCGATGCCTTTCCAGGCGCGGGAGAACTGTACCGACCAGTCGCTGAAGCTGCTGATGGTGCCGCCCTCTACCGAAGCCGGCGTGCCCAGCTGATGGGTGGTGTATTTCATGCTGACGCCGATGCCGAAGGGCTGGGTACCGCCGAGGTCGGCGAACAGCGTGCTGTCCTGGCGTTCCGGGTCGTTGCTGAAGGAAGCGCCGAAACGATTGCCGAGTAGATTCAGACCGCCGTAGAACTCCTGGCTGTCGAGGGGGCTGAGCTTGGGGTAGCTGTAGTGGATCAGGCCGACTTCATAGCCCAGGGTCTGGTCGAAAGGGTGCTTGAACCCCATGTACGAATCGACTTCGAGAGTGCTGGCCGAGGACAGGCCCATGTTCGGCGAAAACTGGCCGAAGTACAGGCCGCTGTCATGGCTCAGGTCCAGCCCGCCATGGAACGAGTCACTGCCCGGCGAGGTCGGCTTGACCAGGCCCTGGGCCATGCTGCGGCTGGGGGTGGTGCCCAATTTCAGGTCGAAGTCGCCCAGTTCACGCTGGAAAATCTGCGCTTCGGCGAGAGGGCTGGCCGCCAGGATACTGGCCACGAAAATGCAGCGTTTAAGCATGCTTCACTCCATGAAAAGCGAGGAGCAGTAACGGAAAAATAGGGCAGATGCCCGTGCTAGACGTGTGCAAGCATACCGGCGAATGCCAGGAGGTGAGGCCCGTTCGTCGATTTGCACGTTCTGAAGGTGACGCGAGAGGGTATTTCGGGCTCTAGTCCTAGCGCCTTGAAGGCAAGACGCTTAGGGACCAGATGTGCTGCGCGGTATTACTTTTTACCCAGGCTGATCTGCTTGGACGGGCCGAAAGTCTGGCCGCTCACGCCCTTGGCAATTTGCTGGATTTCGCCACCGGACTTGAGGAAAGCAGCAATCTGGCTGTTGATCGATTCGCTGGTTTCAACGGCGGGAGCTGGCTTTGCTTTGCTGTTGGATGCTTTTACACGCATGGCGGCCACTAACCTGTAGAAAATTAACTTGGCCAGGCATCGTACAGGAAATACTTGACAATTGCTTGGTAAATATCCCCCGGGAATAAGAGCGGCAGCTGAGAACAGCCAAAGTTTATTTTTGATATTAGCCCCTAACTTACTGTTTTAACTCGAAACCATGGGCTGAGCCAGCACCGGTGGCGTGGCAAAATTCAGCCGAATGATCGGACGAGCGGGGCGGTGCCACTGGAACGCCAGGCAAACCCGCGATTTTTCAGGCGCGCGCGCGCGGCGAGGGCAACTCGGGTAGAATGCCGCCCACGCAATGAGGGTATTGGAAATGGCTTTAGTCGGGCGCTACAACAGCTTGCAAGTGGTTAAACACACTAACTTTGGTTTGTACCTCGATGGGGCGCAAGATGGCGAAATCCTCTTGCCTAATCGGTATATCCCCAAAGATATTCCCAGTGAAGATGAAGACTGGCTTAACGTTTTCATTTATCTGGACAGCGATGACAAACTTATCGCCACTACCGAAAAACCGAAAGTTCAAGTCGGCGAATTTGCCAGCTTGAAAGTCGTGGAAGTCAACAGCATTGGCGTGTTCCTCGACTGGGGGTTGCCAAAGGATCTGTTGCTGCCGTATTCGGAAGAGAAACGTCAGCTGACCGCCGGTGAATACTGCGTGGTGCATGTCTACCTCGACAAACACACCAAGCGTATTACCGCGACCGCGCGCCTCGACCGCTACCTGGACAAGACGCCGGCCAACTACGTCGTGGGCCAGGAAGTCGACCTGCTGGTCGCCGAAGCCACCGACATGGGCTTCAAGGCGATCATCAACAACAAGCACTGGGGCCTGATCCACAAGAACGAAGTGTTCAAGTTCCTGCGCCCGGGCAAGGAAGAAAAAGGCTTTATCAAAGAGATCCGCGCCGATGGCAACATCAGCCTGAGCCTGCAACCGGTCGGCCAGGAAGCGGCGTCCAGCCTCAACTCGAAGATCCTCGCCAAGTTGCGTGAAAACAACGGCAGTTTGCCGGTCAGCGACAAGAGCGACCCGGCGGTGATCAGCAACTTGTTTGGCGTGAGCAAGGGCAACTTCAAGAAAGCCATTGGTGCACTCTACAAGCAGGGCCAGATCGTGATTCACGCGGATCGCATTGAACTAAGCTGAGTGCGGTTTGCTCTTCTGTAGGAGCGAGCTTGCTCGCGAAAAAGGTCCATCCGACAGCGTGATGCGCCTGGAATATTTTCGCGAGCAAGCTCGCTCCTACAGAGGCTGCATCAATGTCCAAGAAGTCTGTCTTTGCCTACCTCGGCACCTTGCTTGCCTTCCTGGTCCTCGACGGCCTCTGGCTTGGCGTCCTCATGGGCCCGACCTACAAATCCCTGCTGGGCCCGCTGATGCTCGATCAGCCTCGCCTGTTGCCCGCAGTGCTGTTCTATCTCCTGTATGTCCTCGGTTGCGTGTTGTTCGTGGTCTTGCCCAGTGCCAGCTGGCAGCGCGCGGCGCGACTGGGTGCATTGCTGGGCCTGGTGGCCTACGGCACCTATGACCTGAGCAATTGGGCCACGCTGCAAGGCTGGTCCGGCGGGTTGGCGGTGATGGACATGGCCTGGGGCACCTTCCTCACAGCGGCCTGTTGCACGGTCGGGTACTTGTGTGCACATCGGGTGCACCGGTGATTGTGTACAGGATTAATCTGCACCGTTGCTGAGCGCAGTCCCCGTTACTAAAGCTCTGTGTAGCCCTTTGGAACGCGGGTTTAGAGGGATTGTGTGCTATTGGCACGTATTCTGCTGACTGTCTCGTATACAAACCATGCCGCCTCCCGTATGCACCCCGTGACGGAAGCGCAGGCCGGTATGACGAGGAGCCCGCGATGACCGAACAATTGCCCAAAGGCTACAGCCCCCGCCTGTACAACCAGGACCTGGGGCCGCTGCCGCAAAAGTGGACCTGGTACAACATCTTTGCCTTCTGGATGAGTGACGTGCACAGCGTGGGTGGCTATGTGTTCGCCGCCAGTCTGTTTGCGCTGGGGCTGGCCAGTTGGCAGGTGTTGATTGCCTTGCTGGCAGGCATTTGCATTGTGCAATTGATTGCCAACCTGGTGGCCAAGCCCAGCCAGCAGGCCGCCGTGCCCTATCCCGTGATCTGCCGGCTGGCGTTTGGCGTGTTCGGCGCGAACATTCCCGCCGTGATTCGGGGCTTGATTGCGGTGGCTTGGTACGGGATTCAGACCTACCTGGCGTCGAGTGCCCTGATCATTGTGGTATTGCGCTTTTTCCCACAGATGGCGGTGTTTGCAGAGCCGCATTTTGCAGGCCTGTCTTACCTGGGCTGGTTTGGTTTCCTCAGTTTATGGGTGTTGCAGGCGGCCGTGTTCTGGGCCGGCATGGAGTCCATCCGCCGCTTTATCGATTGGGCGGGGCCGGTGGTCTATGCGGTGATGTTTGCCCTGGCCGGCTGGATCGTCTGGAAGGCAGGGTGGGCAAATATCAGCTTTACCCTGGCGGAAAAATCCCTGTCGGGCTGGCAGGCGTTCGGCCAAGTGATCGTGGCGACGGCGCTGGTGGTGTCGTATTTTTCCGGGCCAACCCTGAATTTCGGTGATTTCAGCCGTTACTGCCGCAGCATGCAGGACGTGCGGCGTGGCAACTTCTGGGGCCTGCCGGTGAACTTCCTGGCGTTTTCCCTGGTGACCGTGGTGATTGTCTCGGGCACCTTGCCGGTGTTTGGCGAAATGCTCCATGACCCGATCGCTACCGTCTCGCGCATTGATAACAGCATGGCGGTGCTGCTGGGCGCTTTTGCATTTGTGACTGCCACCATCGGCATCAACATCGTCGCCAACTTCGTGTCCCCGGCGTTCGACTTCGCCAACGTCGCACCGAGCAAAATCAGCTGGCGCGCCGGCGGCATGATCGCCGCGGTGGCGTCGATTTTCATCACCCCGTGGAACCTGTTCAATAACCCGCTGATGATCCACTACACCCTGGATATCCTCGCGGCCTTTATCGGCCCGCTGTTCGGGATTCTGCTGGTGGACTTCTACCTGATCAAAAAGCAGAAGATCGACGTGGACGCGCTGTTCGATGACAGCCCGAGCGGGCGCTATTACTTCGACGGCGGTGTGAACTGGACGGCGGTCAAGGCGTTGGTGCCCGCGACGCTGGCGGGGGTCGCGATCACCTTCACGCCGGCGTTGCAGGGCATGGCTAACTTTGCTTGGTTCACCGGCTGCTTCCTGGGTGGGCTGTTTTTCCTGGTGTTGGCGCGGCGTGAGCAGGTTCGTGCGCCGGCACCGTTGGTCGCCGGCTGACCAACACCCCTCCCGCCACTGACAGGCCTGCACCGGCAATCACCAGCGCCGGTTGCAGGCCACCGCTCAGGTGACTGCTCACCGACGCCAGCAACGGCCCGCTCAATTGGCCGATGGCAAAGCTGGCGGTCAGCAGCCCGGTGTTGCGCTGATAGCCGTGGGGCGCAACGTCCCGCAGGCGCGCCATCACCAACTGCATGCAGGCCAGGAACGGCCCGCCGCACAGCAACACCCCCAGCGCCAGGCCCCAACCGTTGCCCAGCAGGCAGGCGAATACCCCGGCCGCCTGCAGCCACAATGTGGTCATAAGCCAGCGGCGGGTGGTGTCCGGGTCCTTTGGACGCAGGCTTGCGACCACTACCCCAATCGCCGCGGCCAAACCAAAGCAGGGCCAGAACAGATCAGCCTGCCAGGCGCCCTTTAATTGCGCGCTGGCCATCTGTGACAGGAAGGTCGCCGGAATGATGTAGCCCAGGCCGAACAACACGTAGATCCAGCACAGGTGGGTAATGCTGCCGTTGCTGGCCGTGTCGGCGTGGCTTGCAACAGGCGCAGTGACGGTGGACGGCTGTGGCAGGAAGGGCAAGATTGCCAGCAGCATCACCAGCGCCACTACCGCATAGATCAGCCACAAGGTTGCAGAGCTTTGGCCCAACAGGTTGGAGCCCAGCGCCAGCAACCCGGTCAACACAATCCCCAGCCCCGGCCCGGCGAACACCAGGGCGCCGAGGCGTGCACGCCCGGCGGCAATCGCCAGCGGCTGGCTCAGGCTGGTGATCATCACCAATGCCCAGGCACTTGCAACGCCGGTACCGAAGCGCAACAGCATGTGTGGCCAGAAACCCTGGGCCCAGTACGACGCCAGGGTCAGCAGCACGCACAACCAGAGCCCGCCATACAGGCGACCCCGCACATGGTGATGGCTGCGCGCAAAAATCGAATCCACCGCGCCCACGAAGTAGCCCAGGTAATTGGCCGCTGCGATCAGTCCGGCGTCGGTCAGGTCGATCTGGCCTTCACTGAGCAAGTGGGGCATTTGCGGGGTAAGGGCGAAGCGGCCAATGCCCATGGCCATCATCAGGGCGATAAAGCTGGCGAGTAAGCGGATGAGGGGTGACATGGTCGGGTGTCCTGCGGGTAAGCGAATACCGTCAGGCTAGAGCGGATTGACTTTCTGTAAAAATGAATAATAGTGAGTAACTTGTTCAGTTTTGGAGAAAGCCATGGAGTTCAGTCAATTGCGCATCTTCCAGGCCGTGGCGGAAGAGGGCTCCATCACCCGCGCTGCCGAGCGCCTGCATCGAGTGCCGTCGAACTTGTCGACCCGGCTCAAGCAGATGGAAGAACAGCTTGGCGTGGAATTGTTCGTGCGCGAGCGCCAGCGCTTGCAGCTTTCTCCGGCGGGCAAGGTGTTGCTGGACTACAGCACCCGTCTGCTGGCGCTGCATGATGAAGCCCATGGCGCCGTGCAAGGCGGGCAACCGGCCGGCAATTTTGTACTGGGCAGCATGTACAGCACGGCAGCAGTGCATTTGCCGAAGCTGCTGGCGTGCTATCACAAGGCGTATCCGATGGTGAACCTCCAGGTGCTGTCGGCGCCCAGCGGTGAACTGCTCGAAGGGTTGATCACCGGTCGCCTGGACGCCGCATTTGTGGACGGGCCCATCACGATTGCCTCCCTGGACGGTGTGGCCCTGTGCGAAGAACGCCTGGTGCTGATATGCGAAGCCGACCACCCACCGGTGCGCGGGCCACAGGATGTTGCTGGCCGTTCGGTGTTCACTTTTCGCCGCAGTTGCGCCTACCGCACGCGCCTGGAAACCTGGTTTTCCCACGAGCACGTCGCCATGGGGCGGGCGATTGAGATCGAGTCTTACCAAGGCATGCTCGCCTGTGTCATCGCCGGTTCAGGGGTGGCGCTGATGTCCGAATCCATGCTCGACAGCCTGCCAGGTAAGGACAGCGTGTCCGTTCATCCGCTGACAGGGCAATTTGCCACTGCGACGACCTGGCTGATGTGGCGAAAGGGTATGCTCGGCGCTAACCTCAACGCATGGATCGACCTGCAGCAAGAGGGCAGGGCCGAGGTCCTGCAAGACGCACGTGCGATTGCTTGAGCGATCCGTCAGGATTTGCATCAATTCAGTAACAGTTCGTTGTGGTTTCATTCAAGCAATACGTAGGACTTAGGGCTACTATCAATGTAGGAAAAGGCGACAGAACTTGCGCCGACCAGCATTTCCCTCAAAGGGGGCAAACCATGAAAGAGAAAATCCAGAACTGGCTCCACGACCTTGGCGTTGCATTGGGCTTGATCGAGCCACCCCTGCAACCGGTGCCGATTCGTACCGATGACGAGCAGCGTCGTCCTCGCCGCGGATAATCTCTGGCTGAAGCAGGATTAAAGGTGGGGGCGAGTAAGCCCGCTCCCACCGTTTATTTTGCGCCAGGCAAAACCAGCGGGCGTGACATCCCACGTCGCAGCGTCCACACAGCGTTTCCAACGCCAGTCCTACCTCCCGCCGCCCCAGTCACCCTTGCCTCGGGCCTGCGCGATAGCCCCCTCACGCCATAACACTCACTCGCCCCTCGGTAGCTTGGGGGAGTAGTCCGAATCCATGCAGGTCAGTCAGGCCTCTGACCTTCACGTGTCGGAATCAGGCTACTTGTTCATCAGAATTGGCTGGCTTATTCAATTCAAACCATGAGCGTAGGTTGAGTTCCTCAACGGCCTTCCAATAACGCCCACCTTTATTGAAGGGCTCTCTGCGAGGCATCAGTCCGTCAGAAGTGTTGGAGACACAGCTATGAGGCTCTCTTCCATTCCGCCAGTCGCCGCGTCACTCATCGCCATAACCGGAAATATCCTGCATCTCGCACCGGTGTCGAGAGCCTGGAAAGCTCACGCACCCAGTAACGTGGTGTTCTTTCCCCCGACATTGACCAAACACGATCTGCTCATACAGATCGGTCTCCTGAGTCCATCGGCGATCATTGTCGGGGACCAGGCGATCGATGCAGACGTCATCGCTCAATGGCGCATATCCCACCCGTTTGGCGACCTCCATTTGATCCGCAGAGGTACGAGCCTGGATAAGGTGCGACTGGACCTTTGCGGCTCCAACGACATCCGCGTAGTCAATACGCCGGGGGTCAACGCGCCACATGTCGCCGCCTATATGGCGCGCTGGCTGACACTGGCCGATGGCTCCCTGCCGCGCGACATCTGTGTGCTGGGATACGGCAACGTGGGCAGGGAGCTGGTCAAGTTGTTGCTTGATCGAGATCCGGAGGTTCGGATCAAGGTATTGGATCGACATGGTCAGAGGCCGGACACTCTCGGCAGAGCCTATTCCGACAGCCGAGTGTCCTTTGGCGTGGACTGGTTCGAGGTGCTGGAGGGGGCTCGTGCCGTCGCTATCTGTTTATCCCTGAATGATGAGTCCACCCATCGCATTGATCGGGCCCTTATTCAGTGCCTGCACAGACAGGCTCGTCTGGTCTGCGTCGCCAAGCCGGATGTCTTCAGCGATGACGCTTTGCGGGCCCTGGCAACGGCTGAAGCTATCCAGCTTGTATTGGACTACGGGCCTGGGACACTGGATGCATTTCGGGTGCGCGCGCAGGCACTCGGCTGCAGTGTCTCCAAGTGGCGCAAACCGGCGACCCTGACAACCCAGGCGGCAATGACTGAAGCCTGCCATGGCGACCTTGACTATGCCGTCTCGATTCAACTGAGCCTGACCGCCTTGCGCTGCCTGGTCCGGCGCAAACTTGCCCACTCATTGATGATCCCCGCGCAACAGGCAGATGCCGGCGCGCCGCGCGTATCGATCATCGGTCGAGGCATCAACGGCCTGCTCCAAGCCGTGATGTTCCGCTTGGCCAATTATCAGGTCTCGGTCTACGGAGGACATCAGCAGAGCGATGGCGCCAGTCATAAGCAGGTGAACATGCGCCACCTTTCAGCCACGGAGACGACTGCAAAGCCGCTGGACAACGCTTATCTGACGCCTGGAAACCAGTACCTGGCCGTGGAGTGCAACCGTGCAGGCATTGAGCTGTTTGAAAAGTTTCTGGCCGACAATCCATCAATTGACGCATCGGGCGACGATCTGGGCATTGCGCATTTGATGGATGAGATAGAGGCGCTTTTGCGGCGCGCTGGGGTTTGGTTCCTGCCCCAGCATCTGAGTCCGGCCCGCATTGCTGAACTGAGCAGAGAACAGTTCGTCGTCACGGCCATGGAAGGAGAGGAGCCTGATGGACTGTCGATAGTTTATTGCTCCGCCTACAACCGCATTGCCGCCGGCGGAACGTATGCCGGGGGCACCACCCAGGGATTGGTGTGGGCCTCCTTGGTCGAGGAAATCATCCAGACTAAGGCGCCAGCAGTTTCCACAATGTACTCATGATAAAAAACGGGTGCGACATCCGACGTCGCACCCGCTGAAGAAACCGCTCCACTCCCCGTTATTGCTTACACCGCCCGAACCACCTCCGCCTCGGGCCGGTGTGACAACACACTCACCAGCACAAAACTCACCAGCGCCACTGCCAGGCTGTAGTAGATCGGCGTGTTCGCATCCAGGCCATCCTTGAACATGAACACCAGCGCCGTTACAAAACCCAGGCTCATGGAGGTGATTGCCCCCGACGTGGTCGCGCGCTTCCAGAAGATCGCGCCGATCAGCGGGATCAGCATGCCACCCACCAGCAGGTTGTAGGCCAGGGTCAGGGCGCTGATCACGTCATTGACCACCAGTGCGATGCCCAGCACGACGATACCGGTCAGCATCGTGAACAGGCGGTTGATTGCCAGGCTCGATTGTCTGCCGCCGCGCAGGCGTGGCAGCAGGTCTTCGGTCAATACGGTGGAGGCGGCGAGCAAGCCGGCGCTGGCGGTGGACATCATCGCCGCCAGTGCCGCCGCGATCACCAGGCCGCGGATGCCGTCCGGCAGCGAGACTTTGACGATGGCCGCGAACGCGTTGTTGACGTTGTCCAGGTCCGGAATCAGCACATGGGCCGCCATGCCGATCAGCGCACAGGCGAGGCCGTAAAGGATGCAGTAGAAGCCGGCGAAAGTGCCTGCGTACTTGGCGACCTTTTCGTCACGGGCGGTGAACACCCGCTGCCAGATGTCCTGGCCGATCAGGATGCCGAAGAAGTAGATCATGAAGTAGGTGATGATCGTGTCCCAGCCGATCGCGGTGAAGCTGAAGCTCGATGCCGGCAGCTTGGCCACCAGCTCATCCCAGCCGCCGACGCGGTACAGGCAGATCGGCAGCAGGATAAACATCAGGCCGACGGTCTTGATTACGAACTGCACGATGTCGGTGAGGGTCAGCGACCACATGCCGCCGATGGTCGAGTAGACCACCACCACACCACCGCCCAGCAACACCGAAATCCAGAACGGCAGGCCGAACAGCACTTGCAGCACGGTGCCGATGGCCAGGATCGAGGTCACGCCGATCATCAGCGCATAGGCCAGCATGATCACCGCACTCGCCTGGCGGGCCATGGGGTTGTAGCGTTTTTCCAGCACCTGGGTGACGGTGAAGATTTTCAGCTTGAGCAGCGGCTTGGCCAGGAACAGGTTCAGCGCGATGATCCCCATGCCCAACGCCGCACACAGCCAGAAGCCGGAGATGCCATGCACATAACCCAGGCGCACGGTACCGACGGTGGATGCACCGCCCAGTACCGTGGCGGCCATGGTGCCCATGTACAGCGACGGGCCCAGGTTGCGACCGGCCACCAGGTAGTCTTCGTGGGTCCTGGCGCGGCGCATGCCGTAATAGCCGAGCACGAGCATGCCGGCGGCGTAGATGAGTACGACGAATAAATCCAAAGCCATGACGGCGGGTCTCCGATTATTGTTTTAGGTAACAGGCGAACTTGTTGTGGGAGCGGAGCCTGCTCCCGCAGGGCTGCGAAGCGGACCCTTGGGGCCATACACCGAAGCCGGCTCCGGAAACACACGCAACAACGTCAGGTACACCACCGACGCCAACCCCAGCGTCACCGGCAGGCTGATATCGATGCCATCGGCCAGGTTGCCCAGCGGCCCGACAAACTGCCCCGGCAAGTTGACGAAGCACAGGCCCACCAGCGCACTCGGAATCCAGGCCCCCAGCCCGCGCCAGTTCCAGCCATGGCTGAACCAGTAGCGGCCGCCGGTTTCACCCCGGGTGAACACCTGCAGGTCATCCGGGCAGTAGAAGCCGCGACGCACGATCAGGCCGATGATCATCATCACCATCCATGGCGTGGTGCAGGTGATGATCAGCACGGCGAAGGTCGACACGCTCTGCACCAGGTTGGCGGCGAAACGTCCGATAAAGATGAAGGCAATCGACATCACCCCGATCAGCAGCGTGGCCTTGACCCGCGACAGCAGGCGCGGGAACACGCTGGACATGTCCAGCCCGGTGCCATACAGCGAGGTGGTGCCGGTGGACATGCCGCCAATCACCGCGATCAGGCACACCGGCAGGAAGAACCAGGTCGGTGCCACCGCCAGCAGACCGCCGACGTAGTTGTTGGCCGCGATGTAGTCCGGCGCCTTGATCGCCACGATGGTGGCGGTGGCCAGGCCGAACAGGAACGGGATCAAGGTGGCGATCTGTGCCAGGACTACCGCCAGCATGATGCGCATTTTCGGCGTCTCACGCGGGATATAGCGTGACCAGTCACCCAGGAACGCCCCGAAGGAAATCGGGTTGCTCATGGCCACCAGCGCCGCGCCGATAAAGGCCGCCCAGAAGCCGGTCTGGCCTAGGGCTACGGTGCCGGCGAAGTGGCTGTCGAAGGTCGGCGCGAACGCGAAGATGCCCAACAGAAACAGCAGGCTTGCCGCCCAGACCGCAATGCGGTTGACCCACAGCATGAAGCGAAAGCCGTAGATGCACACCGTCAGGACAAGCATGGCGAATACGCCGTAGGCCAGGCCCAGGGTCAGGTCGGTTTCCGGCAGGCCGATCAGCCGTTTCGCACCGCCGACCAGCGCATCGCCTGAACTCCACACCGACAGTGAGAAGAAGGCAATCGCCGTCAGCAATGACAGAAACGAGCCGACAATCCGCCCGTGCACGCCGAAGTGCGCACCGGAAGACACTGCGTTGTTGGTGCCATTGATCGGCCCGAACAGGCCCATCGGCGCCAGGATCAACGCACCCACCAGCACACCCAGCACAATCGCCCAGACGCCGGCCTGGAACGACAGGCCGAACAACACCGGAAAGGAACCGAGCACGGCGGTGGCAAAGGTATTGGCGCCGCCGAAGATCAGGCGGAACAGATCCTTGGGGGTGGCGGTACGTTCGTTGTCCGGGATCTGTTCGACCCCGTTGGTTTCTATTGTGCGAATACTTTTATCGTTGTTTTTATTATTCATGATCAGCTCCGATCACATTGGCTAAGGGGACGGCAGCCCTTCCGGCATAGCGGACAAATGTTCGTGACAGGCCAGCCACGGGCCTTCTTGTTGTTCTGTGCGAGATCCTTGGCGTTTGAAGACAATGGTCTCGCGTTCCTGGCTAAAGAATTGCTCCCCGTTCATGCGCAGCTCGGTGGCCACGTTATGGATAAATATCGCCACGTCACCCTGCAGGCTGACCACGGCGTTACTTGAGGTGCAGGACAGCACCTCAAATCCTTCATCCCGGCGCCAGCTGTCCCACAACGCCTGGTAGGCATCGCGACTGAGCAGCGGTTGGGGGAGGGTGTAGAACACAAAGCTGGCATCGGCCGTGAACGCGCCGAAGTAGGCGGCGCGGTCGTTACGCGCAAAGGCCGACACCAGGTCGGCGGCGGCTTTCAATACCTGCGGCACGCTCATCAGCGGTGCGCCACGCCAGGCAGTACGCAGAGCATCTCGTACAGCAGGTTGGCGCCCAGCAGCGAGGTGTTGCCGGTGGTGTCGTAGGGCGGCGAAACTTCTACCAGATCGCAACCAACCAGGTCGAGGCCCTGGCAGCCACGGATGATTTCGATCGCCTGGATGGTGGTCAGCCCGCCGATTTCCGGGGTGCCGGTGCCGGGCGCCCAGGCCGGGTCGATGCCGTCGATGTCGAAGCTCAGGTACACCGGGCCGCCGCCGACTTTTTCCCGCACCTCGGCCATCAGTGGCGCGAGGGAGTGGTGCCAGCATTCTTCGGCCTGCACTACGCGAAAGCCCTGTTTGCGGCTCCAGTTGAAGTCTTCGGCGGTATAACCCTGGGCGCGCAGGCCGATCTGCACCACGCGGTCGCAATCGAGCAGGCCTTCTTCCACGGCGCGGCGGAAGGTGGTGCCGTGGGCGATTTTCTCGCCGAACATATGGTCGTTGACGTCGGCGTGGGCATCGATGTGCACCAGCCCGACCTTGCCGTGTTTCTTGTGGATCGCCCGCAGGATCGGCAGGGTGATGGTGTGGTCGCCGCCCAACGTCATCGGGATCACGTTGTGCTCGAGAATCTCATCGTAGGCCTCTTCGATGATGCGCACGGCGTCCAGCAGATTGAAGGTGTTGATCGCCACGTCGCCAATATCCGCCACTGACAGCGAGTCGAACGGCGCGGCACCGGTGGCCATGTTGTAAGGGCGGATCATCACCGACTCGGCGCGGATTTCACGCGGCCCGAAGCGGGTACCGGCGCGCAGCGAGGTGCCGATGTCCAGGGGCACGCCGATAAAGGCCGCATCCAGGCCCTTGGCCGATTGCAGGTGGGGAAGACGCATCATGGTGGCGATGCCGGCGAAGCGCGGCATTTCGTTGCCGCCCAGTGGTTGGTGGAAAATCTTGTCCACGGGATTGCCTCATCGTTGTTGTGTTTATCAGGGGCCGATTCTGCGAAAAGCGCAGGAAGGGAAGAATCGGCAGGGGCAAATACTTAGTTCAGGTTTTTCTAAACTAATGCGGGCAGGTAGACTGCCCACATCTACACCCGGAGCCGACCATGGCCAGCGCCTTGCCCGACCTGAAACTCCTGCGCATCTTCGTCAGCGTCGTGCGCCACCAGGGGTTCGCCAATGCCCAGCACGAACTCAACCTGTCCACCTCGGCCATCAGCACCTACATGAGCCAGTTGGAAAGTGCGTTGGGCCTGGTGCTGTGCCATCGCGGGCGGGGTGGGTTCAGCCTGACCAGCAAAGGCGAGCTGTTCCACCAGGAAACCTTGCGCCTGCTCGGCGAACTGGAAGGCTTCGAGCAATACGCCGCCGCGCTCAAGGGCGAGCTGCGCGGGACGCTCAAGCTCGGCGTGCTCGACTCTACAGTGAGCGACAAGGCCTTGCCGTTCGCCGAGGTTATCGGCGCCTACAGCCTGGAGCACCCGGCGGTGCACCTGAATCTATCGGTGATGAGCCCCTACGAACTGCAACTCGGCGTGCAGGACAACCGCCTGGACCTGGCCATCGGTGCCTTCTCCAACCGCATGAGCGGGCTGATCTACATGCCGCTGTACCGCGAGCAGCACTGGTTGTATTGCAGCACCCGCCATCCGTTGTTCAGCGAACGACGCATCCCCGAGCAGGTGATCACTCAGCAGCGCATGGTCGGGCGCGGCTACTGGAGCCAGGCCGAACTGGCGCGCCACGGCTTCAAACACAGCGCCGCCACGGTGGAAAGTATGGAAGCGCAGCTGATCCTGGTGCTCTCGGGTGCCTACATCGGCTACCTGCCCGAGCACTACGCCCAGGCCTGGGCCGACAAGGGCGACCTGCGCGTATTGCTGCCGGCGACCTTCGGCTACCAGGCGCCGTTCTCGATGATCATGCGCCGGGGTCGCAGCCGCGAACCGCTGATCCAGACCTTCCGCGATCTACTCAAAGCCCAGCTCAACCAGGCCTGAACAACCATGTCCCGACCCCACTGTTCCCGCTGCCTCAGGCCCGCCGCCCATTGCCTGTGCGCGCTGATTCCCAGCCTCGACAGCCGCACACGTGTGCTTGTTTTGCAGCACCCGAGTGAGGTCAACCATGCGCTCAATACCGCGCGGCTGGCGGCGTTGGGATTGAACAATGCGCAGTTGGTGGTGGGCGAGGTCTTTGATGACTTGCCGACCCTGTTGAACCCGCCCGGCTATCAGGCGCGGCTGTTGTTTCCGGCTGACGATGCCCAGCCGCTGCAAGCCTATGCACCCGGCGATCAGCCGCTGTTGCTGGTGGTGCCCGACGGCACCTGGCGCAAGGCGCGCAAACTGCTGCACCTCAATCCTGTGTTGGCGGCGTTGCCACGGGTCACGCTGGTCGAGGGCGCCGTGTCTCGCTATCGACTGCGCAAGGCGCCGGGGCCAGGGGCGTTGTCGACGGTGGAGGCGATTGTGCAGGCGTTGCAGGTGCTGGAGGCGCCGGTGTCGTTCGAGCCGTTGCTCAAGCCGTTTGATGCATTGATCGAAGGGCAGATTGCGGCGATGGGGGAGGAGGTCTTTCGGAGAAATCATGGCGATGGGCATTTGCGCTAGGCGGGATATCGAGGCGCGGCCATCGGGGCAAGCCCCCTCCCACATTCGACCGAGTTCCAGCATGAAAATGCGGTCCAGGGTGGGAGGGGGCTTGCCCCCGATGGGGCCCTCAAGCTCACCCTCTTTTCCGCTTATTCCTTTAAGCCATAAGCACCACACTTTGCGTGATATGGCCCGCCGACCTTTCCCGGTATGATGTTCGCCCCCGCAGTCTGGATTGCGAATACGCCATGACCTTGCAGTACCCTACAATCGCCGATTGCGTCGGCAACACGCCCCTGGTCCGCTTGCAACGCATGGCGGGTGAAACCAGCAATACCCTGTTGCTCAAGCTCGAAGGCAACAACCCGGCCGGCTCGGTAAAAGACCGCCCGGCGCTGTCGATGATCACCCGCGCGGAACTGCGCGGGCAGATCAAGCCCGGCGACACCCTGATCGAAGCCACCTCGGGTAATACCGGGATCGCCCTGGCCATGGCCGCCGCGATCAAGGGCTACAAGATGGTGCTGATCATGCCCGACAACGGCAGCGCCGAGCGCAAGGCGGCCATGACCGCCTATGGCGCCGAGTTGGTGCTGGTCACCCAGGAAGAAGGCATGGAAGGCGCCCGCGACCTCGCCGAGCGCATGGCCGCCGAAGGCCGTGGCCAGGTGCTGGACCAGTTCGCCAATGGGGACAACCCCGAAGCGCACTACACCACCACCGGTCCGGAAATCTGGCGCCAGACCCAGGGCACCATCACTCATTTCGTCAGCTCCATGGGCACCACCGGCACCATCATGGGCAACTCGCGCTACCTCAAGGAGCAGAACCCGGCGATCCAGATCGTCGGCCTGCAACCGATGGAAGGTGCGGCGATCCCAGGCATTCGTCGCTGGCCCGAAGAGTATTTGCCGAAGATCTACAACGCGACCCGCGTGGACCGCATCATCGACATGGCCCAGCGTGAAGCCGAAGACACCACCCGCCGCCTGGCGCGTGAAGAAGGCATCTTCTGCGGCGTGTCGTCCGGCGGCGCCGTGGCGGGTATGTTGCGCTTGTCCCGGGAAGTGGAAAACGCGGTGATCGTCGCGATCATCTGTGACCGAGGCGACCGTTACCTGTCGACCGGCATTTTCGACGAACCCAACTGATGGCCAAGCACGAGAGAGGCCTGCGCTTCCAACCGACGGGCGGCAGCCGGGCCCCACAGATTCCCGTGGGCAAGAAGCAACGCCTGACCATCGAGCGCCTGGCCAACGACGGCCGCGGCATCGTGTTCTTTGAAGGCCGCACCTGGTTTGTCAACGGTGCGCTGGCCGGCGAAGAGGTTGAAGCGCGAGTGTTGGGCACCCACGGCAAGGTGGTCGAGGCCCGCACCGAGCGTGTGTTCACGGCCAGTGAACTGCGCCGTCCGGCACCGTGCGCGCACTTCGGTCGCTGTGGCGGTTGCAGCGTGCAGCACTTGCCCCATGCCGAACAACTTGCCCTGAAACAGCGCATGCTCGCCGAGCAACTGTCCCGCGTGGCCGGTGTCGAACCGCAGGAGTGGGCCGCTCCATTGAGTGGGCCGGAATTCGCTTACCGGCGCCGCGCCCGGGTGGCGGTGCGTTGGGATGCCAAGGCGAAGAAGCTCGAGGTGGGTTTCCGCGCCGTGGCCAGCCAGGACATCGTCGCCATCGATGATTGCCCGGTGCTGGTACAGGCCTTGCAACCGATCATGCAGCGCCTGCCGAACATGCTGCGCCGCCTGAGCAAACCTCAGGCCCTGGGGCATGTGGAGTTGTTCAGTGGTTCGTCCGTCGCCGTGTTGCTGCGGCATATGGCGCCGTTGTCGGGGGCGGACCTGCTGATCCTGAAAGAATTCTGCAGCTTCCATGACGCCCAGCTGTGGCTGCATGGTGAAGGTCAGCCGGAACCGATTGAGCCCGATCAGTCACTAGGGTTTCGATTGGACCCATGGGACTTGGAGTTGGCGTACCGACCGGGGGATTTTGTCCAGGTCAACGCCGGGGTCAACGAGGCGATGGTTGCCCAGGCCCTGGACTGGCTGGCGCCGCAACCTGCTGAGCGGGTGCTGGACCTGTTCTGCGGCCTGGGCAACTTTGCCCTGCCGCTGGCGAAACAGGTGTGCGAAGTGGTGGCGGTGGAAGGTGTGCAGACCATGGTGGACCGGGCTGCACGGAACGCCATCAGCAACAATTTGCATAATGCGCAGTTTTTTCAGGCCGATTTGTCCCAGCCTTTGAATGACGTGGAATGGGCCAAACAGGGCTTTTCTGCGGTACTCTTGGACCCACCCCGCGATGGTGCCCTGGAGGTTGTGCGCAAGCTCGCCACCCTGGGGGCCAGGCGCCTGGTGTATGTGTCCTGCAACCCGGCGACGCTGGCGCGGGACACGGTTGAGCTGGTCAAGCAAGGCTACCGGCTAAAACGTGCCGGGATCCTCGACATGTTTCCGCAGACAGCGCATGTCGAGGCCATGGCGTTATTTGAAGCGGGCTAGGATGCCCGTTTAATCCGACTGGCCTGCGTTCTCCAAGGCCTATGATCTGCCGCGGAGCTCGCAGTAAAAAGGTCGGCGATGATTTTGGCGCATCCAAGGTGCGTCATAGGGAAGGTAAGCAAGATGGTACAGGTGAGAGCACACCAGCCGATCAACACCGACGGCAGTATCAATCTCGAGGCATGGCTGGATCATGCCATCAGTGTCGACCCGGCACTGGACCGTGAAGCCTTGAAAGCAGCCTGCGAGTTCGCTCGTGAGTCTGAGCAACAAGACAATGCAGCGAAGAACCTGTGGGCCGAAGGCACTTCCAGCTTTCGCACCGGGTTGGAAATCGCCGAGATCCTTGCCGATCTCAAGCTGGACCAGGACTCGCTGATCGCCGCCGTGCTCTATCGCGGCGTGCGCGAAGGGCACATCCAGTTGCCGACCGTCAGCCAGCGTTTTGGCGCGGTGGTGGCCAAGCTGATCGACGGCGTGCTGCGCATGGCCGCCATCAGCGCCAGCCTCAGCCCGCGCCAGTCCATGGTGCTGGGCACCCAGGGTCAGGTGGAAAACCTGCGCAAGATGCTGGTGGCGATGGTCGACGACGTGCGTGTCGCCCTGATCAAGCTGGCCGAACGCACCTGCGCAATCCGTGCGGTGAAGACTGCGGACGACGAAAAGCGCAACCGCGTTGCCCGCGAAGTCTTCGACATCTACGCGCCCCTGGCCCACCGCCTGGGTATCGGCCATATCAAGTGGGAGCTGGAGGACTTGTCCTTCCGCTACCTCGAACCTGATCAATACAAACAGATCGCCACGCTGCTGCACGAGCGGCGGCTCGACCGTGAGCGCTTTATCAGCGACGTGATGGGCCAGTTGCGCGCCGAGCTGCAGGCCACCGGGGTCGATGCCGACATCAGCGGCCGCGCCAAACACATCTACTCGATCTGGCGCAAAATGCAGCGCAAGGGCCTGGCCTTCAGCCAGATCTACGATGTGCGTGCGGTGCGCGTGCTGGTGCCGGAAATGCGCGACTGCTACACCGCGCTGGGTATCGTCCATACGCTGTGGCGGCACATTCCCAAGGAGTTCGACGACTACATCGCCAACCCCAAGGAAAATGGCTATCGCTCGCTGCATACCGCGGTGATCGGCCCCGAGGGCAAGGTGCTGGAAGTGCAGATCCGCACCCACGCCATGCACGAAGAGGCAGAACTGGGCGTGTGCGCGCACTGGCGCTACAAGGGCACCGACGTGAAGGCCGGGTCCAACCAGTACGAGGAGAAAATCTCCTGGCTGCGCCAAGTGCTGGAATGGCACGAAGAACTCGGCGACATCGGCGGCCTGGCCGAACAGTTGCGCGTGGATATCGAGCCGGACCGGGTCTACATCTTCACCCCCGACGGCCATGCCATCGACTTGCCCAAGGGCGCCACGCCGCTGGACTTCGCCTACCGCGTGCACACCGAGATCGGCCATAACTGCCGAGGTGCCAAGATCAACGGGCGCATCGTACCGCTCAACTACAGCCTGCAAACCGGCGAGCAGGTCGAGATCATCACCAGCAAGCACGGCACGCCGAGCCGCGACTGGCTGAACCCGAACCTGGGCTACATCACCACATCGCGGGCGCGGGCGAAGATCGTCCATTGGTTCAAGCTGCAGGCGCGCGACCAGAACGTCGCCGCCGGCAAGACCCTGCTCGAACGCGAGCTGGGCCGCCTGGGCCTGCCCCAGGTGGACTTCGACAAGCTGGCCGAAAAGGCCAACATGAAGATCGCCGAAGACATGTTCGCCGCCCTCGGTGCCGGCGACCTGCGCCTGGCGCAACTGGTCAACTTGGCCCAGCAACTGGTCGAGCCGGAGCGCGGCAACGAACAACTGGAGCTGATCCCACGCAAGGCCACCGGCTACAAGCCCGGCAAGCGCGGCGATATCCAGATCCAGGGCGTCGGCAACCTGCTGACGCAAATCGCCGGCTGCTGCCAGCCGTTGCCGGGGGATGCCATCGTCGGCTACATCACCCAAGGCCGTGGCGTAAGCATTCACCGCCAGGACTGCGCCTCGGTGCTGCAACTGGGCGGGCGCGAGCCGGAGCGGATTATCCAGGTCAGCTGGGGTCCGGTGCCGGTGCTCACCTACCCGGTGGACATCATCATCCGTGCCTACGACCGTTCCGGCCTGCTGCGCGACGTCTCGCAAGTGCTGCTCAATGAGCGCATCAACGTGCTGGCGGTCAACACCCGCTCGAATAAAGAGGACAACACCGCGTTGATGTCCCTGACCATCGAGATTCCGGGGTTGGACGCGCTGGGGCGGCTGCTGGGGCGGATTTCCCAGTTGCCGAACATCATTGAGACGCGGCGCAACCGTACCCCATGATTCGCAGAATGAATGCAGGCTAAATGTGGGAGGGGGCTTGCTCCCACACTGATCGGACACAGAAAGATGTATTCACTTGAAGACCTGCTGCACCTGATGAACCGCCTGCGGGACCCGCAATACGGGTGCCCGTGGGACATCAAGCAAACCTACGCGACCATTGTCCCGCACACCCTGGAAGAGGCCTACGAAGTGGCCGACGCCATCGAACGCGGCGACTTTGATCATCTGCAGGGTGAGTTGGGCGACCTGTTGTTCCAAGTGGTGTATTACAGCCAGCTGGCGCGGGAAGAGGGGCGTTTCGAATTTGCCGGGGTGATCGACAGCATCACCCGCAAGCTGATTCGCCGCCATCCCCATGTGTTCCCGACCGGCGATCTGTATGCGCCGCTGGATATTCCTCAACTGAGTGAAGAACAGGTCAAGGAACGTTGGGAGCAGATCAAGGCCGAGGAGCGTGCGGAAAAATCCGACGCGCCGGAGCAGCTGTCCCTGCTGGACGATGTGCCCAGCGCCTTGCCGTCCCTGTCCCGGGCCGCCAAATTGCAGAAGCGCGCCAGCCAGGTCGGCTTCGACTGGCCATCGGCGTTGCCGGTGGTGGATAACGTGCGCGAAGAGCTGGACGAAGTGCTCGAAGCCATGGCCGACAACGACCCGGAGGCCATCGCCGATGAAGTCGGTGACCTGCTGTTCGCGGCGGTCAACCTGGCCCGTCACCTCAAGGTCGACCCGGAAACCGCGCTGCGTGGCGCCAATGCCAAGTTCGAGCGACGCTTCCGATTTATCGAACAGGCATTGCGCGACACCCACCAACCCATAGAAGATTGCACCCTCGAAGAGTTGGACGCCCTGTGGGGCGAAGCCAAACGTCAGGAAAAGAACGTGTCCAGCTGCGGTTGAGCAGTTGCCTAAGTGAGTAAGCACCATGAGCCTTTCCCTTCGCGACCAGTTGCTCAAAGCAGGTCTGGTCAACCAAAAGCAGGCCAAGCAGGTCGGCAAAGAGAAACAGAAACAGCAGCGCCTGGTCCACAAGGGCCAGATCGAGGCCGATGACACCCAGGCTCGCCTGGCCGCCGAAGCGCAGGCCGAGAAGGTCAAGCGTGACCAGGAGCTGAACCGCCAGCAGCAGGAAAAAGCCGAGGCCAAGGCCCGTACGGCCCAGGTCAAGCAACTGATCGAGACCTCGCGCCTGCCTAAGCTCACGACTGAGGACTACTACAACTTCGTGGATGACAAGAAGGTCAAGCGCCTGTCGGTCAACACGTTGATGCGCAACAAGCTGAGCAACGGCTCCCTGGCCATCGTGCATCACGGTGGCGGCTACGAGGTGATCCCCCGTGAAGCCGCGCTGAAGATCCAGGAGCGCGCACCGGAGCGTATCGTGCAGCTCAATATCCTCACCGAAAGCCAGGTGCCGGATGAGGATGATCCGTACGCGGCTTACCAGATCCCGGATGATTTGATGTGGTAAGGCTGTAGCTACGAATTGTGGTGAGCAGGCTTGCCCTGCGTTGGGCTGCGAAGCAACCCCAGAACACACAAACCCCGCTCAAAAGGCGGGGTTTGTGTTTTACAGGCATCCCAGCTGCGTGGGGCTGGGGGGCCTACAGGATTTCGAAGTTTCAGGAGCTTTGCGTCTGGCGTTTCATCTCGAGGGCTTCGAGCTCGTTTTTATAATTATGAGCGTCGCTCTCGTTGTGAAACATGCCGACCAGCAGGTCCTGTTGGTGGACATCCCAGATGTGAATCCCATGGCCCAGCGCTTCGTGGGACATATGTTCGTCGTCGCGTTCAGTTACTTTTACAGTCATCTGCTTGCTCCAATTTCTGGTGGGTATGCGGCAAGTCGTCGCAGGTCTTTTTATACGGTTTGTTAGCTTGCTAAGTAAACCGCTTTAGAGGTTTATGACAGAAGTTTCATGTTGGGCTCCCGATGACGGCAGACACTTGAACCCAAAACCCCCAGACGAAAAAAAGCCCCGCATTCAGCGAGGCTCTTGTTCAGCTCATCCGCGCACTCAGTTGCCTTTGACAGCCTTGCCGTCAACGGTACCGTCTTGCAGCATGATGTTGTATTCCTTGCCGTCGGTCTCAACCTGACGCAGGGCAACCAAAATGCCGCCCTGGTCCTTGGCAAACCACATCTGGGTGATGCGCTTGCTTTGAGTCGGGTCGCGTACGCGCTCGACCTTGATCGCGTCAATGCTGCCGACCTTGGTCTGGACCTTTTCCGGGCCGATCACACGGAAGTCGTAAGTGTCGACGTCAGTGCCTTCAACCACGTTGTAGCTCATGCTTTTCTTGCCGGCTGCCACGTCGCGCTGCAAGGCCAACTGGTAGGTCGACTTGTCGAGCATGCCACTTTGCAGGGGCACATTGACCGGGTCTTTGTTTTCAAAGCCCGTGACTTTCTTGGTCGACGGGTCGAAGTCCAGGTTGATCTTCTTGGTCTTGCCCAGGCCGCCGCGTTCGAAGGCGTAGCTCTTCGGTTGCAGGGTGTCCTTGTCGAACAGGATCACGCTGGTTTCGGTCAGGCTGGCGATCATCATGGAAGCCTTGAAGTTCAAGGTCCAGGTGCCGTCGCCGTTCTTGGTCAGGCTGCGTTCTGCCGAACCACTCATGGGCAACTGTTTCCAGTCGGCGGTGTAGCTGGCGGAGAACGGGTGTAGATCTGCCGCTTGCACGGCAGGCAAGGCGAACAGCGCAAAAGCGAAGAGCAAGGCGCGACGCATAAAATCTCCTAGGTTCGAATCAAGTGGCCGCTGGCCGCAAGTAACTGACCGTCCAATAATGCACCCTGGTCACCAAGAATCAACCGCCCCTCGGCAAACCAGCGCACAGCCAGCGGGTAAATCCTGTGTTCCTGGGTATGAACCCGTTGCGCAAGGGTCTGCGCCGAGTCGTCAGACTCTACCGGAACCACTGCCTGTACGACCAGAGGCCCGCCATCGAGTTCCTCGGTGACGAAGTGCACGCTGCAGCCATGCTCGCTGTCACCGGCATCCAGGGCGCGTTGGTGCGTGTGCATGCCTTTGTACTTGGGCAGCAGGGAAGGGTGGATATTCAGCAGGCGCCCTTCGTAGTGCCGCACGAAGCCAGGGCTGAGAATGCGCATGAAACCGGCCAGTACCACGAGTTGGGGGTTGAAGGCGTCGATCAGTTCGACCAAGGCGCTGTCGAAGGCCTCGCGGCCTTCGAAAGCCTTGTGATCCAGCGAGCGGGTTTCGATACCCGCGTCCCTGGCGCGTTGCAGGCCGTAGGCGTCGCTGCGGTTGGAGATCACCGCAGCGATGCGCACCGGGCTGTCGCCGGTGCGCGTGCTGTCGATCAGGGCCTGCAAGTTACTGCCAGTGCCGGAAAGCAGCACCACGACATCACAGGTCCGAGGCATCAGTGAGCCTTGAGGTTCTTCAGTTCAACCTGAGCCGCGCCTTCGGCAGCGGTGGCGATCTGGCCGATGACCCAAGGCTGCTCGCCGGCTTCACGCAATACGTTCAGCGCGGTTTCAACGTGTTCCTGCGCCACGCAGATCACCATGCCCACGCCGCAGTTCAGCACGCGGTGCATTTCGGTTTCATTGACGTTGCCTTTTTCCTGCAGCCAGTCGAATACCGCAGGACGCTGCCAGCTGGCCACGTCGACGATCGCCTGGGCGCCTTTTGGCAGTACGCGCGGGATGTTGTCCAGCAGGCCGCCGCCGGTGATGTGGGCCATGGCCTTGACCGCGCCGGTGTCCTTGATCAGCTTGAGCAGTGGCTTGACGTAGATGCGGGTCGGGGCCATCAGCAGGTCGGTCAGCGGCTTGCCGTCGAGCTGGATGTTCTCGATGTCGGCACCGGACACTTCGATGATCTTGCGGATCAGCGAGTAGCCGTTGGAGTGCGGGCCGGAGGATGGCAGGGCGAGCAGGGCGTCGCCGGCAGCCACTTTGGAGCCGTCGATGATCTCGGCTTTTTCCACCACGCCGACGCAGAAGCCGGCCAGGTCGTAGTCTTCGCCTTCGTACATGCCTGGCATTTCAGCGGTTTCGCCGCCGACCAGGGAGCAACCCGACAGTTCGCAGCCGGCGCCGATGCCGGTCACCACCTGGGTGGCGGTCTCGACGTTCAGCTTGCCGGTGGCATAGTAGTCGAGGAAGAACAACGGCTCGGCACCGCATACCACCAGGTCGTTGACGCACATGGCGACCAGGTCGATGCCGATGCTGTCGTGCTTGTTCAGGTTCAGTGCCAGGCGCAGCTTGGTGCCCACACCGTCGGTACCGGAAACCAATACAGGCTGCTTGTAGCCGGCCGGGATCTCGCAGAGGGCGCCAAAACCGCCCAGGCCGCCCATGACTTCGGGGCGCGCAGTGCGCTTGGCAACGCTCTTGATGCGTTCGACCAATGCTTCACCGGCGTCGATGTCTACACCGGCGTCCTTGTAGCTCAGGGAGGGTTGCTTGCTCATGATCCAGGCCTTTAGGGGGGATTCAGGGGTAACGACCGAGCGGGCGGGCACTTTTGGTAAAAGGCCCAGCCGTTGACGGTCTGCGAAGGCGCGCGATTTTATCAGGCTTGAGGGGCAGCGGCCATCCTCGGGCCGACGGGCAGGGCAGATAGATTTAAAAAAGCAGGTTAAAAAAATGCTGATCGGGTCTGTTCAGGCACGTATTAAGGTATAGCCTTTAAACCGCTGTCGTTAATGACATGGCGAAAACTTACCAGGACCCCGTGAATGTTTTAGTTGTCGCTGTGGTCACAGCCTGGCTATACCGATTTCACGCGGTCTGTTCCAGCCGCTAAATTTGTCGTTCGGGAATCTTCCATGCGTCTGTGTAATGTCTTTTTTGTAGGCTGCTTGTCGTTGATCAGCCTGGCGAGTCATGCCGAAACCCTCAATGGCCTGTACCAGGTACTCGAACCCGTCAGCAGCCAATCGCCGCAAGAGCGCGACCAGGCGACCCAGCGCGCGGTGGAGACCCTGGTGATCCGCCTCACCGGCGACGCCAAGGCTGCGCAAGGCCCGGGCCTGGCGGCGATTCGCAAGGATCCGCAGCAAATCATCACTCAATACGGTTACGACGCCGGCCCGCCCGAGAGCCTGCAAGTGGACTTTGACCCGGTCAGCACTGATCGCGCCTTGCGTGACGCCGGCCTGTCGATCTGGGGCAGCAATCGGCCATCAATCCTCGGCTGGTGGCTGAACGACTCCACCGAAGGCAGCAGCCTGGTCGGCGATGGCCAGGCCGCTGCCCAGGCGCTGCGCCGTGCGGCACAGCACCGTGGCTTGCCATTGCGCCTGCCCCTGGGGGACCTGGATGAACAGGTGGTCGCCACCGCGCCGAATCTTGAAAACGCCGATGCCACGCCGTTGCGCGCCGCGTCCGAGCGCTACGGTGCCGACGCCTTGCTGGCCGTGCATGCACGCCAGGAAGGCAATCAATGGCAGGCCAAATGGCGCCTGTGGCTGGGTGACAAGAGCGAGCAGGGCGCCGCGCAAGGCGCCGACACGGGCGCGCTGGCCGATGCAGTCATGCTGGCGGTCAGCCAAAAACTGGCGCCGTGCTTTGCGGTCAAGCCCGGTGTGAGTACCGAGCAACTGCTGGAAGTGCAGGGCATGAACCTGGAGCGGTACGCGGCCCTGGGGCATCTGCTTGAGCCGTTTGGCGGTCAGCCGCAATGGGTGGATGGCAATCGTATTGTGTATCGGGTCAACGGCAGCGCCGATCAGTTGCGTACCCAGTTGAGCCTGGCCAAGTTGCAGGAAGTGCCTGCCGGTGAGGCCCCGGCGCAGCAGCCTGCGGTCGATGGCACACAACCGGCAGCGGCACCTGCGCCCCAGGCGCAACTGCATTTTCGTTGGTAAAAGTTCTTCCTATATAGATAGAAGCAAATAATGGAGTGGTTTATGGCGGATACGCGTCGTTGGGTGTGGCTTGGCGGGATCGTCCTGCTGTGCGTTTTTGTGTTCCTGCTGCATTCGATCCTGACGCCGTTCCTGGTTGCGTTGCTGCTCGCCTATCTGTTCGATCCTGTAGTGGATCGCCTGGAAAAAGCCGGTCTGTCGCGGACCTTGGGCGTGGTTGCGGTGTTTGCGTTGTTCACATTGATCATCACCGCGCTGGTGCTGGTGCTGGTGCCGATGCTGGCCAAGCAACTGTTTCGTCTCTATGAGCTGGCGCCGCAGATGCTCGACTGGCTGCAGCACACGGCGATGCCGTGGGCCCAGGCCAAGTTGGGCCTGTCGGATGGCTTCTGGAAGTTCGACAAGGTCAAGGCGGCGATCAGCGAGCACATGGGCCAGACCACCGATATTGTGGGGGTGATCCTCAGCCAGGCGACCGCCTCCAGCCTGGCGCTGATCGGCTGGTTGACCAACCTGGTGCTGATCCCGGTGGTGGCGTTCTACCTGCTGCGCGATTGGGACATCATGATGGCCAAGATCCGCAGCCTGCTGCCCCGCAACCGTGAAGAGCGCATCGTGGCCCTGGCCGGCGAGTGCCATGAGGTGCTTGGCGCCTTTGTGCGTGGGCAGTTGCTGGTGATGCTGGCACTGGGGATCATCTACGCGGCGGGCTTGATGGCCATCGGCCTGGAGCTGGGCCTGTTGATCGGCCTGATCGCCGGCCTCGCCGCTATCGTGCCGTATATGGGCTTTGTGATCGGTATCGGTGCGGCGTTGGTGGCTGGCCTGTTCCAGTTTGGCGGCGACCTGTACCCGATGCTGGGGATTGTCGCGGTGTTCATGGTCGGCCAGGCCTTGGAAGGCATGGTGCTCACGCCGTTGCTGGTGGGGGACCGGATTGGCCTGCACCCGGTGGCAGTGATCTTTGCGATCCTGGCGGGCGGCGAGCTGTTCGGTTTTACCGGCATTCTGCTGGCACTGCCGGTGGCGGCGGTGATCATGGTGCTGGTGCGTCATGTGCACGATCTGTACAAGGATTCCGACGCCTATACGGGGGTCGAAGACCCCGACCTGTAACCGCTGCGTCATAAACCCGGCTTCGGCCGGGTTTGTTGTTTATGGGGCTATGGCGTCAAACAATCCGCTTAAAACCGGCAAGTTAACGCAAACCTTTGATTTTGCTTGTGGTCTGCTGCATTGTGCGCCCGGCGTCACGGGTATAAACTTTGCAAACTTTACACAGAGGCCACTAACGGTTCGATGGGAGCCGTTCAGTCAGCATGAAACCGATTCAGCTGCCCTTAGGTGTGCGTCTGCGTGATGACGCTACCTTTATCAATTACTACCCAGGCGCCAATGCCGCTGCACTCGGCTATGTCGAGCGGCTCTGCGAAGCCGACGCCGGGTGGACCGAAAGCCTGATCTATCTGTGGGGTAAACACGGCGTAGGGCGTACCCACCTGTTGCAGGCCGCTTGCCTGCGTTTCGAGCAGATGGGCGAGCCGGCGGTTTACCTGCCCCTGGCCGAGTTGATGGATCGCGGCATCGGGATCTTCGACAACCTTGAGCAATACGAACTGGTGTGCCTGGACGATCTGCAGGCAGTGGCCGGCAAGGCGGATTGGGAAGAGGCGCTGTTCCATCTGTTCAACCGCCTGCGTGACAGCGGCCGGCGCTTGTTGATTGCGGCCTCCACCTCGCCACGGGAGTTGCCGGTGAAGCTGGCCGACCTCAAGTCGCGCCTGACCCTGGCGCTGATCTTCCAGATGCGCCCACTCTCCGACGAAGACAAACTGCGTGCCCTGCAATTGCGTGCATCCCGTCGCGGCCTGCACCTCACCGATGAAGTCGGGCACTTTATCCTCACCCGTGGCACCCGCAGCATGAGCGCGTTGTTCGATTTGCTCGAGCAGCTCGATCAGGCCTCCTTGCAGGCTCAACGAAAATTGACGATCCCTTTTCTCAAGGAAACATTGGGCTGGTAACTGGTTGAATCTACGGGGTTCGGCAATTTCCAGGCGCCAGAAACCCTGCGTTTAAGCCACGTTGGCTACGCATGTGAACCGATAAATGGAATTACGGCTTAGATGTCATAGTCCAATCGCGAAGTCACATAGATCACGATTGAATTTGCAAATCGATGTGATAGAAGGCATAGTCTCGACTTCTTTACATACCAGCCACGGTCGTGCCCATGCTAAATCGCTTCGCACCCCTCGTGCCCCTCGCACTCGTTACCCTCTTGTTTGGTTGCGCCTCCCACCCTCAACAGGTGGTTGAGCAGCAAAAACCTCAACAACAGTCCCAGGCAAAATTCGTTGCTGCACAGTCTGCTTCTGTCTATGAAGAAGAGGTGGCAACCGAAAAGGAACTGGCCGATTTTTCCGGCAACAAGCCTTACCAGCTTCCAGTCCTGGCCGACAGCATCCTCGAACGCGGCATGTCCCTGATCGGTACCCGTTACCGTTTCGGCGGTACTTCTGAAGCCGGTTTCGACTGCAGCGGTTTCATCGGCTACCTGTTTCGTGAAGAAGCTGGCATGAACCTGCCACGCTCCACTCGCGAAATGATCAACGTGAAAGCACCGTTGGTCGCGCGCAACAACCTCAAGCCCGGTGATCTGCTTTTCTTCAGTACTGCAGGTCGTGGTCGCGTCAGCCATGCCGGTATCTACCTGGGCGATAACCAGTTTATCCACTCCAGCAGCCGTCGCAGTGGCGGTGTTCGAGTCGACAGCCTGGGTGACAGCTACTGGAGCAAAACCTTCATCGAAGCCAAGCGCGCACTCGCCATGGCCCCGACTACGGTTACCGCCAGTAAGTAAACTTAAAGTGATACTTGAAGTTTGACGTGTAAGCGCTAGAATCCCTGGACATTGTTGTAATCCGTTCGCGCGAGCTTTGCTTGCGCGTTCTGGTTTTCAGCGTTCGGCAGCGATAGCCGCATCCAGACCAGGATTGTTCTGCACATGTCGACCTCAGCCCGCCTGCTCCTTATTCTCTGCGCCGCGCTTATCAGCGCCTGCGCCAGCCGGCCGCCACCCGCTCCCGTTGCGGTCAAGCCCAAGCCGGTATTCAACTATTCCACCCAGAATTTCTCGCCTGCGGCCGAAGACGTACTCTTTCGTGCACTGGGCCTGGTCGGCACGCCTTACCGTTGGGGCGGCAACACGCCGGACTCGGGTTTCGATTGCAGTGGCCTGATCGGCTTCGTCTTCCGCGACGCCGCCGGCATCTCCCTGCCGCGCACCACTCGCGAACTGATCGTGATGCGCGCCCAGGATGTCAGCGAGCAGAACCTGCAGACCGGCGACCTGCTGTTCTTCGCCACCGGTGGCGGCTCCCAGGTCAGCCACGCCGGGATTTACGTGGGCGAAGGTCGCTTTGTGCATGCGCCGCAGACCGGCGGTACGGTCAAGCTGGACACCTTGTCCAAGGCGTATTGGCAGAATGCCTATCTGAGCGCCAAGCGTGTGTTGCCAGCAAACCTGGCACGTAATCCCTGAACCAAATGTGGGAGGGGGCTTGCCCCCGATAGCGAAGTATCAGTCACAGTATCTGTGCCTGACCCACTGCTATCGGGAGCAAGCACCCTCCCACATTGGTTTTGTGATGCTTCTGGGGCGTTTATTTAGCGGCCGACACCCGCCACACCTTATTCCCCACATCATCCGCCACCAGCAAATCCCCTTGCTGATCGATCACCACGCCCACCGGCCGGCCCATGGCGTTCTCATCTTTATCGAGAAACCCGGTCAGCACGTCCACTGGCTGCCCTTTAGGCTGGCCTGCCTCGAACGGCACGAAGATCACCTTGTAGCCACTGTGGGGCTTGCGGTTCCATGAGCCATGCTGGCCGATGAACGCGCCGTTGCTGAACGGCGCCGGGAGTTTGCTGCCCTCGGCGAACGTCAGTCCCAAAGACGCGGTGTGCGGCCCTACCGCATAGTCCGGCACGATTGCCTTGGCCACCAGGTCCAGGTTCTGCGGCGTGACGCGTACATCCACATGCTGGCCGTAATAGCTGAAGGGCCAGCCATAGAACCCGCCATCCTTGACCGAGGTGATGTAGTCGGGCACCAGGTCGCTGCCGATCTCGTCGCGCTCGTTTACCGCTGTCCATAGCTTGCCGCTCTGGGGTTCCCAGGCCATGCCGTTAGGGTTACGCAGGCCGGAAGCGAAGATGCGCTGCTGGCCGCTGGCGCGATCCACTTCCCAGATAGCCGCCCGGCCCTGTTCCGCCTCAAGACCGTTCTCACCGACGTTGCTGTTGGAGCCGACGCTCACGTACAGCTTGCTGCCGTCCTTGCTGGCGATCACGTTCTTGGTCCAGTGGTGATTCAGGGGCCCGCCCGGCAGGTCGACCACCTTGGTGCCAGGTGCCTTGATCGCGGTTTCGCCCGCTTGATAGGGAAAGCGCAGCAGCTTGTCCGAATCGGCGACGTACAGGTCATTGCCGACCAGTGTCATACCGAAGGGCGAGTTGAGGTTTTCCAGGAACACCGTACGGGTCTCGGCAACGCCATCGTGATCGGCGTCGCGCAGCAGGGTAATGCGATTGGGGCTCGGCACCCCGGCACCGGCGCGGCCCATGACCTTCTCCATGACCCAGCCGCGAATGCCCTTGGAATCATCCGGTTTGGGCGGCGCATTGGTTTCTGCCACCAGCACATCGCCGTTGGGCAATACATACAGCCAGCGCGGGTGATCCAGGCCTTCGGCGAACGCCGCCACTTGGGTGCCGGCCGCCGCCGTTGGCTGCACGCCCTCCGGCCAGCCGATAGCCGGGGCAATGTTCACCGTGGGAATCAGGGTTTTGTTCGGCTCTGGTAGCTGGGGCGACGGACCGGTGCCATCGGACACCTGCAGGGTGGAGCTTTCACCGCAGGCCGCGAGGGTGCCGGCGAGCATGATGAGTAGGGCGAGTCTGGTTTTATGCATGGTGTTCTCCTTGATACCTGTAAGGGTAGAGGAGGGCGCTGGTGCGATGGTTCAAGTGCAAGGCCAGCTTTAATTGACGCTCCACCCCCAACCCACTAACCTTCGCGGCTTGTTCCAGGTGCTCTGTGACCCATGGGTCGACCGAGTGAAACAGGGAAGCCGGTGAGCGAGCGCACTTGTACACAGTGCTGCCGCGATTCCGGCGCTGCCCCCGCAACGGTAAATGAGTCAAGACGGTGCCTTTTGCCACTGTATCGCCCGCGATATGGGAAGGCGCGCCGTCGGCGTGTTCGCTCTGTCGATGAGCCAGCGCACCACTCATGAGCCCGGAGACCGGCCTGGATCATCCAACAGCATCACGGTGGGCGATGCTTGGCTGTCTGTTTTTTCCTGCCTGCCGTTTTTGTCCAGCCCCAATGGAGAGCTGCCATGACCGATACCCCCGACCGCGACGAACGCCACCTGGCGCGCATGCTGCGCAAAAAAGCCGTGATCGACGAGCGCATCGCCAATTCCCCCAATGAGTGCGGCTTGCTGCTGGTGCTGACCGGCAACGGCAAAGGCAAGAGCAGCTCGGCATTCGGCATGCTCGCGCGCGCTATGGGCCACGGCATGCAGTGCGGTGTGGTGCAGTTCATCAAGGGGCGCAACAGCACCGGTGAGGAGTTGTTCTTCCGCCGTTTCCCCGAGCAAGTGCGTTTCCACGTGATGGGCGAAGGCTTCACCTGGGAGACCCAGGACCGCCAGCGCGATATCGCTGCCGCCGAAGCCGCCTGGGCCGTGTCCCGCGAACTGCTGCAAGACCCGCGCATCGGCCTGGTGGTGCTGGATGAGCTGAACATCGCCCTCAAGCATGGTTACCTCGACTTGGACCAGGTCCTCAGCGACCTGCAAGCGCGTCCGCCGATGCAGCACGTGGTCGTCACCGGTCGTGGCGCCAAGCCTGAGTTGATCGAAATGGGCGATACCGTCACCGAAATGGGCATGCTCAAGCACGCGTTCCAGGCCGGGATCAAGGCACAGAAGGGCGTCGAACTTTGAATCAGCCCCGTCACTGCCCGGCCGTCCTGATCGCTGCACCGGCGTCCGGCCAGGGCAAAACCACCGTCACCGCCGCGCTGGCCCGTTTGCACCGCAACCTGGGGCGCAGGGTACGCGTGTTCAAATGCGGCCCGGATTTCCTGGACCCGATGATCCACGAGCGCGCCAGCGGTGCGCCGGTGTATCAATTGGACATGTGGATGGTGGGCGAGCAGGAAAGTCGCCGCCTGCTGTGGGAAGCGGCGGGTGAGGCCGACCTGATCCTGATCGAAGGCGTGATGGGCCTGTTCGATGGCACACCGTCCAGCGCCGACCTGGCGCGGCATTTCGGCGTGCCGGTGCTCGGTGTGATCGACGGCACCGCCATGGCCCAGACGTTTGGCGCCCTGGCCCTGGGCCTGGCGCGCTATCAGCCGGACCTGCCGTTTGCCGGGGTGCTGGCCAACCGCGTCGGCACCCTGCGCCATGCGCAGTTGCTGGAAGGCAGCCTCACCGAAGGCTTGCGTTGGTATGGCGCCCTGTCCCGCGAAACCGGGATCGAACTGCCCAGCCGCCATTTGGGCCTGGTGCAGGCCAGCGAGCTGAATGACCTCGACGTGCGCCTGGACGCCGCCGCCCAGGCCCTGGGCAGCAGCTGCGAAGTCGCATTGCCGCCACCGGTGACCTTCGCCGCGCCGGAAGTGATCATGGCCGAACCATTGCTGGCCGGTGTGCGCATTGCGGTGGCCCGTGACGAAGCCTTCGCCTTCACCTATGGCGCCAGCCTCGACCTGCTGCGGGCGATGGGGGCCGAGTTGCACTTCTTCTCGCCGATCCATGATCGCCAGCTGCCCGAGGCTGACAGCCTGTATTTGCCCGGCGGTTACCCGGAATTGCACCACCAGGCGCTGTCGCAAAACACGCCGATGCTTGACGCCATTCGTAACCATCATGCCGCCGGCAAACCCTTGCTCGCCGAGTGTGGCGGCATGCTCTACCTGCTGGACTCGCTCACCGATGTCGACGGCACCCGCGCCGAACTGGTCGGCCTGCTGCAAGGCGATGCGGTGATGCAAAAGAAACTCGCGGCCCTGGCCCTGCAAAGTGTCGAACTGCCGGAAGGCGTGCTGCGCGGGCACACGTACCACCATTCCCTGACCAGCACCGAGTGCCAGCCGATTGCCCGTGGCCTGAGCCCGAACGGTGGGCGCGGTGCCGAAGCGGTGTTCCGGCACGGGCGGATGACGGCCTCTTACGTGCACTTCTATTTCCCGTCGAATCCGACGGCGGTAGCCGCGTTGTTTGCCCCGGACCGAGCTGAAACCCCATCCACTGTGGGAGGGGGCTTGCCCCCGATAGGGCCATGACCGACAACGCTTTCCCCCAGGCCGACCGCGACGCCGTCTACCGCGCCATCGCCGAACGCCGCGACATGCGCCACTTCAGCGGCGGCAGTGTCGCGCCCGAATTGCTGCATCGCCTGCTCCAGGCCGCGCACCAGGCGCCCAGTGTCGGCCTGATGCAGCCCTGGCGGTTTATCCGCATCAGCGACCGCGCGTTGCGCAGCCGGATTCAACAGTTGGTGGAAGAAGAACGCGTGCGCACCGCCGAGGCGTTGGGCGAGCGCTCCGATGCGTTCATGAAGCTCAAGGTCGAAGGCATTCACGACTGCGCCGAAGTGCTGGTGGCGGCGTTGATGGATGATCGCGAGCGCCACATCTTCGGGCGGCGCACCTTGCCGGAGATGGACCTGGCGTCGCTGTCCTGTGCGATCCAGAACCTGTGGCTGGCCGCGCGGGTCGAGGGGTTGGGCATGGGCTGGGTCTCGCTGTTCGAACCCCAGGCCCTGGCCGACCTGCTGGGCCTGCCGCCCGGTGCGAAACCCCTGGCGGTCTTGTGCCTGGGGCCGGTGACGGAGTTTTACCCGGCACCGATGTTGCAGATCGAAGGCTGGACCGAGCCTCGGCCGTTGAGTGACATGGTGTATGAAAATGCGTGGGGAGTGAGTCAATGAGTGTGGCCTTGCTGTGTGTCGCAGCAGTGGCGCTGGATGCGCTGCTGGGCGAGCCCAGGCGCTGGCATCCGCTGGTGGCGTTCGGCAATTTTGCCGGGCGCATCGAGCAGCGTTTCAACAGCGGTGGCCGGGGCTGGCGCAGCCATGGCGTGACCGCGTGGGTTATCGCCGTGGTGCCATTGACCCTGCTGGCCACCGCGTTGTCGTGGGCGCCGTATATCGGCTGGGTCCTGGAGATCCTCGCGTTGTACTGCGCCCTCGGCATGCGCAGCCTCGGCGAGCATGTGATCCCGGTGGCCCAGGCCCTGCGCAGCGATGACCTCGACGCGGCCCGCACACGGGTGAGCTACCTGGTCAGCCGCCAGACCAGTGAACTGGATCGGACTGAAGTCGCCCGTGCCGCCACCGAATCGGTGCTGGAAAACGGCAGCGATGCGGTGTTTGCCGCGTTGTTCTGGTTTGTCGTCGCCGGCGTACCGGGCGTGGTGCTCTACCGCCTGAGCAATACGCTCGACGCGATGTGGGGCTATCGCAACGAACGCTTCGAGCGTTTCGGTTGGGCCGCGGCCAAGATCGACGATGTACTCAACTATGTGCCTGCACGCCTGGTGGCCTTGACCTACGCCGTGCTGGGCAAAACCCGCCTGGCCCTCAAATGCTGGCGCACCCAGGGGCCGACCTGGGACAGCCCCAATGCCGGGCCGGTGATGGCATCCGGCGCTGGCGCGTTGGGCGTTGAGCTGGGTGGCGCCGCGATTTACCACGGCGAGGTGCACCAGCGTCCGCCACTGGGCGAAGGCCCGGCGGCGGATGCCGACTCTATCGACCGCGGCTGGCAACTGGTACAGCGCGGCGTATGGTTGTGGTTGCTGATTCTCTGCGTGGGGGGGCAATTTTATGCTTGAGCACGGTGGCCGGCTGCGCAAGGCAGCGATTCAGTACGGGATTGCCGAGGCCGATTGGCTGGACCTGTCTAGCGGCCTCGCACCCTGGCCATGGCCGATCCCGGAGATTCCGCTGCGGGCCTGGGCGCGCTTGCCGGAGTCCGACGACGGCCTGGAACAGGCGGCCAGCGAGTATTACGGCGCCGCGCATCTGCTGCCGGTGCCCGGCTCCCAGGCGGCGATTCAGTTGCTGCCGCGCCTGCGCCGTGCCGGCAAGGTCGGCGTGCTGTCGCCGTGCTACGCCGAACATGCCGAGGCCTGGCGGCGTGCCGGCTACGTGGTGCGTGAAGTGCAGGAGCAGGAAGTCGACTTCTTCCTCGACGTCCTCGACGTGCTGGTGGTGGTCAATCCCAATAACCCCACCGGACTGAGCCTGGCCCCGCAACGCCTGCTGGACTGGCACACAAGGCTGGCCCAGCGCGGCGGCTGGCTGGTGGTGGACGAAGCGTTCATGGATGTCACCCCGCAGTTGAGCCTGGCGAGCCAGGCCCATCAGGTCGGCCTGATTGTGCTGCGTTCGTTCGGCAAGTTTTTCGGCCTGGCCGGGGTGCGCCTGGGCTTTGTGCTGGCCGAGCGCAGGCTGCTCAAGTTGCTGGCCGAACAGGTTGGGCCCTGGGCTGTCAGCGGGCCGACGCGGGTACTGGGCCAAGTGTGCCTGCGCGATACCGCCGGTCATGCACGGCAGCGGGCACGCTGCATCGAGGCCGGCCAGCGTTTGTTTGAACTGCTCGAGCGTCGTGGCTTTCAACCCCAGGGCGGCTGCGCGTTGTTCCAATGGTTGATCACCCCGCACGCCGAGCGCATGCACGAATTCATGGCCCAGCGCGGCATCTTGCTGCGCCTGTTTGTGCACAACAGCAGCGTGCGGTTTGGCCTGCCCGACACCGAGGCCGATTGGTCGCGTCTCGACGAAGCGCTGGCTGCCTACAAGGACGCCTCATGAGTACGCTGATGGTGCAAGGCACCACCTCCGATGCCGGCAAAAGTACCCTGGTGACCGCGTTGTGCCGTTGGCTGGTACGCCAGGGCATTGCCGTGGTGCCGTTCAAACCGCAGAACATGGCGCTCAACAGTGCGGTGACGGCCGAGGGCGGCGAGATCGGTCGTGCCCAGGCGGTGCAGGCCCAGGCGGCCAACCTGGCGCCCCATACCGACATGAACCCGGTGCTGCTCAAGCCCAACAGCGACACCGGCTCCCAGGTGATCATCCATGGCCGTGCGGTCACCAGCATGAATGCCGTGGCGTATCACGATTACAAAGCCATCGCGATGCAGGCGGTGCTGGCCTCCCACGCGCGGTTGAGCGAAACCTACCCGGTGGTGATGGTGGAGGGTGCAGGCTCCCCGGCGGAGATCAACCTGCGCGCCAATGACATCGCCAACATGGGCTTCGCCGAGGCCGTCGACTGCCCGGTGCTGCTGATTGCCGACATCAACCGCGGCGGGGTGTTCGCCCATCTGGTCGGCACCCTGGAATTGCTCTCTCCCAGCGAACAGGCGCGGGTCAAGGGCTTCATCATCAACCGCTTTCGCGGCGACATCGCACTGCTGCAACCCGGCCTGGATTGGTTGCAGGCACGCACCGGCAAACCGGTGGTGGGCGTATTGCCCTACGTGATGGACCTGCACCTGGAAGCCGAGGACGGTATCGACCAACGCCAGATCGACAAGGCGGCGCAGGTGCTCAAGGTGGTCGTGCCGGTGCTGCCGCGCATCAGCAACCATACGGATTTCGATCCGCTGCGCCTGCATCCCCAAGTGGACTTGCAGTTCATCGGGCCGGGCCAGCCGATTCCGGCCGCCGACCTGATCATTCTGCCCGGCTCGAAAAGCGTGCGCAGCGACCTCGCGTACCTGCGTGCCCATGGCTGGGACACCGCCGTGGCGCGGCACTTGCGCTACGGCGGCAAGGTGCTGGGGATTTGCGGCGGCTTGCAGATGCTCGGTGAGCAGGTGCACGACCCGTTGGGCCTGGAAGGGCCGGCCGGCTCCAGCGACGGCCTGGGGCTGCTGGCGTTCAGTACCACCCTGGAAGCCGAGAAACAGTTGCGTAATGTACGCGGGCGTTTGTTGCTGGAGGACGCCGAGGTCAGTGGCTATGAGATCCATGCCGGCGTGACGTGCGGCGCGGCCCTGGCGAACGCCGCCGTGCTGTTGGAGGACGGTCGCCGTGACGGCGCGCAAAGTGCTGACGGGCAGATTCTTGGCACGTATCTGCATGGCGTGTTCGAGACTCCGGCGGCCTGCAGTGCGTTGCTGCGTTGGGCTGGGTTGCAGGATGTGCAGGAGGTGGATTATCACGCCCTTCGCGAGCGTGATATCGAACGGTTGGCGGATCTGGTGGAGAACCATCTGGACACCGATTTATTGCGCAAGCTGTGTGGGGTTTAAGGGTGTACACACGGTTCAAATGTGGGAGGGGACTTTCGGTGTACATATCCATTCCTGCGGTAACGGCCACTTATGGTTCCGCTCTTACAGCGGCTCACTTTTGGAAAGGCCCAAAAGTAAGCAAAAGGCCTTCGCCCCACCACTCGGCACCTCGCTTGGGCTCGGTGTGCCCGAACGCAGGCTTGAATCCGTGGGCCGCCGCAATGGGCCATCCCTGGCCCAGTGCGGCTAACCCGGCGTCCTGCCGGGTTACCCACGGATTCAAGCCTGCGTTCGGCCAGCGTGGTTTACGGGGCGACTTCAGATCAAAAGCGACTCGCTTCGCATCGTGGAGTGGTGGGTGGGTAGGGGGTGTCTCATGCTTCAACTGATTTTAGGCGGCGCTCGTTCCGGTAAAAGCCGCTTGGCCGAAAAGCTCGCCAGCGACAGCGCTTTGCCCGTCATTTATATCGCCACCAGCCAACCGCTTGACGGCGAGATGAATGCCCGTGTTGCCTTGCATCGCGAGCGTCGCCCTGATCACTGGGGTTTGATCGAAGAACCTGTCGAGCTGGCGCGTGTGCTACGCGAAAACGCTGCGCCCGGTCGTTGCCTGTTGGTGGATTGCCTGACCCTGTGGCTGACCAATCTGCTGATGCTCGAAGACGCAGAACGCCTGGCGTTTGAGCGCGATCAATTGCTGGAAACCCTGGCCGTGCTGCCGGGTGAAATTATTTTTGTCAGCAACGAGACCGGTCTGGGTGTCGTGCCGCTGGGCGAATTGACTCGCCGCTATGTGGATGAAGCCGGTTGGCTGCATCAAGCCTTGGCCGAGCGGTGTCAGCGTGTTGTCCTGACGGTTGCCGGCCTGCCCCTGACGTTGAAAGGTACTGCGTTATGACTGACACCTGGTGGCTCAACCCTTGTAAGGCCATTGACGCCTCGGCGTACGAACAAGCCCTGGCGCGCCAGCAGCAATTGACCAAGCCGGCCGGTTCCCTGGGCCAGCTGGAAGCGCTGGCGGTGCAATTGGCCGGCTTGCAGGGCCAGGTCAAACCGTCGGTGGACCGGCTGTGGATCGCCATCTTTGCCGGTGACCACGGCGTGGTTGCCGAAGGTGTATCGGCGTTTCCCCAGGAAGTGACCGGGCAAATGCTGCATAACTTTGTCACCGGTGGCGCGGCCATCAGTGTATTGGCGCGGCAACTGGATGCGCAGTTGGAAGTGGTCGACCTCGGTACGGTGACCCCTTCGCTGAGCCTGCATGGCGTGCGTCACCTGAATATCGGCGCGGGCACCGCCAATTTCGTCAAGGGCCCGGCAATGACCGGTGCCCAGGGCCGATTGGCATTGCAGGCGGGTCGCGACAGTGTGCTGCGCGCCCGTGAAAGCGGTGCGCAGTTGTTTGTTGGCGGCGAGATGGGCATTGGCAACACCACCGCCGCCAGTGCGCTGGCCTGCGCCTTGCTCGATTGCCAGGTGACCGAGCTGACAGGCCCGGGCACCGGATTGAATGCCCAAGGCGTCAGTCACAAGGTGGCGGTGATCGAACGCGCGCTGGCCGTGCATGCGGCGCAGCGTGGGGATGCGCTGCACACCCTGTGCAATCTCGGTGGCTTTGAAATCGCTGCCCTGGTGGGGGCTTACCTGGCCTGCGCCCAGGAAGGCATCGTGGTGTTGGTGGATGGGTTTATCTGCACCGTCGCGGCGCTGGTCGCCACGCGCTTGAACCCGGCGTGCCGCGACTGGCTGCTGTTCGGCCACCGCGGCGCCGAGCCTGGCCATCGCCATGTCTTGCAGAGCCTCGATGCACAACCGTTGCTGGAACTCGGCCTGCGCCTGGGCGAGGGCAGTGGCGCGGCGTTGGCGGTGCCATTGCTGCGCCTGGCCTGTGCGCTGCACGGGCAGATGGCGACGTTTGCCGAAGCGGCCGTGGCAGACCGTCCGGCATGACCTTGCACCTGGACCTGTTGCGCCATGGCGAAACCGAACTGGGGGGTGGCCTGCGCGGCAGCCTGGACGATGCATTGACCACCAAGGGCTGGGAACAGATGCGCGCCGCCGTGGTGGCACAGGGACCCTGGGATCGGCTGATCAGCTCGCCGCTGCAACGCTGCGCGCGGTTCGCGGAGGAATTGGGCGCGCGGTTGAATGTGCCGATGAGCCTGGAAAAGGACCTGCAGGAACTGCACTTCGGTGCCTGGGAAGGGCAGAGTGCGGCGGCGCTGATGGAGACCGACGCCGAAGGCCTGGGCCGGTTCTGGGCCGATCCCTATAGCTTCACGCCGCCCCAGGGCGAACCGGTCAACGCGTTTTCCCAGCGGGTTTTGGGCGCCGTCCTGCGCCTGCATAAGGCGTATGCCGGTGAGCGTGTGCTGTTGATCAGCCACGGCGGGGTGATGCGTTTGCTGTTGGCCCACGCTCGGGGGCTGCCCCGTGAGCAGTTGCTGAATGTTGAAGTCGCTCATGGTGGGTTGTTCAACCTGCAGGTCGGCGCCGATGGCGTGTTGAAGGAAGGAATCTGAGCATGCTGCCGTTCTGGATCGCCGTGCAGTTCCTGAGCAGTTTGCCGATTCGCCTGCCGGGTATGCCGCAGCCGCAGGAGCTGGGGCGCTCGTTGCTGTTTTATCCCGTGGTCGGGTTGCTGTTCGGCGTGCTGCTGTGGGGCCTCAATACGCTGTTGACCGGATCACCGCTGTTGTTGCACGCCGCGCTGCTGCTGACGGCCTGGGTGTTGCTCAGTGGCGGCTTGCACCTCGACGGCCTGGCGGACAGCGCCGATGCCTGGCTGGGTGGCTTCGGCGACCGCGAGCGCACCCTCAGCATCATGAAAGACCCGCGCAGCGGACCGATTGCGGTGGTCACCCTGGGCCTGGTGTTGCTGCTCAAGTTCACCGCGCTGGTGGCTTTGATCGAACAGCGCAACGGTGTGGCGTTGATTCTCGCGCCGTTGATCGGCCGTGCGTCGATGCTGGGGTTGTTTCTCACCACCCGTTATGTGCGAGCGGGTGGGTTGGGCCAGGCGTTGTCGGATCATCTACCGCGCGTCGTCGGGCAACAGGTGCTGATCCTCAGTGGCCTGGCCTGCATCCTGATCGGTGGTTTCAGCGGGGGGCTCGCCGTGCTGCTCGCGGCCGTGTGTTTTATCGGCCTGCGCCAACTGATGGTCAATCGCCTCGGCGGCACCACCGGCGATACCGCTGGCGCGCTGCTGGAGCTGCTGGAAGTGGCTGTTCTGGTCGGTTTGGCCTTGTAACACTTTCTTGCATTTCCTTAATCGCGGGTATATACACGTTCCATGCTTGCCTCCCAATGTTTATGCACCAACCTGCGACGTGCCGCCCGTGGCGTCAGCAGGCACTACGACGGCGCCCTCGACGGCTTCGGGATCAACGTCGCCCAGTATTCCTTGCTGTGCAACCTGCAGCGCCTCGATCAACCGAGCATTTCCAGCCTGGCCGACGCCATGGGCCTGGATCGCAGCACCTTGGGGCGCAACCTGCGGGTGTTGGAAGGTGAGGGCCTGGTGCGGATGGTAGAGGGCGATGACCTGCGCAACCGCCTGGTGCTGTTGACCGCCGCCGGTGAAGAGCGCCTGGCGGCAGCGTTACCCGCCTGGGAGGCGGCGCAACAGAAATTGATCGATCAACTCGGCGCGGAAAAACGCGAAACCCTGTTGGCCTTGCTGGATGAACTCGCCTGAACGCGGGTTTGTTCGAATACAAGCGGGTATATACCCGCGAACGGAGAATAAGAAATGACGTCGATGTGGCGCACCAGTGGTTGGATCCTTGTAGGGAGTGCGCTGATCCTGGCGTTGTCCTTGGGCGTGCGGCACGGGTTCGGCCTGTTCCTGGCGCCGATGAGCAGCGAATTCGGCTGGGGCCGTGAGACCTTTGCCTTTGCCATCGCCTTGCAGAACCTGATCTGGGGCCTGGCGCAGCCGTTTACCGGTGCCCTGGCCGACCGGTTCGGCGCCACCAGGGCGGTGTTTGTCGGCGGGGTGTTGTACGCCGCAGGCCTGGTGTTGATGGGCCTGTCGGATTCGGCGTGGTCATTGTCCTTGAGTGCCGGCCTGCTGATCGGGATTGGCCTGTCGGGTACATCGTTTTCGGTGATTCTGGGCGTGGTCGGCCGCGCCGTGGCGCCGGAAAAGCGCAGCATGGCCATGGGCATTGCCAGTGCCGCCGGTTCGTTTGGCCAGTTCGCCATGGTGCCGGGCACGTTGGGCTTGATCAGTTGGCTGGGCTGGTCGGCCGCCTTGCTGGCGCTGGGCTTGATGGTGGCGCTGATCCTGCCGCTGGTGAGCATGCTAAAGGATCGCCCGCTGCCGGTCATGGCCGGCCAGCAGACCCTGGGTGAAGCCTTGAAGGAAGCCTGCTCCCACTCCGGGTTCTGGCTGCTGGCCTTCGGCTTTTTCGTCTGCGGTTTCCAGGTGGTGTTTATCGGTGTGCACCTGCCGGCCTACCTGGTGGACCAGCACTTGCCGGCCACGGTCGGCACCACGGTGCTGGCGTTGATCGGGCTGTTCAATATCTTCGGCACCTATACCGCCGGCTGGCTTGGCGGGCGCATGTCCAAGCCGCGCCTGTTGACCGGGTTGTACCTGCTGCGCGCGGTGGTGATCATCCTGTTCCTGTGGGCACCGGTGACCGAAGTCACGGCCTACCTGTTCGGCATGGCCATGGGCTTTTTGTGGCTGTCCACGGTACCGCTGACCAACGGCACGGTCGCCACGTTGTTCGGGGTGCGAAATCTTTCCATGCTCGGTGGGATCGTGTTCCTTTTCCACCAGCTCGGCTCGTTCCTTGGCGGTTGGTTGGGCGGGGTGGTCTATGATCGAACCGGTAACTACGATTTGATCTGGCAAGTGGCGATCCTGTTGAGCGTGCTCGCCGCAGCCCTGAATTGGCCGGTGCGTGAGCGGCCGGTGGCGCGATTGCAGGCGCAGATGGAGGCGGCATGAGTTCGACCTGGTATTGGTTCGGCGGGGCAGCCGCGACCGCGCTGTTACTGGCCCTGGCCTGGTGGGGCTGGCAGCGCGGTGGCCTGGCGTTGATGCAACTGGGTATGTCGATCTGTTAAGTTCGGTGTCTGAACTTTTTAAAGGACTTTTCGACATGCAGATGCGCTGGCTGGCTGTACCTGTGCTGATGGCTGCTTTTGGCGGTGTGGCGTTGGCTGCCGATTGCCCGCCGTTGCTGGAGGGTCAATTGCCCAAATTGCGCGCCAAGGAATCCATCGACCTGTGCCAACGTTTTGCCGGCAAGCCTCTGGTGATCGTCAACACGGCGAGCTTTTGCGGGTTCGCGCCGCAATTCAAAGGCCTCGAAGCGCTGTATCAACGCTACAAGGGCGAAGGGTTGGAGGTGATCGGCGTGCCATCCGATGACTTCAAGCAGGAAGCCAAGACCGGCGAAGAAACCGCCAAGGTCTGCTACGTGAATTACGGCGTGACCTTCACCATGACCGAGCCGCAGAAGGTCAAGGGGCCGGACGCGGTGCACCTGTTCAAGGTATTGGCGCAGCAGAGCAATGCGCCGAAGTGGAATTTCTACAAGTACGTGGTCGACCGCCAGGGCAAGGTGATTGCCGATTTCTCCAGCCTCACCAAGCCGGACAGCCCCGACCTGATCAAGGCAGTGGAGCAGGCGATAGCGTCCAAACCCTGATTATCGGGCACTGAAAAGCCCCGCCTCCCTTGCAGGAGAGCGGGGCTTTTTTACACCCGTCCGGATCAGAAGGTGTAGGTCATGCCCAGGCCGAAACCGTTGGCACTGTTTTCGTACTTGGCGCGGTAACTGGCTGTCGACGGGGCGTTAGCCGTCTGGTTGATCTTGACGTCTTCTTCTTTCAGGTACGAATACGCCAGGTCGACGGTCATGTTATCCATGACTTTGTAGCCCAGGCCCACGCTGAAGATCGTACGGTCGCCCGTCGGGATGCGCGGCGAACGATCGGTGTTGTTGGCCGGGGATTGGTCGAAGGTCAGGCCGGTACGCAGCACGACTTGCTTGGTCAACTGATACGAGGTACCCACGGCGTAGGCCCAGGTGTCGTGCCAATTTTGTTCTTCGGTGATGGAACCTAGTTGGGTTGGCGCCAGCAAGCCGCCGGCAGCCGTTACGCCTTCGTTGTTGACGGTGATCTCTTTCAGGCGACTCCAACGCGTCCAGGTTGCACCGCCATAGAGTTTCCAGGCGTCGGTCAGGTCTTGGGTGACGGACAGGTCGTAGGACTCTGGGGTGTCGATTTTCAGCGAGGCGTCGTAACGGTTGTTACGCAGGAACGGCTGAGTGGCCGCTGGGCCGCTGACGGTGGTGTGGCCTTCGAGCTTGTACTTGACCTTCGAGTGGTAGGTCAGGCCCACGCGTGTGGTGTCGGTGGCCTGGACCAATACGCCGACGTTGAAACCCAGGGCGGTATCGTCACCCTTGATTTTGACGTTGGTATCGGAAGCAAGCGGGCTGAGGGTCCTGTCCGACTCGAGTACACCGGAAATCCGGTTGATGGTCGGGCCGAAACCGATGGATACACGGTCGTTGAACGCGTAGCTGACAGTTGGCTGGAAGGTCATGACCTTCACTTCGCTCTTGCTGCCGAAGCCGCGACCCTGGAAGCCGTTTTCATAGTCGGTCACCAGGCCGAACGGTGCGTATACACCGAAGCCGATAGCCCACTGATCGTTGAGTTTGTTGGTGTAGAAACCGAATGGCACCGCGGTGAACGGAACCATGTCGCCTTTGTTGGACCCGCGAGAGTTGCCACCGGTATTGCTGATATCGGTCGACGCATCAATGGCAGCGACACCACCGGTGATTTGTTGGCCATTCAGACGGGACATACCGGCCGGGTTACCGTAGACAGTGCTTGCATCATCGGCAGAAGAGGAGCGACCTGCGAAACCCGTACCCATCCCGCTGACGCTCTGTTCGTTCAGTGCGAAACCGCTTGCGAACAGTTGGGAGGATGCCATGGCAACGGCGAGGCTAAGTGTGGTCTTGAGCATTACTTTTTTCATTATTAGAACTCCGTGGTGATCACCGCAGCGGAAAGTATCAATAAAATTAACATCGCGCTATAGGCTGTAATGCAGGAGATAGAGCGGTTTTGTAGGACAATCCGACCAAAATTCGGCTTTTTTGCCGAATCTTGCAAATTGCCCGGTCAGCAGGCCACGTGATTCAAGGGGGAAACACAGGTTTGCCAGGCCTGGGTGAAATCCCGCAGCCTTCCTTGAGGATGAAATATTTCTTTCCAGATACGCGCCATGGCTAAAACATCACCGGGTGGTGGCAGGGCAGGGCTGTGTTGTTCGACCAGGAGCCAGGCGATGGCCGTGGCATAACGCAGGTTTACGGTGAGCTCCAGTTGGGGTGCACTGAGAAAGGCGTGTTGGCTGGCGAGCCCGCGTACCAGGCTGGCACGCTCGGGGTCGAGCGCCAGGTAGTTATCCCACAAGGCACGATGGCGAGGTTCGGTGATGCTGTACAGGCCGTGGCCGCGTCGATCATGCAGGGCAGAACCCAATTCCGACTGGCTGGCCGCGATACCCAGCAGCAGTGACTCAGCCGTTGGGCTCTGCTGGCCGAGGTACGTCAGGGTCGGCCGGATCACATAGCGACACAATTCACTGGCTGCGATACCCATACATGCCTCAATCCGTGAAAAGGGTCGACGAGCCCTGAGAAAGGGGGCTTGGCAGCAGTGGATCGGCTCTCAGGCTCGTCGGAAGCGGATCATGCCGCTTGAGTTGAAGTGTAGTGTCATATTCATGAGGTAAAGGACTGTTTTTAAAACATCTTCTTCAACCAGTTATAACGTTTATATCGATTTGAACTTAGTGCAAATACTCGAGCCAGGAATGACGGGCAATAAAAAACCCTGCGTTTTAAGCAGGGTTTTTTGTGTTTCAGCGACTCGGGTCGATCAGGCAACCAGTGCCTGACGGGTACGCTCGATCACGGCCTGCAGCGGTTCAGCGCTGGAGTATTGATCGGGGTACAGGCGTTCGCTGTGACGGGCGATGCCGTGTTCGTTGACCAGGGTGAAACTGAAGCAGCCTTTGCGAGCGGCCATGATCAGGCAGTTCATTGGAGCAAAAGCGTTGGTGAGGGTGCGAATGGCATCCTGAGTATGGATAGCGGACATATTATTGGTGTTCCTACAAATGACACGGATAAGAACCGTGCAACGTTAAAACGTTCCAGTAACGTTGATCACCATTGATCGAACGAAGAACCCGACTGGAACAAAGCAGCCAGTTTGAAGCGCTGATTAAGTTAGGCGCGCTTGGGCTGGCAGGTAGGTACTTAGGAGGGCAGGCAACACAACAAGGGCAAAGGTTCTGGGCCCGGGGTGAAGATCCTGATCAATTTGCAGGTTGGTTCGGTCAGAGTATTAAAACTTCGCGGCACCCTTTGCTTGTTCAAAGGCAGTGTCGTCGCAAGTGATACCTGGAAACCATCGAGGTGGTCGATCCCGTGTTGTTCAGGGGAGTTGTTCGACCAGAATTGACTTTCAGCTTGGTACTAACGCTGCGGATAGTAACGGATTGAAACAGGCAATGGAAGCGTGCTAGTCAAAAAACTTCAATCAGCCGCCCAGCAGGCCGCGATACACCAGCACCGTGACGGCGGCGGCCAGGGAACAACCCAACCCATAGGCGGCCAGGGTCAGGCGCAAGGATTGGCCGGTCTCGACCATCTTCATCACATCGCCCATGTCATCGATACGCCCTTCACCCAGCTCGATGCACAGGCTCACGGCGGTGAACGCGGCCGATAGCAGGATGGCGATGGCAAACAACGCCCCATCCGGGGATGGCAGTACGACATTTATCCCTAATGAAATGGCACAGATGGCCAGTAACAACACGGCGAATAACAGCATTCCTTTCATCGGCCCACTCAGCGTTGTGTTGTCCGTCGGGCAGTGTGGCGAGCTGGCAAAGATTTGAAAAGTCCCTGTTTTGCCTCGGCGGTAACATTTTTGAAGGCTATCGCTTCAAAAAAAGCCGGGGATATAACCATCGGATCGGTACTTGTGCACATTAGTTGCGGCGTGTGTAACCTGGCTGTCAATCGCTGGACAGGGCCGCCATTTGCCTGCAATGGAAATTTAAGTCAATGAAAAATCTGGCTTTTTTTTATTGGTGAAAAAATCGTCAGTTTGACTGTGGGCCCCGTTCCATGGGCCTTTGCGCGAGTTAAAGGCTGGTTGTCCACTGAGTTATCCACAGCTTCTGTGGATTGTCCCAAGCGCTTGCTCTAGAACGGGCGTGCCGGGTTTTTTCAGCTTTACCTGTGCGAAAAAAAGAGTAGAGTGGCGCGCCTTCCGTTCTGTCCCACAGTGCTTTATGAAGTTTCGCTTAGTATCACCTTCTGTTACCGATACCTCCCAGACTGTTACCGCACCCAAGCGTTTTTCCTTGAAAGTCGCCCTGTGGTTGCTCGACAGCCCACGCCTGGGCCATAGCACCAACATCAAACACTTCGCCGGGCGCTTGCTCAAGCAGCCGGCCCGTGAGGGCGTAGTGGCTGCGCAAAGCCGTCTGGGCCAATTGATGTGCCGCGAGTGCGGCAACGCCCGCGACCGCCGCATCGGCCACGATCTGCTGCGCCTGGCCGCCCGTGCCGGTGACCGCCGTGCCCAACGGGAACTGGGTCAGGTCGAAGACTGAGCTGTCCTCACGCTCTACGCTTGGTTAACCTTGCTCCTTTTCGGTGATGGCAGAAATGGCTATGGTTTTTGACTGGACCAGTGTTGCCCTGGGCCTGGCTGGCGCCGCAGTGCCTTTATTGGCGGTGTGCTGGCAGATTCAGCGGCGGTTGACCGCGCGGACCACTGGCTGGGAACTGCTCGAAGAGCGCCTGGCCACTGCGCAACTGGCCCAGGAGGGCCTCGCCGCTCAACTGGATGCCAGTCGCGATGAAATCAGCGATCTGAGCCAGGCCAACGCCGCCAAGCAAGCTGACCTGGCTGCAGTGCGCCGCGAGGTCGAGCTGTTGCAGATCGATCGCGACAACGCCCGCGACGCCGCCCACGCCTGGAACCTTGACCGCAGCGCCAAGGAAACCGAATTACGCCGCCTCGACGCACTGTCGGCCGCCTTGCGCGCCGAACTGCGCGAGCAGCAGGAAAGCCATCAGCAGCGCCTCGCCGACCTGCAAGGCTCGCGGGACGAGTTGCGTGCGCAGTTCGCTGAGCTGGCCGGCAAGATCTTCGATGAGCGCGAGCAGCGCTTTGCCGAGACCAGCCAGGAGCGCCTGGGCCAGTTGCTCGACCCCTTGAAGGAACGCATCCAGTCCTTCGAAAAACGCGTGGAAGAGAGCTATCAGAACGAGGCTCGCGAGCGCTTTTCCCTGGCCAAGGAGCTTGAACGCCTGCAGCAGCTGAACCTGCGTCTGTCAGACGAAGCCACCAACCTGACCCGCGCCCTCAAGGGCCAGAAAACCCAGGGCAACTGGGGCGAGCTGATCCTCGAACGGGTGCTGGAGCACGCCGGCCTGGAGAAGGGCCGCGAGTACCAGACCCAGGTCAGCCTCAAGGGGCCGGACGGCGAGCGTTTCCAGCCGGATGTGCTGATCATGTTGCCGGGCGACAAGCAGGTGGTGGTGGATTCCAAGGTCAGCCTGACGGCGTATCAGCAGTATGTCGCAGCGGATGATGAGGTGATCGGCCAGGCAGCCTTGAAGCAGCACGTACTGTCGCTGCGCAATCACGTCAAAGGCTTGGCCGGTAAGGATTACAAACGCCTGGAAGGCCTGCACAGCCTGGATTTCGTGTTGTTGTTCGTGCCGATCGAAGCCGCTTTTTCCGCGGCCTTGCAGGCCGAACCGAATCTGTTCCAAGAAGCTTTCGACCGGCATATCGTGATCGTCAGCCCAACGACGCTGCTCGCCACCCTGCGGGTGATCGACAGTCTCTGGAAGCAAGAGCGTCAAAGCCAGAACGCCCGCGAAATCGCCGAACGCGCCGGGTGGCTGTACGACAAGTTCGTGCTGTTTATCCAGGATCTGGATGAGGTGGGCAATCGTCTGCAGCAGTTGGATAAGGCTTACAGCGCGGCGCGGAACAAGCTGACAGATGGGCGCGGAAACCTGGTCAGTCGCACCGAGCAATTAAGGTTGCTCGGTGCGCGTGCCAGCAAAAGCCTGCCGACGGATTTGCTGGAGCGGGCGATGACCGACGCCGACGGCGTGGCGCACCTTCCCGAATAAACACAATCCGAAAGGTGGAAGGGGTGTAGCCCCCTCCCACATGTTGACTGAGTACATCCGGTTTATAGCGGTAAGTGTCGACTCAGCAACGCCCGCAGCGCGGCGGGCTTCACCGGTTTGGCGAGGTAATCCAGCCCCGCCGCATGCACCTCTGCCACCATCTCCGGGCGGCCGTCGGCACTGATGACCACGCCGGGAATCGGCTCCGCCATTTGCGCCCGCAGCCAGCCCATGAGCTCGGTGCCAGTCTCACCGTGGTCGAGGTGGTAATCCACCAGTGCCAGTTGCGGGCGTACGCCTTGCTCCAGCAGCGCCGCACATTGGGCCTGGTCGGTGGCGGTCCACACTTCACAGCCCCAGCGTGTCAGCAGGCTGCGCATACCGATCAGGATGCTCTCTTCGTTGTCCACGCAGAGTACTTGCGCGCCGCTTAACGGCAGGCCGTTCTCCTGGGTAGGCTTGACCTGCGGGCTGGCCTGGTTGCGTGCCAGCGGCACACGCACGCTGAACACGCTGCCCTTGCCGGGCCATGAGCGCACGCTCAGGCGATGGCCCAGCACCCGGCACAGGCCGTCGGCAATCGCCAGACCCAGGCCCAGGCCTTTCTCGGCGCGGGTCTGGTGGCTGTCCAGGCGCTTGAACTCTTCGAAGATCACCTTCTGTTTATCCTGCGGGATACCTGGGCCACGGTCCCAGACTTCCAGGCACAGCTCGCCCTTGCGCCGGCGTACGCCGAGCAGCACCGGGCCGTCGGCATACCGGAAAGCGTTAGTCAGAAAATTCTGCAAGATCCGTCGCAGCAACTTGATGTCACTGTCGACGCGCAAGCGGCTGCCGCGCAGGCGAAAACGCAGGCCTTGTTCCTGGGCCAGGGCCTTGAATTCCGCGCCGAGGGTGTCGAACAGTTCGTTGAGCACAAAGGGCTGGCGCTGCGGGTTGATCTTGCCGTTTTCCAGGCGCGAGATATCCAGCAGGTCGCTGATCAGGTCTTCGGCCGAACGCAGTGAGCTGTCCAGGTGTTGCACCAGTTGCCGGGCTTCGCTGGACAGGCCGTCGTTCTGGTGGGAAAGGGCAGCGGAGAACAGGCGGGCGGCGTTCAGCGGTTGCATCAGGTCATGGCTGACGGCCGCGAGGAAGCGCGTCTTTGACTGGCTGGCGGACTCGGCAACGCCCTTGGCATCGGTGAGCGCCACATTGAGCTGCGACAGTTCGTGGGTGCGCTCGGTCACCCGTTGCTCGAGGCCTTCGTTGGCCTCGGTGAGTGCCTGCTCGGCCTCGCGGAACGCGGTAATGTCGGTGAAGCTCATGACGAAGCCGCCGCCGGGCATCGGGTTGCCGATCAGCTCGATCACCCGCCCATTCGGGAACAGCCGCTCTGAGGTATGCGCGCGGCCCTGGCGCATCCAATGCAGGCGGCGCGCCACGTGGACCTCGGCTTCCCCCGGCCCGCACAGGCCGCGCTCGGCGTTGTAGCGGATGATGTCGGCAATCGGTCGGCCTACGCTGATCAGCCCGTCCGGGTAATTGAACAACTCCAGGTAACGCCGGTTCCAGGCCACCAGCTTGAGGGACTGGTCCACCACACTGATGCCCTGGGTGATGTTCTCGATAGCGCCCTGCAGCAATGCGCGATTGAATTGCAGCACTTCCGAGGCTTCGTCGGCGATACGTACGACGTCCTCGAGCTGCATTTCCCGCCCCTCGATCGCCGCTTTCACCACGGCCCGAGTCGAGGATGCGCCGAGCACACCGGCCAGCAATCGCTCGGTGTGTGCGATCCAGTCGTTGTCGGCATTCTGGTTGGGGTTAAAGCCTTTGCCCTGGCGATAGGCGAAGCGGATAAAACTCTGCTGGGCCCGTTCTTCGCCGACAAACCGCGCGGCCAGGCTGAGCAGGTCGCTGATCTGTACCGACAGCATCGAGCGGGCATTGGCGCGCTGGCTGATTTCCTGGCCGATAAAGCGCCCGGCTTGCCAGTGTTCCGAGACACGTGTGCGCGACAGCATCGACACCCACACGAACAGCGTGAAGTTACCGGCCAGGGAGAACACGGTGCCCAGGGTCAGTGAGGTGACGGACAAACCGAGCGGGTGCGAATGCATCCACGTCAGCCCCGGGAAAATGGCGAGGGACCAACCCAGGCTTTTCGCGGTAACCGGCAGGACCAAGGTGTAGAACCACAGGAACGTACCCGCCGCCAGCCCCGCAAATACACCGCGTCGGTTGGCTTGCTTCCAATACAGTGCGCCAAGCATGGCCGGGGCCAGTTGAGTCACCGCGGCAAACGCGATCTGGCCGATGGTCGCCAGGCTCGCGGTGGAGCCCAGCAGGCGGTAGCTGACATACGCCAGCAGCAGGATGATCACGATGCTGACCCGGCGCACCGACAGCATCCAGTGGCGGAACACTTCGAACGGCCGCTCGGCGCTGGAACGGCGCAGCAGCCAGGGCAGCAGCATGTCGTTGGAGACCATGGTCGACAAGGCGATGCTCGCCACGATCACCATGCCGGTGGCCGCCGACGCACCGCCGATAAACGCCAGCACGGCGAGGGCCGGATGAGCCTCGGCCATGGGCAGGCTGATCACGTAGGAGTCCGGCAGCACCGAGCCGGGCAGCATCATTTTGCCGCCCAAGGCGATCGGCACGACAAACAGCGCGGCGAGGATCAGGTAGGCCGGGAACACCCACTTGGCCAGGCGCAGATCCTGGGGGTCGATGTTCTCCACGACCGTCACATGGAACTGCCGAGGCAAGCAAATGATCGCCATCATGGCGACGCCGGTCTGTACCACCATCGACGGCCAGTTGATGGTTTCCTTCCAGTATTCCTCCAGGCGTGGCGCGAGCATCGCCTGGCTGAACAGGTCGCCGAAACCGTCGTACAGGCCGTAGGTCACAAACGCCCCGACCGCGAGAAAGGCGAACAGCTTCACCAACGATTCAAACGCAATCGCCAGCACCATGCCGCGGTGGTGTTCGGTGGCGTCGAGGTTGCGGGTACCGAACACAATGGTGAACAGCGCCAGCACCAGGGACACGATCAGCGCCGTGTCCTGGGCTCGGGTGCCGGTGGTATCGGCACCTGCGCCAATCAGCAGGTTGACCCCCAGCACAATGCCTTTGAGTTGCAGGGCGATATAAGGCAGCACGCCCACCAGGCAGATCAGCGCGACCACCACCGCCAGGGACTGGGATTTGCCATAGCGTGCGGCGATGAAGTCGGCGATGGAGGTGATGTTTTCCTGCTTGCTGATCAGGATCATCTTCTGCAGGACCCAGGGTGCCAACACCAGCAACAGCACCGGTCCCAGGTAGATCGGTAAGAACGCCCACAGTTGTTCGGCGGCCTGGCCTACGGCGCCGAAGAAGGTCCAGCTGGTGCAGTAGACGGCCAGCGACAGGCTATAGACCCAGGCACGCATGCGCGGCGGCAGCGGCGCACGGCGGCGGTCACCGTAGAAGGCGATGGCAAACATAATGGCCATATAGGCCAGGGCAACGGCGGCGATCAGCCCGCTGGACAGCGTCATGGTAACTCCGAGCATGAGAACACCCAGGCATTCCAGGCCCGGTTGGACAGTCTCGCATGATGCCTGGGGTTAGTCAGTGTCGACCAAGGTCGTGTGGGATCTAATGTCGCAGGGGGCGCTTAGCGCGGTGGCAGGGTTTTCTGGCGCAGGATGTAGATTGTCACCAGCACGGCGCTGGTCAGCATGAAGCCACGTGCCCATGGCAACGGCACCAGGTAGCAGGAAAAACCGATACTCAGCCACATCAGGCCGATGGCGTAGACCTTGCCCTTGAGCGGGATGCCGTTGCCGTCCAGGTAGTCACGAATCCAGGGGCCCAGGCGCGGGTGTTCCACCAGCCACTGGTAGAAACGCGGGGAGCTTCGAGCGAAGCAGGCGGCGGCGAGCAGGAGGAAGGGGGTGGTCGGCAATACCGGCAGGAAAATACCGATCACTCCCAACGCTACGCTCAGCCAGCCGATGGCCAGCAGCACGTAGCGCAGGAGCAGCGAGCGATTGCCCATGGGTGTCACGGGCAAGCGACTCAGTGGTGGCGTGGCTTGAGGATCGCCGGTTTTTCGTCAGGGGCGTTGCACAGCAGGTACAGCGCGGTCAGGGCTTCCGGGATCTGAACGATCATGTCGTCCATCAGGTTGGCGTCGGCTGCGATATCGGAAAACTCAGCTTCCTCCTCAAACAGCCCCGAACCTACCATGATCGGCAGCAGCATTTCGCTGACTTCTTCCTCGGCGGATTCGAACCAGGCCGCTTCGCGCAGGAACACCCCTTCCATAAAGCCAATGCACCAGCCGCGCAGGTCGGAGTCGTCCGGCTCTTCACCCAGGTCCAGCTCGCACGGCAGTTCGAACTCCTCATCGGAGGCCAGTTGACGACCGATGTGGGCCTTGAGGGCCAGCAGGGTGGATTCGATTTCTTCGCGCTGGGCGGCGTCGGCGTAGTGCGGCTCTTCGGCGAACAGTGCGTCGATCCATTCACGGTCGGGAACGACCTCGGAGCAGATCGACAGGGCGGTCAGGTAGCCGTGGGCGGCCACGTAGTCCAGCGCCTCGTCATGCAGCTCATCGGCGTCGAGGAAGGCTTGCAGGCGGGTTAGTTGCTCAGCGAAGGACATTGAAGGACTACCTTGGGAATAAACGATGCTGAATTCTAGGCTTTCTTGCGCGCCCAAGCCAGTCGGCGTGCATATTTGCCAGGTTTTAGAGACGGGCTGCAATTCGTCAGCGGCGCCCTTTGCCGGATGACGCTCGGGTATACTGCCGCGTTTTGTGATGCCCCTGCAGGCCAAGCGCCAGGTCGAGAAAACTTCGCTTACGGATTATTTTCCGTGAGCCCGTATTTTTTCGACCAGCCTGTACAGAGGGATTTCGGCACTATTTTGTTGGAGTTATACATGCTCGATCAGGCTCAACGCGTCCTCAAGGACATCTTCGGCTACGACAGCTTTCGTGGTCGCCAGGGTGCGATCATTGAGCGCGTGGCCAAGGGCGGTGATGCCCTGGTCCTGATGCCTACCGGTGGTGGCAAGTCGTTGTGCTTCCAGGTGCCGGCGTTGTTGCGCAACGGGCTGGCAGTGGTGGTGTCGCCCCTGATCGCGTTGATGGACGACCAGGTTGCGACCCTGGAAGAACTTGGCGTCGCTGCCGCCGCCTTGAACTCCACCCTCAGTGCCGAGCAGCAACGCGACCTGGCCGCGCGGATCAAGCGCGGTGAAGTGAAGATGCTTTATCTGGCACCTGAGCGCCTGGTGCAGCCGCGCATGCTGGCGTTTTTGCAGAGCCTGGAAATTGCCCTGTTCGCCATCGACGAAGCCCACTGCGTATCGCAATGGGGGCATGATTTCCGCCGCGAATATTTGCAGCTCGGTCAACTGGCGGAGCTGTTCCCGGACGTCCCGCGCATCGCCCTGACCGCCACGGCCGACAAGCGCACCCGTGAAGAAATCGTCGAGCGCCTGCACCTGCAGAACGCCGAGCGGTTCCTGTCGAGTTTCGACCGGCCAAATATTTTCTACCGCATCGTACCCAAGGAGCAGCCGCGCAAGCAGTTGCTGGCATTCCTTTCCGAGCGACGCAGCGATGCGGGCATTGTCTATTGCCTGTCGCGCAAGAAGGTCGATGAAGTGGCCGCGTTCCTCTGCGAGCAGGGCTACCCGGCGCTGCCGTACCACGCCGGACTGCCCAACGAAACGCGCGCTGCCCACCAGAAGCGCTTTCTCAACGAGGAAGGCCTGATCATGGTGGCCACCATCGCGTTCGGCATGGGCATCGACAAATCCAACGTGCGCTTCGTGGCCCATATGGACCTGCCCAAGTCCCTCGAGGCCTATTACCAGGAGACCGGTCGTGCCGGCCGTGATGGCCTGCCGGCGGATGCCTGGATGGTCTACGGCCTGCAGGACGTGGTGATGCTCAAGCAGATGCTGCAGAACTCCGAAGGCGATGAGCGCCACAAGCGCCTGGAGCAGCACAAGCTCGACGCGATGCTCTCGTTGTGTGAAGAGACCCGCTGCCGCCGCCAGACCTTGCTGGCCTACTTCGACGAGGACATGCCGCAACCGTGCGGCCACTGCGATAACTGCATCGATGGGGTGCAGACCTGGGACGCCACCGAGCCCGCCCGCCAGGCGCTGTCGACGATCTATCGCACCGGCCAGCGTTATGGCGTCGGTCATCTGGTGGATGTATTGCTGGGCAAGGACAACGAAAAAGTGCGCAGCTTCGGCCACGAGAAACTCTCGGTCTACGGCGTCGGCAAGGCCCGTGCCGAAGGCGAATGGCGTTCGTTGTTCCGACAGATGGTCGCGCGCGGTCTGGTGGACATCGATATCGAAGGGTATGGCGGCCTGCGCCTGAACGACAGCTGCCGGCCGTTGCTCAAGGGCGAGGTGAGCCTGGAGCTGCGCCGCGACCTCAAGCCGCAAACCACCGCCAAGACCAGCACCAGCCAGGCCAGCCAGCTTGTACGGGGCGAGGAGCGCGAACAGTGGGAAGCCCTGCGTACCCTGCGACGCAAACTGGCCCAGGAACACAGCGTGCCGCCGTACGTTATTTTTCCCGACTCCACGTTGCTGGAGATGCTGCGCGAGCAGCCCACCACCATGGCCGAAATGGCACGGGTCAGCGGCGTCGGTGCGCGTAAGCTGGAGCGCTACGGCCAGGCATTCCTCGAAGTGCTTGGTGGCCAGGCCGAAGCGCCGAAGGAAATCGCCGATATTCGCCATGAACTGATCAGCCTGGCCCGCGCCGGCATGACCCCGATCCAGATCGCCGGCCAGCTGCAATGCTCGGAGAAAAACGTCTACACCTTGCTGGCCGAATCCATCGGCAAGCAGCAGTTGTCCCTGGAGCAGGCCCTTGATTTGCCGGAGGATTTGCTCGGCGAGATCCAGGACGCATTCCTTGACGGAGAAGGCGAATTGCCACCGGTTGCGGAGATAGCACCGCTGTTTGTCGGGCGTGTGCCTGAAGGGGTTTTGTACTGCGTACGGGCCGCTTTGCAGTCTGAATTCGAAATTTAGTGTGCCAATTACGACAATGTAACGAATCAGTACATAGCAACTCTTGCCTAGTGACATGGCTCATGCTTAGCTGACTAATAATTAGCCATACTTTATTTTCAGTCTAAACCATGAGTTTTTTATGCCGTTAACCGATCAACACCGTTTTGGCATGCAACTGGCGCAAATGTCCCGAGGTTGGCGCGCCGAGCTCGACCGCCGTTTGGCCGGGCTGGGCCTGTCCCAGGCGCGCTGGCTGGTGCTGCTGCACCTGGCCCGTTTTGAAGAAGCTCCCACCCAGCGTGAGTTGGCGCAAAGCGTCGGTGTAGAAGGGCCGACCCTGGCCCGGTTGCTCGACAGCCTCGAAGGCCAGGGCCTGGTGCAACGCCAGGCCGTGGTGGAAGACCGTCGCGCCAAGCGCATCTTGCTATGTGACACCGCCAAGCCGTTGATCGAGCAGATCGAGACTATTGCCACGGCTCTGCGCCAGGAGCTGTTTATGGGCGTTGACGAAGAAGATATGCGTGTCTGCATGCGGGTGCATGGGCACATTCTGGCGAACCTGGAAAAGTCCTGATCCCAGGTGAAGTGACGATCAAAATGTGGGGGACTTGCTGTGGTGAGCGGGCTTGCCCCGCGCTGGGCTGCGAAGCGGCCCCAATGAGCCCGCCGCGATTCTTCAGAAAAACCGCAGGGCCTGGTTTCAGGGCCGCTCCGCAGCCCAGCGCGGGGCAAGCCCGCTCACCACAATTAATAGCCGCTCCAACACGGGTGCAGCGTTGTATCAGAACGTCTGCCCCAGGTTCAGGTACACCGCCTTCTGATTATCATCGTTGAAGCCATAGCTGAAATTCAGCGGCCCCAGCGGTGTATCAAACCCGAGGAAAATACTCGCGGCGTTGATATAGCCGCTGTCGAATTCATTGTCGTTGTTCCATGCCCGGCCGCGTTCCAGGGACGCGCCCAGGTACAGCGGGAAATCCAGCGGCAGGTAGGAGCGCGGTGTCAGCCGGCGGTAGTACACCGCGCGCATCAAGCTGATGTTCTGCCCGGATATCGCATCCTGGCGGAAGCCCGACAACTGCCGCGCACCCCCCAGCAGGAAGCTGGAAATCACCACGTCCGAATCATCCAGGGTACGCCCGTAGCGCCCGCCCAGTACCAGGGTGTCCGGACCATGGCTCATGGCCTTGTCCAGCTTGAACTCCCATTGTCGATAGCGCTGGTCCGAGCCCAACCCCGGTTCGAATTCGCGAAACGCCAAGCCAATGTCCTCGCCGCTGTGGGGGAAGTACACGTTATCCAGGGAGTCGAATGAATACTTCAGTTCATAGAAGCCTTCGCTGAAGCTCACACTTGGCAGGTCGCGGTCGCCGATGCGCACATCCGCCTTGCCCCAGGCCTCGCCGACGCCGAAGCGGATCTCGCCGCTGTTGCCGATCTGCCGCCCCACGTTGAGGCCGAAGCCGTAGCGTTCCAGGCGGTATTCGGAGATGGGGTCGTTGTCCAGGATCAGCTCGACGTTCTGTGCCTGGGCGCTGATATACGGCGCGACAAAATAGCGCGAACCGGTATCCATCGGCTGGTAGAACTCGCTGTAAAGCTCCTGCCGATCACCGATCTGTACCCGCGTCAGCCACTCGGCGCCCAGGCGATTGATGCCGTTCATGCGGTAGCTGGCGCCGAGGTTGAAGGCGCTGTCGCCGCGCATGTCGTCCGACAGGTTCAGGCCCAGGCGCAGGTAGTCGGTGCCGCTGCGTTTGCCGCGCGCGCTGATCACCAGGGTGTTGTCCTGGCCCTTTTTCACCACGCGGTATTGCACCTGCTCGAAGTAATCCAGGCCATACAGGGTGCCCATGTCGGTCTGCAGGCGGCCAAGTTCCAGCGGTTGGCCCAACGGTTGGCGGATGTAGTAGCGGATCACGTCGTCGCTGACCTTCGAGTCGTTCTCCACCTTGATCGCGGTGATCACCGGGGTGCGTTCGCCCGGGGTACGCGCGGCTACCAGTTGCGGGTCGGTCGGCTCGGCGGGGCGCAAATGGGCCAGGCGAACGTCAAGGGCGCGGGTGGCGCGGTAGCCGGCATCGATCATGTCCTTGGCGCGGCCGAAATCCGTCACGCCATAGGCGGCCAGGGGCGGCTGGATCAGTACGTCCTTGGGATGCAGGGCCTTGAGTTGTTCTTCGGAGTTGCGCCGGGTCATCAGGGTGATGGACTGGTTGAGCACGTCCACCACCGTTGCCAGTTGCTTGCGTGAACGCAACGGGGTGCCGATGTCGACCACGATGGCGATGTCCACGCCCATCTCACGCGCCACATCCAGTGGGATGTTATCGGTCATGCCGCCATCCACCAGCAGGCGACCATCCAGCTCCACCGGCGCGAACACGGCCGGGATCGACATGCTGGCGCGGATCACCTGGGGCAGGTGGCCCTTGCTGAATACCACTTTCTCGCCGGTGGTGATGTCGGTGGCCACGGCGCGAAAGGGGATCGGCAGCTTGTCGAAATTACGCGTGTTGCTGGTGTGGGCGAACATGCTTTCCAGCAGCAGCGCCAGGTTCTGGCCCTGGATCACGCCAAGGGGCAGGCCGAGGCTGCCGTCATCGCGGAAGCTGAGCTTCTGCTTGACCAGGAAATCCCGGTCATCCTGCTTGCGTCGAAACGGCACGTCTTCCCGTGGCGGTGCGTCGGACAGCGCCTGTTGCCAGTTGATGCCCAGGGCCAGTTTTTCCAGCTCATCGATCTTGTAGCCCGACGCATACAGCCCGCCAATCACCGCGCCCATGCTGGTGCCGGCAATCGCGTCGATATGAATACCCTGTTCCTCCAGGGCCTTGAGCACGCCGATATGGGCCAGGCCTCGGGCGGCACCGCCGGACAGCACCAGGCCGATTTTGGGGCGGGGCGTCTCAACGGCGTCGGCAAGAAGCGGGAGCAGGCACAGGAACAGGCAGGACAACAGGCGGCGCATCATGAATCTCGAGGCTGGGCGATAAAGGCCGGTATTATAGCCATCCGATCCGCCGAGCCCGTCACACCAGGAGCCTCTCAAATTATGTCGCTGAGCAAACCCGAGATTGTCATCACCTATTGCACCCAGTGCCAGTGGCTGCTGCGCGCCGCGTGGCTGGCGCAGGAGTTGTTGAGTACGTTTGCCGATGACCTCGGCCGGGTGGCGCTGGAACCGGCAACCGGCGGGGCGTTTCGCATCACCTGCGATGGCGTGCAGATCTGGGAGCGCAAGGCGGATGGTGGCTTCCCTGAAGCCAAGGTGCTCAAGCAGCGGGTGCGCGACCAGATCGACCCACACCGCGACCTGGGCCACAACGACCGTACGCCATGAAGGTCACCGCCACATCAGGGCGGTGACCCCTCAGTGCGCCGCTATTTGGCGGCCATCTTGCTTTTGATGAAGCCCACGACCCAGGTCAGTAGCAGGCCGCCGACACCGCCGCCGACGATGTTGCTGCCGACTGCCGCCACATCCAGCGCCTCGCCGCCCGATGTGCCGGTCAGCGCGGCCACGACCTGGCCCAGCACGAGCCCGCCGACACCCCCCAGCATGGTATTGAGCCCGGTGCCCAGGCTTTGTTTGGTCATGCCGGCCAAATTGCCACCGACGGCACCGCTGATGATCTGAACCAACAAGCTGATGAACATTTCCATGATGAAACCCCTGCATCGCGTTGATGGAGTGACCACTCGCGTGCAGCAACTGCAGAAAACACCATGGCTGTCGTCGAGGAGTCTTTATCCGTTGAACGACGGCTGACTGTTGCGGATGTTTAAAGTATAGATCAGGCCGTTGCAGCGGGCTGTCTGGCCTGGCTGGCGCTGCCCATCAGCCCGGAAAGCACGATGGCGACGATGATCAACGCGCCGCCCAGCAACATGCGCAGGGTCGGGGTTTCGGCAAACAGCAGCCAGGCCACGGTGATGCCGTAGACCGGCTCCATGGCGAACACCACCGAGGCGGTGCGCGCCTTGATCACCGCGAGGCTGGCAACAAACAGGCTGTGGGCCAGGCCGGTGCAGAACACCCCAAGCAAGCCGATCCACAACCAGTCCAGCGCGCGCACGTCCGCCAGCCCCGGCGCGGCCACGGGCAGCAGGCACACCGCGACCACCACGTTCTGGCACAGCGCTGCCTGCACGGCGGGAATCCGTCCGGAGCTGGCGCGGTTGTTCAGCGACAACAATGAGAACAGCAAACCCGAGACAATCCCCCAAAGCAGGCCACCCGTGGCTTCGCTGGCGAGATTGAAGTCCGGCGTCACCAGCACCAGGCCAACGGTGACCAAGGCCACCAGCACGATTTCATTGGCGCGGATACGCTCGCGGAAGATCAGCCCTTCGAGGATCACGGTAAACGCCGGGAATGCGGTGAACCCCAACGTGGCGACGGCCACGCCGGCGACCTTGACGGCAATGAAGAACGTCACCCAATGCGCCGCCAGCAACACGCCGCTGACCAGCAGGCGGCGCCAGTCCTGCAGCGCCAGGGTTTTCCAGGGGGCGTTGCTGGCGAAGCGCGCAAACACTGCCAGGGCAATCACGGCAAACGCGGCACGACCGAAGACGATGATGGCCGGGGAGGCGGCCGCCAGCTTGCCGAATACGCCGGTGAGGCCAAACATCAGTGCGCCGATATGCAGGGCGCCGAGGGCTGAGCGGGGAGTCATTGCGATCCTTGAACCAACGGGAGTGACAGGTTCGCAGTCTAGAGGGTGCCGGTGTGTGCGTCTGTCGTGGGACTCGCGATTTTTAGCGCAAGGCTCGCCCTATGTGGCGCGCCGCAACGCGCCGGGAGAGGCGCCGAATTCGCGCAGCATAGCGGCGGCAAAGGCACTTTGTGAGGTGTAGCCAACCCGCGCGGCGATTTCACCGACGGGCAGCGGCGTCTCGCGCAGCAGGTTCAGGGCCAGTTGCAGGCGCCGGCTGCGGATGTAATCCATGGGCGTCTGCCCGCATTCGGCGATGAAGCGCGCATGCAGGCGCGCCACCGATAGGCCGGCGATACGCGCCAGGTCGGCGACCTGCAACGGATGGGCGACGTGTCGCTCGATGTGCGTATTGAATGCCGCATACGGCAGGCGGCGGCCCGGCACCTGCGGGGCCTGCGGATGATTGAGGCTGGCCAGCAACAGCACCGCACCCTGTTGGGCGATCAATGGATCATCCACGGGGCTGTGCGCCAGCCATTGCACCAGTTGGTGCTGCCGGGAATCCAGGGCCAGGCGTGCCGGTTGATCGAGCAGGCGGCGGCTGGCGTCGGCGTGTTCGCCCAGGGATTGCAGGAGCCAATGCTCCGTGGGCACATCCAGCACCAGGCAACGGCTGCCATCGCGACTGCCACAGGCGTGGTGGGCGGAGAAGGGCAGCACCATCACGCTGCTTTCGCGCACCTGGCTGCCACGGCCGTCGACTTCCAGGTCCAGGTGGCCGGACAGGCCGAACACCAACTGCGCATGGTCATGGCTGTGGGCGATGGGCGCTTCGAGGTAGTGGCGTAGCGTGAGCGACGGTCTCATCGCGGTCTCCTGGGCGGCAGGGCGCCAGTCTACAACGCTTCGCGGCCGGCGGGCGCTGTCATCGGACTGACGCACGACTGTCATGGGCTATTAATCGCCAGGGCGCAAGCTCGCGAAAACAGCGTCGAGGGATGCCCATGACCAGTGCCGAGTTCACCAAGCCCAGCCGCAAGCAGCGGGTTCGTACCCTGTGGATTTCCGACGTGCACCTGGGCACCCGGGATTGCCAGGCCGAACACCTATCGCAGTTCCTCAAGGGCTACCACGCCGATAAGGTCTACCTGGTGGGCGATATCATCGACGGCTGGAAAATGCGCGGCGGCATGTATTGGCCCCAGGCCCATACCAACGTGATCCGTCGCCTGCTGACCATGGCCAAGCGCGGTACCGAGGTGATCTACGTCACCGGCAACCACGACGAGTTCCTGCGCCGCTACTCCAAGCTGATCCTGGGCAATATCCAGTTGGTGGATGAGGCGGTGCACGTGACGGCCGACGGTCGCCATCTGCTGGTGATCCACGGCGACCAGTTCGATGTGATCACCCGCTATCACCGTTGGCTGGCGTTCCTGGGCGACTCGGCCTACGAGTTCACACTCACCTTGAACCGCTGGTTGAACCACTGGCGCGCCCGCTACGGCTATGGCTACTGGTCTTTGTCGGCGTACCTGAAACACAAGGTCAAAACCGCCGTGAGCTTTATCAGCGATTTTGAAGAGGCCATCGCCCACGAAGTGACCCGGCGCGAGTTGCATGGCGTGGTGTGCGGGCATATCCACCATGCGGAGATTCGCAAGGTGGGCGAGGTGGATTACCTCAACTGCGGGGATTGGGTGGAGTCGTGCACGGCGTTGATCGAGCACTGGGACGGGAGCATCGAGTTGTATCGGTTGGCGGATGCCCAGGCGAAAGAAGCGCAGTTGAAAGCTGAGATGATCACAAACTGAAGGCCAACCACAGTCCAACTGTAGGAGCGAGCTTGCTCGCGAAAAACGTCAACGATAACGCGTGCAGCCTGAATAGGCGCGGTGCTTATGAGTTCTTCGCGAGCAAGCTCGCTCCTACGATTGGTTTTGTGTTTCTTCAGTTGGAGACGTCGGCGATGGCTTCGGCCAGAAGTGTCAGGCGTGTCGCATCAATACCCGCCACGTTGGCCCGCCCCGAACTGACCATATACACGCTGTGCTTCTCGCGCAGTTGCTTGACCTGCTCGGCACTCAAGCCGGTGTAGGAAAACATCCCGCGTTGCGCCCCGATGTGCGCAAACCGTTCCGATAAACCGTGGGGCGCCAACGCCTCCACCAGTCCGGAACGCAACTGCGCGATTCGCGCACGCATGGCTTCGACTTCCTCGCTCCACTGCTTTTTCAGCTCGGCATCCCCCAGGATGGTCGCGACCACCGCCGCACCATGGTCCGGCGGCGTCGACCACAGGTTGCGCGCGGTATTCGCCAGTTGGCTGCGTACATCCTTCAGCTTCTCGGCATCCGCCGCGCACACGATCAACGCGCCGACACGGTCGCGGTACAGGCCGAAGTTCTTCGAGCATGAACTGGTGATCAATACTTCCGGCAGTTCAGCCGCAAACAAGCGCACCGCCCAGGCGTCCTGCTCCAGGCCGTCGCCAAAGCCCTGGTAGGCGAAGTCGATCAGTGGCAGCAACTGGCGCTCACGCACGATGTGCAGTACCTGGCGCCAGTCATCCTGGGACAGGTCGAAGCCGGTCGGGTTATGGCAGCAGGCGTGCAGCAAGACCACGTCGCCCTTGGGCACGGTGGAGAGGGTTGCCAGCATCGCCGCCACATCCAGGCGGTTATCCGCGCCCACGTAGGGGTAATGGCTGACCCTGAGCCCGGCCTTGGCAAAGATGGTTTCGTGGATCGGCCAGGTCGGGTCGCTCAACCACACGCCACGGCCGGGCAGGCTGTGGGCGATAAAGTCGGCGCTCAGGCGCAGGGCCCCGGTGCCGCCTGGGGTTTGAGTGGCGCCGGCACGGTGTTCGCGCAGCAGGGCGGAGTGGGCGCCCAGCACCAGTTCGCTGATCAGGCTGCCGAACGCTGCATCGCCGTGGCCGCCGATATAGGTCTTGGTGGCCTGGGTGTCGACCAGGCGCTGTTCGGCGCGCTTCACCGAAGCGGGAATCGGCGTCAGGCCCTGGTCGTCCTTATAAACGCCCACGCCGAGGTCGAACTTGTTCGGGTTGGCGTCCTGGGCATACAGGTCCATCAAGCCGAGGATCGGGTCGCCGGGCACGCGGCCTATGGCATCGAAATGCATTACTTGCGGCCCTCGGCGTCCTTGGCCACTTCGTCGGTGCGCGCGGCCATGATGAAGTCGTTGCGGTGCAGGCCCTTGATGGAGTGGCTCCACCAGGTCACGGTGACCTTGCCCCACTCGGTGAGCAGGCCTGGGTGATGGCCTTCGGCTTCGGAGATTTCACCCATGGCGTTGGTAAAGGCCAGGGCGAACTTGAAGTTCTTGAACAGGAAAACCTTTTCCAGCTGCATCACGGCATCGCGCACTTCGATGTTCCAGTCGGGGATCTGCTTGAGCAGCACCGGCAGTTCTTCATCGCTGACTTGCGGGGCATCGGCGCGGCAGGCTTCGCAGTGGGCTTGGTTCAAGGTGGTCATGTGGTGGTGTCCTGAATTCGAGTGTTTAAAAACGGTCGTCAGTGGCGTCACCCTAAAGCAACGCGGGGCCAGGGAACAGACTCACCTGGCCTTAAAAGCTGAGGCTCACGCGGCTTTGGGCTTGGGTGGGAACTTCGGCGCGTGCAAGCCCAACTGCATACCGTGCTCGACCATGCCCATGATGTCTTCCTGCGCCACTTCGAACAGGCGCTTGAGGTTGGGCAATACGAAATACAGCGGTTGCAGGATGTCGATGCGATACGGGGTGCGCATCGCTTCCAGCGGGTCGAAGGCTTGATGTTCAGGCTGGTCGGACAGGCAGTACACGCTTTCCTTGGGCGACGACAAAATCCCGCCACCGTAGATACGCCGGCCGTCGGGGGTGTCCACCAAGCCGAACTCGATGGTCATCCAGTACAGGCGCGCCAGGTATACCCGTTGCTCCTTGCTGGCCGCCAGGCCGAGCTTGCCGTAGGTGTGGGTGAACTCGGCAAACCACGGGTTGGTCAGCAGCGGGCAGTGGCCAAAGATCTCGTGGAAAATATCCGGCTCTTGCAGGTAATCCAGTTCTTCGCGGGTACGAATAAAGGTCGCCACCGGAAACTGCTTGTTGGCGAGTAATTCGAAGAAGGTCTGGAAGGGGATCAGCGCCGGCACGCGAGCGACTTGCCAGCCGGTGGTCGCGGCCAGCACCTGGTTGATTTCACCCAGTTGCGGGATGCGATCCAAGGGCAGGCCGAGCTTGTCGATGCCGTCCAGGTACTCTTGGCACGCGCGGCCCTCGATCACTTTCAACTGGCGGGTGATCAGGGTGTTCCACACCGCGTGTTCTTCCGGCGGGTAGTGGATAAAACCTTGCGCATCGGGCTCGCGGGCCACGTAGTGCGTCTGCTTCATACGGCTCTCCTGCTAGGCATTCGTTCTTGTTATGTCCTGGGATGAGCCTATTGATACGCCGTGCGGGGCAAGATTCCATCGGCTTCAAAAGCGCTCATGTAGGAAAATTTACCGATTTTCGTAAAGTATTCGTTACGCTTGCTTGGCTCAATACGGTATTGGGCTGGGAAAAGCCCCCAAGCTGTCACATAATCTTGACGACTATCTGCGCCCAGCGACAAAAAGACGCGGCGCCTACCCACTTTTCGAGCCTTTTCATGCGTATCAAAGTGCACTGCCAGAACCGCATCGGCATCCTGCGGGACATCCTCAACCTGTTGGTGGAGTACGGCGTCAACGTCGCCAAGGGTGAGGTGGGGGGCGAGCATGGCAACGCCATTTACCTGTTCTGCCCAAACCTGGTGAACATGCAATTCCAGGCGCTGCGCCCGCAGTTCGAGGCGATTGCCGGGGTGTTTGGCGTTAAACGGGTAGGGCTGATGCCCAGTGAGCGTCGACATATGGAGCTCAATGCGCTGCTCGGTGCGCTTGAGTTTCCGGTGCTGTCCATCGACATGGGCGGCTCCATCGTCGCCGCCAACCGCGCGGCCGCGCAGTTGCTCGGGGTACGGGTGGACGAGGTGCCGGGCATTCCGCTGTCGCGCTACGCCGAGGATTTCGACTTGCCGGAACTGGTGCGCGCGAGTAAATCGCGGATCAATGGCCTGCGGGTCAAGGTCAAGGGTGACGTGTTCCTGGCGGATATCGCACCGCTGCAATCCTCCGAACATGACGACAGCGAAGCCATGGCCGGTGCCGTGTTGACCCTGCACCGTGCCGACCGTGTGGGTGAGCGTATCTACAATGTGCGCAAACAGGAGCTGCGCGGTTTCGACAGTATTTTCCAAAGCTCCAAGGTCATGGCCGCCGTGGTACGTGAAGCCCGGCGCATGGCGCCGTTGGATGCGCCTCTATTAATAGAAGGCGAAACCGGCACCGGCAAAGAGTTGTTGGCACGCGCTTGCCACCTGGCCAGCCCGCGCGGGCAATCGCCGTTGATGGCGCTGAACTGCGCTGGGCTGCCCGAGTCGATGGCCGAGACCGAATTGTTCGGCTACGGCCCCGGCGCTTTTGAAGGCGCGCGGGCCGAAGGCAAGCTCGGGCTGCTGGAGCTGACGTCAGGCGGTACGTTGTTTCTCGATGGTGTCGGGGAAATGAGCGCGCGCTTGCAGGTGAAATTGCTGCGCTTCCTGCAGGACGGCTGCTTTCGGCGCGTGGGCAGTGACGAAGAGGTGTACCTGGATGTGCGGGTGATCTGCGCCACCCAGGTGGACCTGTCCGAACTCTGCGCCCGTGGCGAATTCCGCCAGGACCTCTATCACCGCCTCAACGTGCTGTCCTTGCATATCCCGCCCCTGCGCGAATGCCTCGACGGCCTTGCTCCCCTGGTCGAGCACTTTCTCGACCAGGCCAGCCGGCAGATTGGCTGCCCGCTGCCCAGGCTGGCGCCTGCCGCCATGGACAAGCTCAGCCACTACCACTGGCCGGGGAATGTGCGGCAGCTGGAAAACGTGCTGTTCCAGGCGGTATCGCTGTGTGACGGCGGGACGGTCAAGGTCGAACACATCCGCCTGCCGGACTACGGCGTGCGCCAACCCCTTGGCGACTTTTCCCTGGAGGGCGGTTTGGAGGCGATCGTCGGACGCTTCGAGAAGGCGGTGCTGGAGAGCCTGTATGCCGAGCATCCCAGCAGCCGGCAGTTGGGGAAACGCCTGGGGGTGTCACACACCACCATCGCCAATAAGTTGCGTGATTACGAAATCCTCAAGTCCGACAAATAACCCAATGTGGGAGGGGGCTTGCCCCCGATAGCGGTGTGTCAGCTAAGAGTAATCTGGCTGACAGACTGCCATCGGGGCAAGCCCCCTCCCACATTGATCTGCGCCGTTGCCGTAAGCGGCAGTAGTCCGCCGTTTTTTCGACTATCCCTCCATCCATATTTTTCAATACCTTCGCGCAAACCCCCGTCGTTGCTGGGCTTCGTCCTCTTTTAAAAAGTTGGTTCGCAAATTGCTTAAGCCTCATCAGTACAGCGGTGGGCGGCAAGCCTGCGTCAGAAAGAGGAAAGAGCGTGGACAAGTACCTTTATGTGGCAATGACCGGCGCCAGCCAGAATGCACTGGCGCAGAAGGCCCATGCCAACAACTTGGCGAACATTTCCACCAACGGTTTTCAACGTGACCTGGAACAGGCGCGTTCGATGCCGGTGTTCGGTGACAGCTTTCCGGCGCGTGCGTTTGCCATGACCGAACGTCCCGCGACCGACTTCAGCCCTGGCGCCATGATCGAGACCGGTCGCGACCTGGATGTGGCGGTGAACGGCAATGGCTGGATGGCGGTGCAAACCCCCGATGGCGGTGAAGCCTACGTGCGCAGTGCCAGCATGAACGTCGATGCGCTGGGTGTGCTGCGCGCCGGCAACGGCATGCCGATCATGGGCAACGGTGGCCCGATCGCCGTACCGCCGCAGCAGAAAGTCGAAGTGGGCGCCGACGGCACCATCAGCATCCGCGCCATGGGCGAAGGCCCGCGGGTGATGGCTGAAGTGGACCGCATCAAGCTGGTCCAGCCCGACCTCAAGAATATGAATAAAGGCCTGGATGGCACCATCCATACCAAGGATGGCCAGCCGGCCGTCGCCGATGCGAACGTCACGCTGACCTCGGGTTTCCTGCAGGCGAGCAACGTCAACGCGGTTGAAGAAATGACCGCGGTCCTGGCGCTTTCCAAGCAGTTCGAGTTGCACATCAAGATGATGAACAGCGCCAAGGAAGACGACCAGGCCATGACCCGCGTAATGGCGATGAGCTGATAGCCGCGTTATTGACCGACTACTAATTTTTGCAGCGCAGCGCCAACAAACAGGCGCACGAAGGAGAACAGCATGCTTCCGGCTCTATGGGTTGCCAAAACAGGCCTGTCCGCCCAGGACACCAACCTGACCACCATTTCCAACAACTTGGCCAACGTGTCGACCACGGGTTTCAAACGTGACCGCGCCGAGTTCCAGGATTTGCTCTACCAGATCAAACGCCAGCCAGGCGCCCAGTCGACCCAGGACAGCGAATTGCCGTCGGGCCTGCAACTGGGTACCGGTGTGAAGATCGTCGGCACCCAGAAGAACTTCAACGCCGGTAACCTGCAGCAGACCGGGCAGCCGCTGGACATGGCCATCAACGGTAAAGGGTTCTTCCAGATCCTGCAGCCGGATGGGACCACTTCCTACACCCGTGACGGTACCTTCCACCTGGACTCCAATGGCCAGATCGTGACGGCCAACGGTTTCGCCCTGGAACCGGCTATCGTCGTGCCGAACAACGCCCAGACCTTCACCGTCGGCAACGACGGCACCGTGTCGATCACCGTGGCCGGTAACCCGGCGTCGCAAGTGATCGGCAACCTGCAAACCGCCGACTTCATCAACCCGGCCGGCCTGCAGGCGATGGGTAACAACCTGTTCCTGGAAACCGCTTCCAGCGGCGCGCCGCAAATCGGCACCCCTGGCCTGAACGGTTTCGGCACCACGCTGCAAAGCACCCTGGAAACCTCCAACGTCAGCACCGTTGAAGAGATGGTCAACATGATCACCACTCAACGCGCCTACGAGATGAACTCCAAGGTGATTTCCACCGCCGACCAGATGCTTTCGTTCGTAACGCAGAATCTGTAATCAAGTCTATGGGGCGCTCCTGAGAGCACCTGCAACACCGTGAGGTAAGGGTCATGAATCGCTATGTTTCCGTTCTGGCATTGAGTGGGATTGCCGTGCTCGCGGGCTGTGTCGCCCCGACGCCAAAACCCAATGACCCGTACTACGCGCCGGTGTTGCCGCGCACCCCACTGCCGGCGGCGGCCAACAACGGTTCGATCTACCAGGCCGGTTTCGAACAGAACCTGTACAGCGACCGCAAGGCGTTCCGGGTCGGTGACATCATCACCATCACCCTGAACGAACGCACCCAGGCCAGCAAGAATGCCAACTCCCAGGTGGGCAAGAACAGCACCGCCAGCCTTGGTTTGAGTTCTCTGTTTGGCGCCGTGCCCAACGTCAATAACCCGTTGAGCGACGGTGACCTGACCTTGAACGCCGGCTACAGCGGCAGCCGCGCTACCGACGGCAAGAGTGCGGCGGGGCAGGGCAACAGCCTGACCGGCTCGATCACCGTGACGGTCGCTGACGTATTGCCCAACGGCATCATTGCCGTGCGCGGCGAGAAGTGGATGACCCTCAACACTGGTGACGAATTGGTGCGCATAGCCGGTATGGTCCGCGCCGATGATATTTCCACGGACAACACCGTGCCTTCCACGCGGATTGCCGATGCACGCATTACCTATTCCGGTACCGGTGCTTTTGCTGATGCGAGTCAGCCCGGTTGGCTCGACCGTTTCTTCCTCAGCCCGCTGTTCCCTTTCTAGGTGACTACTTTGAAATTCAAACAGCTGATGGCGGCCGCACTGTTGCTGAGCCTGAGCGCAGTCGCCCAGGCCGAACGCCTGAAAGACATCGCCAGCATCTCCGGCGTGCGTTCCAACCAGTTGATCGGCTACGGCCTGGTGGTGGGGCTCAATGGCACGGGCGACCAGACCACCCAGACCCCGTTCACCCTGCAGACCTTCAACAACATGCTGTCGCAGTTCGGCATCAAGGTGCCGGCGGGTTCGGGCAACGTGCAGTTGAAGAACGTCGCGGCGGTGTCGATCAGTGCCGACTTGCCGGCGTTTTCCAAGCCGGGCCAGGTGGTCGACATCACTGTGTCGTCCATCGGTAACTCCAAAAGCCTGCGGGGCGGCACCTTGCTGATGACCCCGCTTAAAGGTATCGACGGTAACGTCTATGCCATCGCCCAGGGCAACCTGGTGGTGGGCGGGTTTGACGCTGAAGGTCGCGACGGTTCGAAGATCACTGTCAACGTGCCGTCGGCCGGGCGTATCCCGGGTGGCGCCACGGTTGAACGCACCGTGCCGAGCGGTTTCAACCAGGGCAACAGCCTGACCTTGAACCTCAACCGTTCGGACTTCACCACCGCCAAGCGTGTAGTCGACAAGATCAACGACATGCTCGGCCCTGGCGTGGCCCAGGCCATCGACGGCGGCTCGATCCGCGTCACCGCGCCGCTGGACCCCAGCCAGCGTGTGGACTACCTGTCGATCCTGGAAAACCTCGAAGTCGATCCGGGCCAGGCGGTGGCCAAGGTCATCATCAATTCGCGCACCGGTACCATCGTGATCGGCCAGAACGTCAAGGTCTCGCCGGCGGCGGTGACCCACGGCAGCCTGACCGTGACCATCACCGAAGATCCGATCGTCAGCCAGCCTGGGCCGTTGTCCAATGGCCAGACGGCGGTGGTGCCACGCTCGCGAGTGAATGCCCAGCAAGAAGCCAAGCCGATGTTCAAGTTCGGCCCCGGTACCACCCTGGATGAGATTGTGCGTGCAGTGAACCAGGTGGGCGCAGCGCCAGGCGACTTGATGGCGATCCTCGAAGCTTTGAAACAGGCCGGCGCGTTGCAAGCCGACCTGATCGTGATTTAAGGCCATGGCCATGGACATGCGTAACAGCGGCCTGACCAGCACGGCGGATTCGGGTTCGTATTCCGACTTGAATCGCCTGAACCAACTGAAGGTCGGCGACAAGAACAGCGAAGGCAACATGCGCAAGGTGGCGCAGGAATTCGAATCGCTGTTCTTGAGCGAGATGCTCAAGTCCATGCGCTCGGCCACCGAGGCCCTGGGCAAGGACAACCCGATGAACACCCCGGCCGCCAAGCAGTACCAGGAAATGTACGACCAGCAACTGGCGGTTTCCATGTCCCGCGAAGGCGGCGGTATCGGCCTGGCCGATGTGCTGATGCGCCAGATGCAGAAGAACAAGCCGGTGGACGCCCAGGCGGCCACCTTGCAGGGCCCGGCGGCGGCCGAGGCGGTCAAGAAAGTCGATGTGCCGACGCAAATTGCCGCCGGTACCCAGGCCGAGGGCCCGCTGGGGCGTTCCAATGGCCAGCGTCCACTGTGGGCCTATCGCGTGGCGGAGCCCCAGGCGGGCGCTGCAGCGGCCCATAGCAATGACATCGCACTGATGAACCAGCGCCGTATCGCCTTGCCGAGCAAGCTCACCGATCGCCTGCTCGCCGGTATCGTGCCGAGCACCGACACCACCACCGTTGCCCAGGCGGCGCCGTTGCGTAACAGCGCGGCCGCCGACAATGTGGTCAACAGCACGGCGCGCACGTTTGCCGTGCCGAGCGGGCGCATGCAGGTCTACGGCCGCGCCGTGGCCCAGCCGCCATTGGCACCGGTGAAGAAGGCGTTCAGCTCCCAGGATGAGTTTGTCGCGACCATGTTGCCGATGGCCAAGGCGGCGGCCGCGCGTATCGGTGTCGATCCGAAGTACCTGGTGGCCCAGGCCGCCCTGGAAACCGGTTGGGGCAAGTCGGTGATGCGCGCCGAGGATGGCAGCAGCAGCCACAACCTGTTCGGCATCAAGGCCGGCCAGAGCTGGCAGGGCGGCCAGGCCCGTGCAATCACCAGCGAGTTTCGTGATGGGGCGATGGTCAAGGAAACGGCGCAGTTCCGGTCCTACGATTCTTACCAGGACAGCTTCCATGACCTCGTGACATTGCTGCAAAGCAATGATCGCTATAAAGATGTTGTGAAATCGGCCGACAACCCGGAACAGTTTGTGCGCGAGTTGCAAAAAGCCGGGTACGCCACGGACCCGGCCTACGCCAGCAAGATTTCGCAGATCGCAAAAACCATGAACAGTTACCAGAATTACGCTGCCGCGGGCGCGACCACTCATTTATAAGGTCTGAACCATGAGTTTGCTCAATATCGGGATGTCGGGGCTTAACGCCGCTCAAGGATCGTTGTCGGTCTTGAGTAACAACATCGCCAACGCCAATACCGCGGGTTATTCGCGTCAGCAGACCACCCAGAGCGCAAATGCGTCGAACCAGTATGGCGGCGTGTTCATCGGCAGCGGCACCACCCTGGCCGACGTGCGCCGGGTGTACAACGAATACCTGGACACCGCCTACCAGAACAGCACCTCGCTCAACAGCGATGCCAAGGCTTATCTTGATCAGGTCAGTGCCGTCGACAAGACCCTGTCGGACAAGACCACCGGCATGTCCGCCGTACTCAGTTCGTTCTTCGCTGCTGTGCAGACCGCCTCGGCGAACCCCAACGATACCTCGGCCCGCCAGATCCTGCTCACGAACGCCCAGACGCTGAGCAACCGGTTCAACTCCATTTCCAGCCAGTTGAGCCAGCAGAAAGAGACCATTAACAGCCAGTTGTCCTCGATGAGCGATCAGGTCAACCAGCTGACTTCGTCGATTGCCTCTCTCAACAAGCAGATCGCCCAGGTGCAGGGTTCGTCGAACACCACCCCGGCCAACCTGCTGGACTCGCGCGCCGAAGCCGTGCGCTCGCTCAATGAGCTGATCGGTGTGACCGCCACTGAGAAGAACGGCGTGTTCAGTGTCAGCACCGGTAGCGGCCAATCCCTGGTGCTGGGTGACAAGTCCAATACCATTTCCGCCGTACCGAGCAAGAGCGACACCAGCCAGTACACGATCCAGCTCAATGCGGCCGGCGGTACGACGATGGACCTGGGCAACGTGATCAGCGGCGGCAGCATCGGCGGCCTGTTGCGCTATCGCAGCGACGCGTTGATTCCTGCGATCAATGATCTGGGGCGCATCGCGATTGCCACCGCCGATACGGTCAACAGCCAGTTGGGCCAGGGCCTGGACCTCAATGGCGAGTTCGGCGCCTCGATGTTCACCGACATCAACAACGCAGCCTCGGTTGCCCTGCGTAGCCTGGCTGCCCAAGGCAACCTGGGCGACGGTGCCCTGGGCGTGACGATCAAGGACAGCACTCAGCTGACCAACTTCGATTACAAGGTCAGCTTCAACGACGGCACCGACCTCAACAAGGTCACGGTGCTGCGCTCCGACGGCAAGGCCATGGGTACCTATGACCTCAGTGCCACGCCGCCTCCGGTCATCGATGGGTTCACCCTGGCGGTCAAGAGCGGTACGGTGCAGGCCGGTGACAGCTTCAAGGTCAGCCCCACCGCCAACGGCGCCAAGGAAATCGGCACGGTCCTCAGCGACCCCAGCAAGATTGCCTTTGCCGCGCCGTTGCAGGGCGAGGCCAGCAAGACCAACCAGGGCACCGGCACCTTCACGCCGCCGACGCTCACCGTGCCCCTGGACATACAGGGTGGTGCCGATACGGCACAACTGCGTACCGGCATCGAATACTCGATGCCGGTGAAGATGGTTTTCGGTAAACCGGCGGCCGATGGCACCCAGCCTTATACGCTGAGTAACGCCCAGGGCGATCCCATCGGTTCCGGCACCATCATTCCGGGACAGGCCAATAAGATCAGCATCAGCGTGCCGATGCGTGATGCCAGCGGTGCCTTGGTGTCGCCAGCCAAGAGCTTCAGTTTCGACACCACGGTGGGCGGTTCGCCGGCCAACGGCGACGGCACCTCGTTCTCGTTCAATGCCACCGGCAAGTCCGACAATCGCAACGCCCAGGCGTTGCTCGACCTGCAGACCAAGGCAACCGTGGGCCTGGCGGCCGATGGCAGCGGCGGCACCAGCCTGGTGGGCGCCAACAGCAAGCTGGTCTCCACCGTGGGCGCCAAGGCCGCTTCGGCCGGCACTGACAACACCGCTACCGGTGCGCTGCTGGCCGCCAACAAGAACGCGCGCAACTCCGTATCCCAGGTGAACCTGGATGAAGAGGCGGGCGACATGATCAAGTTCCAGCAGTACTACACGGCGTCGTCGCAGATCATCAAGGCTGCGCAAGAAACCTTCAGCACGCTGATCAATAGTCTTTAAGGGAGTCTGGGACGATGCGCATTTCTACACAGCAGTATTACGACACCAGTGCCGTCAAGTATCAGAACAACTATTCCAGCGTTGTGAAGGCCCAGGAACAGGCGAGCTCCGGCGTGCGTGTACAGACCGCTTCGGATGATCCGGTTGCCGCCCAGCGCTTGCTGATGCTGCAACAGCAAAAAGACATGCTGGCCCAGTACAGCGGCAACATCACCAGCATTCAAAATACCCTGACGAACGAAGAAAGCGTGCTGGAGGCGATCAATACCACGATCCAGGCCGGCAGCCAGTTGGCGCTGCGTGCGGGTGGCGTGACCAGCGATGCTGACCGCAAGTCCATTGCGGTCGAGGTGGGCGCGCTTGAAAATCAGCTGCTCGGTTTGCTTAACAGCAAGGATGCGGCGGGCAACTATCTGTTCTCCGGTTCCAAGACCGATACGCCGCCGTATTCGCGCAACAATGATGGTACTTATAGCTATCAAGGCGACGAAAACGAGCTGAGCCTGCAGGTTTCCGAGACGCTGAAGGTGCGCACCAGCGATACGGGCAAGACCATCCTGGAAGGCGCGGTCAACACCAGCCGCACCCAAGCCACCTACACGACGCCTGCAACGGTGGATGACCACAAGGTCGCGATCTCGGCAGGCCTGGTAACGTCGGGCATCGATTACACCAAGCAGTTTGCCGACGGCCAGCCCTATAAGGTGACCTTTACCAGTAGCACGCAGTACGTTGTGACCGACAAGGACAACAACGACATTACTTCGCAGCTTCCAGGTAATGGTACGTTCGACTCCACCAAGGAAGGCAGCGCCAGTATCAATGTACGCGGGGTCAAATTCGATATCACCGCAGACCTCACCGGCGTGGCCACCGGGCCGGATGCCGATGCGTTGGTTGCAGGGCGTGAGTTCACCCTGGCCGCCAAGCCGGACGCGTTCAATGTCTCTCGCACCGCAAGCAACACTTCGGCGGCGCAACTGACCAATGCCCGCGTCAGCAGTGCAGCCGACTACTCCAGTACGTTTCCCAACAGCGGCGTACTGATCAAGTTCGACGATGTCGACCCGACTGCTTATAAGGTGTATGCCCAGCCGTATACCCCCGACAGCAAGCCGATTGTCGATAATGGCGTGATCGTCAGCGGTACGCCGCCAGCCAAGGACACGATCACCGCCGCGGGTGTCACCTTCGAGTTGAGCGGTACGCCGAACACCGGCGATCAGTTTTCGGTCGGCAACACCACCCAGAAAACCCAGAATGCCCTCGACACCCTGAGCCAGCTGCGCCAGGCCCTGGAACAGCCGGCGGATGGTATTCCCGGTGCGCGGGTCAAGCTTCAGGACGCCCTGAACGCCGCGGTCAGTAACCTGACCAACTCGGCCGACCAGGTGGACAACGTGCGTGGCTCCATCGGTGCGCGACAGAATGCACTCACGGTGCAGTCCAGTGAAAACACCAGTGTCGGCCTGGCCAACAAGACCACGATGAGTGACCTGGCCAACATTGACATGGGCGAGGCAGCGATCAACCTGACCCTGCAGCAAACCATGCTGGAGGCCTCGCAGCTGGCTTTCGTGAAAGTCTCGCAGTTGAGCTTGTTCAACAAGATGTAAGTGGCGTCAAGTCAAGCGGCCCGCTCTGGAAACAGGGCGGGCCGTTGCCGTTTCTGGGACTTAATTGTTTGAAGGTTTTGCACAAAGCACACACAATTGAGTGACCTGTGAGTCATAAAGCGCATCTTCACTGTATCGTGTGAAAAGGATAAGTCGTCACATGGTCCTTGCGGGGCGGCTTTCAGCGAGATTTTTATGGGGTTATCCCCTTTATTGTCAGCACTCCAGGCCACGTCTGGGGTGTTCTCCAGCTATTTAGTATTGGGAAGCCACAATGATTGGCATAAAAAGCATCGCCAGTTACGTGCCGGCAGACGGGATCGATAACTACGCCCAGGGTGCCAAGTTCGCCAAGGATGAAGAATTCATCATCGGCAAGATCGGTTCGGCGTTCCTGCCGCGCAAGGAAGCCGCGCAGGAAACCTCCGATCTGTGTGTCGAGGCGGTCAACGCTTTGTTTGCCAACAATCCGGATTTGAAGCGCGAGTCCATCGATGCGCTGATCGTCGTCACCCAGAACGGCGATGAAGAGGGTTTGCCCCATACGGCCGCGATCGTCCAGGACAAACTCGGCCTGCCCACCCACGTGGCGGCGTTTGATATTTCCCTGGGCTGCTCTGGCTACGTCTACGGCATCTACGCGATGAAGGGCTTCATGGAAGCCACCGGCCTGAAAAACGGCCTGTTGGTCACCGCCGACCCGTATTCGAAGATCGTCGACCCGGAAGACCGCAACACCACCATGCTGTTCGGCGATGCCGCCACCGCCACCTGGATGGGCGAAGACGCGCCGTGGTTGCTGGGCAAGTCCAAGTTCGGCACGGACGGTTCCGGCGCACCGCATCTCAAGGTCAGCGATGGCGTGTTCTTCATGAACGGTCGCCAGGTGTTCAACTTCGCCTTGCTCAAGGTGCCCGCGCATTTGCACGAGCTGCTCGACGAGTCGGACCTTGCGGCCGATGACATCGATGCGTTCTGCATTCACCAGGGCAGTGCGGCGATTGTCGACGCCGTGGCCCGGCGTTTCGAAGACGCGCCGGTGGAGAAGTTCATCAAGGACATGGTCGAGACCGGCAACACCGTGTCGTCGAGCATTCCGTTGCTGCTGGAAAAGCATGTGATGGACGCCACCTGGAAGCGCGTGGCAATCAGCGGTTTTGGCGTGGGCCTGTCGTGGGGATCGGCGATTCTCTATCGTCCGTGACGCTTCGATAGACTGCTTTCTGCGTAAAAGCAAACGCCGATGCTCGAAAGAACATCGGCGTTTTTTATTTGGCGCCAGAAAACCCAATGAAATATGGGTTTTTAGCCGGCGTAAGCCCTTGAATTACAAGGGGTGGCACGGCGCCATTAAAAAAATCAAAAAAAATCCTCAAGCAACCGGCTACCACGACGATAACTATTACGTAGGTTCTCAGGCCACACCCGGCGGTTGCCAGGGCCGGAAGCCGCAGTATCCATCCAACGAGGATTTCGTCATGGCTTTAACAGTAAACACCAACATTGCTTCGATCACTACTCAGGGCAACCTGAACAAAGCCGGCGGCGCCCTGGCCACCTCCATGCAGCGCCTGTCTTCCGGCCTGCGTATCAACAGCGCTAAAGACGACGCAGCCGGCCTGCAGATCGCTAACCGCCTGACCAGCCAAATCAACGGCCTGGGCCAAGCTGTAAAAAACGTGAACGACGGTATCTCCATCGCTCAGACCGCTGAAGGCGCGATGCAGGCTTCGACCGACATCCTGCAAAAAATGCGTACCCTGGCTCTGTCTTCCGCGACTGGTTCCCTCAGCCCTGACGACCGTAAGTCGAACAACGACGAATACCAGGCTCTGACTTCGGAACTGACCCGTATCTCCAACACCACCACTTTCGGTGGCCAGAAGCTGCTGGACGGTTCGTACGGTACCAAGGCCATTCAGGTTGGCGCCAACGCTAACGAAACCATCAACCTGAGCCTGGAAAACGTTGCAGCCAACAACATTGGTTCGCAGCAGATCAAAACCAAGGCCATCGTGCCTAGCGCAACTGGCCTGGCTGGCGGCAGCATCACAGTAACCGGCAACGGCCAAAGCAAAGCCGTTACTTATGCAGCAGGCGCGTCGGCTAAAGACATTGCTTCCGGCCTGAACGGTTCGATCGGTGGCCTGACCGCTACCGCCAGCACCGAAGTCAAGCTGGAAGTGGGTGCCGCAACCCCGTCGAACTTCACTCTGGCTGTTGGTAACAGCGGCGCTGTGAGCTTCGTAGGCGTTACCGATCTGGCTGGCCTGGCTGACCAACTGAAGTCCAACGCTGCCAAGCTGGGTATCAGTGTCAACTACGACGAAGTTAACAAGAGCCTGTCGGTTAAGTCGGATTCCGGTGAAAACCTGTCGTTCGCTGGCGCTGATGCCAACGCTCAGACGAACATCCTGGTTGGCGCGAAAGATGGCGCTGGCGCATTCGCTACCCCGGCTGCTCTGGGTGCTGCTGCAATCGTTGTTACCGGTCAAGTCTCCCTCGACTCGGCTAAAGGCTACTCCTTGAGCGACGCCGGTACCGGTGTTTCGGACTTGTTCTCGGCTGCTACCGTTTCGTCGACCAAAACCTCCATCGCCCAAACCGACGTGACCGACGCTACCAACGCTCAAAACGCCCTGGCTGTTATCGACAAGGCCATCGGCACCATCGACGGCGTTCGTTCGGGCCTGGGTGCTACCCAGAACCGTCTGACTACCACTGCAGACAACCTGCAGAACATTCAGAAGAACTCCACCGCTGCACGTTCCACCGTTCAGGACGTCGACTTCGCTTCCGAAACCGCCGAACTGACCAAGCAACAAACCCTGCAGTCGGCTTCTACCGCGATCCTGTCGCAGGCTAACCAGCTGCCATCCGCTGTACTGAAGCTGCTTCAGTAATCCCAGCGCTTGGTAACTAACGGAAGGGCGCGTCTACGTGCCCTTCCGTTTTTTCGGTTTAGAGGAGATTGGACATGGACATGAGTGTAAAGCTGAACCAGTCTTATCCGCCGGTTGCACCTCAAAGCGCACCTGCCAAGGTAGTGACTGACAACGGTGTCAAGAATGTCCTGGCAACGCCCGCGACCAGCCAAGAGCCCGCACGCGCCGACCTGGAAAAAGCAGTAACCGATATTCGTGATTTCGTTCAGGCTACCCAGCGTAGCCTGGACTTTTCCATTGATGACTCCACCCACCGCGTGGTGGTCAAGGTCATCAATACCGACAATGGTGAAGTGATTCGCCAGATTCCGTCGGAAACAGCCTTGAAGCTGGCACAGAACCTCAGCAGCGCAAGCAACTTGTTGTTTGACGACAAGGCCTGAGCTGGCATGAAACTTGTTGCTGTCTGGTCTTGAGGCGTAATAAGTCAAGATAACGGCAGCCACCGAACAGGAGATAGATGATGGCGGGTTCAACGGTAAGTGGTATCGGTTCGAACATCGATACGCAAGCGATCGTGACATCCTTGGTCAACGCCGAAAAGGTGCCCAAGCAAACGCAGATCAATACCGCGTCTGCGAAGGCGACCACCACGCTGTCTTCGATCGGCAAGGTTCAGGCCGCGCTGGATGCGTTTCGCAGTGCCTTGGACACCATGGCCAAGGACAGCAGTTTCACCGGCTTGACCGGTTCGTCCTCGGATGAAAAGACCGCGACCATGACGGCCAGCAACACGGCCTCGAACGGCAGCTTCCGGCTGGTCGTCGATCAGTTGGCCCAAGCGTCCAAGCTGTCGAGCAAGAACTTCAGCGGTGGCACCTCGACGGTAGTCAACGCGACGGACAAGCCGACGACGCTGACCATCAGTCAATCGGGCAAGTCATACGACCTCAATGTTCCCGCGGGTGCGACCCTGCAGCAGGTGCGTGACTCGATCAATACCCAGTTTGGTACTTCGGGGCTGAGCGCCAACATTCAAACCGACTCCAACGGTTCGCGATTGATCCTGACCTCTACCACCATGGGGACCGGCTCGGACCTTACACTCTCTGGCACTTCGGGCCTCGATGTGGGTGCCACGGTCGTCGATCCGCCCAAGGATGCGCTCTACAGCATCGATGGGGTTGCGTCTGTGTCCAAGTCCAACACCATCACAGGCGCTCTTAGCGGGGTGGATATCAAGCTGGTAGCTGCGTCGACTTACAAGACCAATTCCACCGTCGATAAAAACGTAACGCTCATCACCGTCAGCACCAACAACACCGCACTCAAGTCCGGGGTCAAGGGTTTCATTGATACCTACAACGCCCTGATCACTGCCATGAACGCCGAAACCAAGGTCACCACGAACCTGGACGGCAGCACTACAGCGGCAGCGTTGACCGGCGACTCGACCATGCGTTCGTTGCAGAGCGCTATCCGCAATGAGTTCAACGCGCTGTCGGGCACCGGTGCGTTCAAGTCCCTGGCGCAGTTCGGCGTGACCACCAGTTCGAGCACGGGTCTGCTGGCGATCGATGACAAGAAGTGGGACGCGGCGGTTAAAACCAACGGCGCCGACATCAACAGCATGTTCAGCGGTAAGGGCGGCATGCTGGCACGGATGAAAAGCGCCACGGATGACTTTGCCAAATCCACTACCGGCATTCTGGCGACCCGCTCGACGTCCTTGTCCGACACGCTCAAGGACCTGACCAAGCAGCAGTCGACGCTGGACGAGCGCATGACCCTGCTCACCAGCAGCCTGTCGGCCAAGTACAACGCCATGGACACCCTGGTCGCCCAGTTGCGCCAGCAAAGCACCAGCGTGATGACCACGCTCAATGCCTTGAACAATCCAAAGACCAATACTTGATCCCCTGCCGAACAAAAAAAGGCCAGGCAATCTGCCTGGCCTTTTTTATCGCGGGACGACGGGGGCTAAAGCTTTTTGCAAACCCGTCGACATATTGGTTACTAGAATCCTTTTCGCTGTCGCCTGTCACGAGGTAGAAACATGAATCCCATGAGAGCCCTTCGCCAATACCAGAAGGTCAATTCCCATGCCCAGATCTCTGAAGCCAGCCCGCATCGCCTGGTGCAGATGCTGATGGAGGGCGGCCTGGACCGCATGGCCCAGGCCAAGGGTGCGCTGGCTCGTGGCGACATCGCCCAGAAGGGCCTGATGCTGGGCAAGGCCATCGATATCGTGATCGGCCTGCGCGACGGCCTGAATGCTGAAAAGAGTGACAACCCGGCTTACGTCCAGCAGTTGGAAAGTCTGTATGCGTACATGACTAACCGCCTGATGGAAGCGAACCTGCATAACGATGCCGACATGATCGACGAAGTCGCCCGTTTGCTGATTACCGTGAAAGAAGGCTGGGATGCCATCGCCGCGCCACAGGCTGCAACCGAGTAAGGCGCAGCAAAGAAGGGCCTGAGGGCCTTGAGGAATACGTCATGAGCCAAGCACTGCAACGCATTGATGAAACCCGTGAAGCGCTGATCGGCGCGCTGGCAGACCGTAACTGGGACGCCATTGGCGAGCTGGACATGGGCTGTCGCAACGTGATCGACGAGGTGCTCAGCGAAGCGCCGGTGGATGAGGATGCGTTGCGTGAAAAGCTTGAGAGCCTGTTGGCGGTATACCAGCAGTTGCTTGAGGTGACGACGGGCGAGCGCCAGGCGATTTTTGAAGAGATGTCGCAGATCAACCAAGCGAAGAACGCGTCAAAGGTTTACCATTTGTTCGGCTGAACAGACGCAGTTAATCCGAACGGCGCGTCATAAATTTGACCGTGCCAGCTTTTTTGACTTAACTAGTGCTGTTTTCAGATTTCAGACGTCTATAAAGTAAGAAGTCTTACGGCCGTCTCGATTGCCCTTACACTGGGCAGAGCGTTTTACTAGGGAAGTTGCTATTGCATGTGGCGTGAAACCAAAATTCTGCTGATCGATGACGATAGCGTCCGCCGCCGCGATTTAGCGGTGATTTTGAATTTTCTTGGCGAAGAAAATCTGCCCTGCGGCAGCCATGACTGGCAGCAGGTAGTCAGCTCATTGTCATCGAGCCGTGAAGTCATTTGTGTGCTGATCGGGACGGTAAACGCTCCTGGCGCTGTTTTGGGCTTGTTAAAGACACTGTCAACCTGGGATGAGTTCCTTCCGGTGTTGCTAATAGGCGATATTTCTTCTGTCGACCTGCCCGAAGACCAGCGCCGTCGTGTGCTTTCCACCCTGGAAATGCCGCCCAGCTACAGCAAATTGCTCGATTCCCTGCACCGTGCCCAGGTCTATCGCGAGATGTACGACCAGGCCCGCGAGCGCGGTCGCCACCGCGAGCCCAACCTGTTCCGCAGCCTCGTCGGCACCAGCCGCGCCATCCAGCACGTGCGCCAGATGATGCAGCAGGTGGCCGATACCGACGCCAGCGTGCTGATCCTCGGCGAGTCGGGCACCGGCAAGGAAGTGGTCGCGCGCAACCTGCACTATCACTCCAAGCGCCGCGACGGGCCTTTTGTGCCGGTCAACTGCGGAGCGATCCCGGCAGAGCTGCTTGAAAGCGAACTATTCGGTCACGAGAAGGGCGCCTTTACCGGGGCGATCACCAGCCGTGCCGGGCGTTTCGAGCTGGCCAACGGCGGCACCCTGTTCCTCGACGAAATCGGCGACATGCCGCTGCCGATGCAGGTCAAGCTGCTGCGCGTCTTGCAGGAGCGCACCTTCGAGCGCGTGGGCAGCAACAAGACCCAGAGCGTCGACGTGCGCATCATCGCCGCGACCCACAAGAACCTCGAGAGCATGATCGAGGTCGGCAGCTTCCGCGAAGACCTGTACTACCGCCTCAACGTATTCCCGATCGAGATGGCCCCGCTGCGTGAGCGCGTGGAAGACATCCCGCTGCTGATGAACGAACTGATCTCGCGCATGGAGCACGAAAAGCGCGGTTCGATCCGCTTCAACTCGGCCGCGATCATGTCCCTGTGCCGCCACGGCTGGCCCGGTAACGTCCGTGAACTGGCCAACCTGGTGGAGCGCATGGCGATCATGCATCCCTACGGTGTGATCGGCGTGGTCGAGCTGCCGAAGAAATTCCGCTACGTCGACGACGAAGACGAGCAACTGGTCGACAGCCTGCGCAGCGACATGGAAGAACGGGTTGCCATCAACGGCCACACCCCGGACTTCGGCTCCACCGCCATGCTGCCGCCCGAAGGCCTGGACTTGAAGGACTACCTCGGCAACCTCGAGCAGGGGTTGATCCAGCAGGCCCTGGACGACGCGAACGGCATCGTCGCCCGTGCCGCCGAGCGCCTGCGCATCCGTCGAACCACCCTGGTGGAGAAGATGCGCAAGTACGGAATGAGCCGCAAAGAAGGTGATGAACAGGCAGATGATTGACGCCTGTTTTCCAAGCCGCTGATATTTCAGCGGTTTTTTTTCGGCACAACTATTGCTACAGCCCTCGCAACGTTCCGTTTAACTGACGGTCAGCCAAGCGAGAGAGCATCATGCCCCACGCCGCCCAACTATCTTCGGCCCCTGCCATCCAGGGGCTGGTTCCGCCTGTCGAGCCGCCGACCCGCCAGGGTCTTGAGCAGGCGTTCTCGCAGTTCAGCCAGATGTCGAGCCAGCTGACCGACTCCTACAGCCTGCTGGAAGCCCGGGTCTCCGAGCTGAAAGGCGAACTGGCGGTAGTCAGCGCCCAGCGCATGGAAGAGTTGGCCGAAAAAGAGCGCCTGGCCAACCGTTTGCAAAACCTGTTGTCGCTGTTGCCCGGTGGCGTGATCGTCATCGATGAAGAAGGCCGCGTGCGTGAAGCCAACCCGGCGGCCTGCGACATGCTCGGCCTGCCGCTGGAAGGCGAGCTGTGGCGCCATGTCATCACCCGCTGCTTTGCGCCGCGTGAGGACGATGGCCACGAAATCTCCCTGAAGGACGGGCGCCGCCTGTCCATCGCCACCCGTTCCCTGGATGCGGAGCCAGGCCAGTTGGTGCTGCTTAACGACCTGACTGAAACCCGTCATCTGCAAGACCAGTTGGCGCGCCATGAGCGTTTGTCCTCGTTGGGGCGGATGGTCGCTTCGTTGGCGCATCAGATCCGTACGCCGTTGTCGGCCGCGTTGATCTACGCCAGTCATTTGACTGATGAGCAATTGCCCGCCGCCACGCACCAGCGCTTTGCCGGGCGCCTGAAGGAGCGTCTGCATGAGTTGGAGCACCAGGTCCGCGACATGCTGGTGTTTGCCCGCGGCGAATTGCCGCTGACCGACCGCGTGACGCCGGCCCAACTGATGCAGGCCCTGCAAGCGGCGGCCGCTGCCCATATCCAGGACGTGCACGTGCGTTGGCAGTGCGACAGTCACCTCGGCGAGCTGCTCTGCAACCGCGACACCCTGGTGGGCTCGCTGCTCAACCTGATCGAAAACGCCACCCAGGCCAGCGGCCCCGGCGCGCGGCTCAAGGTGCACCTGTACAACCGCGAGCAAACCCTGCGCCTGTGCATCAGCGACAGCGGCAGCGGTATCGACCCGGTGGTGCTCAAGCGCCTGGGTGAACCCTTTTTCACCACCAAGACCAACGGTACCGGCCTGGGCCTGACCGTGGTCAAGGCGGTGGCGCGTGCCCATCAGGGAGAATTGCAGCTGCATTCCCGCGTTGGGCGTGGCACCTGTGCATTGATGACCTTGCCGCTGTTTTCATGCGCGGCAAGCGCGGAGTAAGGATATGGCTATCAAGGTTTTGTTGGTGGAAGACGATCGCGCCCTGCGTGAAGCATTGGCTGACACGCTGTTGTTGGCGGGCCATGACTATCGGGCGGTCGGTTCTGCCGAGGACGCCTTGGACGCGGTGGAGCAGGAAGCCTTCAGCCTGGTGGTCAGCGACGTGAACATGCCCGGCATGGACGGCCATCAGTTGCTCGGTCTCTTGCGTGCGCGTCAGCCGCAACTGCCGGTGCTGCTGATGACCGCCCATGGTGCGGTGGAGCGTGCCGTGGACGCGATGCGCCAGGGCGCCGCGGATTACCTGGTCAAGCCCTTCGAGCCTAAAGCCCTGATCGAACTGGTGGCGCGCCACGCCCTGGGGGTGATCCCGGCCAACGAAGGCGAGGGCCCGATCGCCTTCGAGCCGGCCAGTGCACAATTGCTTGAGTTGGCGGCCCGTGTGGCGCGCAGTGATTCCACCGTGCTGATCTCCGGCGAGTCCGGCACCGGTAAAGAGGTGCTGGCGCGTTATATCCACCAGCAGTCGACCCGCGCCCAGCAACCGTTTATCGCCATCAACTGCGCGGCGATCCCCGACAACATGCTCGAAGCCACCCTGTTCGGCCACGAAAAGGGCTCGTTCACCGGCGCCATCGCGGCCCAGGCGGGCAAGTTCGAACAGGCCGATGGCGGCACCATTTTGCTGGATGAAATTTCGGAAATGCCCCTGGGCCTGCAAGCCAAACTACTGCGCGTGCTGCAAGAGCGCGAAGTGGAGCGGGTGGGGGCGCGCAAGCCGATCCAGCTGGATATCCGTGTGGTCGCCACCACCAACCGGGACCTCGCCGGCGAGGTGGCGGCGGGGCGCTTCCGGGAAGACCTGTTCTATCGGCTCTCGGTGTTCCCCCTGGCCTGGCGCCCGCTACGTGAACGCCCGGCAGATATCATTCCGCTGGCCGAGCGCCTGCTGAACAACCACGTCAAAAAAATGAAGCACGCCCAGGCGCGGCTATCGGCGCAAGCCCAGGCCTGCCTGATCAGTTATCCATGGCCCGGCAACGTACGGGAGCTGGATAACGCCATCCAGCGCGCGCTGATCCTGCAGCAAGGCGGCTTGATCCAGCCCCAGGATTTCTGCCTGTCCATGGGCAGTGGCGCGGCGCCATTGCCGACGTTGGCGCCCGCGCCGGTGGTTGCAGAGGCTGAATCGGCCGGTGCCCTCGGCGACGACCTGCGCCGCCGCGAATTCCAGATGATCATCGACACCCTGCGCGCCGAGCGCGGCCGGCGCAAAGAGGCCGCCGAGCGCCTGGGCATCAGCCCGCGCACCCTGCGCTACAAGCTGGCGCAGATGCGTGACGCCGGAATGGATGTGGAAGCGTATCTATTCGCCACGTAACCGGTAAGAAGGTCGACAAGGTTTGTCGCCTTTTCTTACGAGTTGATGCGGATCTGGCACCCTTGTTGCTACCTCCCCTAGTAATCGCTGCGTAGTGTCAAAAAATTGCAGGTTGGAGAGAGAAGGTCATGAGCCAGGGTATTGAGTTCAATCGGTTGATGTTGGATATGCGCGCCATGCAGATGGATGCCATGGCTCAACCGAAATCCGTCGCGCCAGCGCCGGAATTGGGCCAAAGCAGCTTCGCCGACATGCTCGGCCAGGCCATCAACAAAGTCAGTGACACCCAGCAAGCTTCCAGCCAGTTGGCCACTGCGTTCGAAATCGGCAAAAGCGGCGTGGACCTCACCGATGTGATGGTCGCCTCGCAAAAGGCCAGCGTCTCCTTCCAGGCCCTGACCCAAGTGCGTAACAAGCTGGTTCAGGCCTATCAAGACATCATGCAGATGCCGGTTTAAGGGCGAGATTTAAGTCATGGCAGAAGCAGTCTCCGACAACGTACCCGCCAAGACAGACGGCAAGCCGCCGCTGTTTGGCCTGTCGTTCCTGGAAAACCTCTCGGAAATGACCATGCTGCGTCAGGTGGGCCTGATGGTCGGCCTGGCTGCCAGCGTGGCGATTGGTTTTGCCGTGGTGTTGTGGTCACAGCAGCCCGATTACCGGCCGTTGTATGGCAGCCTGGCAGGCATGGATTCCAAGCAGATCATGGAAACCCTTGCCGCCGCCGACATCGCCTACACCGTGGAGCCCAACTCCGGCGCCCTGCTGGTCAAGGCTGACGATGTGGCCCGTGCGCGTATGAAGCTGGCCGCCGCCGGCGTGACCCCGTCCGACAGCAATATCGGTTTCGAGATCCTCGACAAGGACCAGGGCCTGGGGACCAGCCAGTTCATGGAAGCCACGCGCTATCGTCGTGGCCTTGAAGGCGAGCTGGCGCGCACCATTTCCAGCCTGAACAACGTCAAGGGTGCCCGCGTGCACCTGGCAATTCCGAAAAGCTCGGTGTTTGTGCGCGATGAGCGCAAGCCAAGTGCGTCGGTATTGGTCGAACTGTTTTCCGGCCGCTCCCTGGAGCCTGGCCAGGTCATGGCGATCATCAACCTGGTGGCCACCAGCGTTCCCGAACTGAGCAAGTCGCAAATCACCGTGGTCGACCAGAAGGGCAACTTGCTCTCCGACATGGCCGAAAACTCCGCGCTGACCCAGGCCGGCAAGCAGTTCGACTACAGTCGCCGCATGGAAAGCATGCTCACCCAGCGTGTGCACAACATCCTGCAACCGGTGCTCGGCAATGACCGCTACAAGGCGGAAGTGTCTGCCGACGTGGACTTCAGCGCCGTCGAGTCGACCTCCGAGCAGTTCAACCCGGACCAACCGGCCCTGCGCAGTGAGCAATCGACCAGCGAACAACGTACCGCCAGCAATGGCCCGCAAGGTGTGCCGGGTGCCCTGAGCAACCAGCCGCCGGCCCCGGCCTCGGCGCCGCAAACCACCGGTGGCGCCGCTGCCACCGCGGGCGCGATCCAGCCTGGCCAGCCACTGTTGGATGCCAACGGCCAGCAGATCATGGACCCGGCCACCGGCCAGCCGATGCTCGCGCCGTACCCGGCGGACAAGCGTAACCAGTCCACCAAGAACTTCGAACTCGACCGTTCCATCAGCCACACCAAGCAGCAGCAGGGTCGCGTCAATCGCCTGTCGGTGTCGGTGGTGGTGGATGACCAGGTCAAGGTCAACGCTGCGGATGGTGCCGTAACGCGTGCGCCGTGGAGCGCCGACGAATTGGCGCGCTTCACACGCCTGGTGCAGGACGCCGTTGGTTTTGACGCCAGTCGGGGTGACAGCGTCAGCGTGATCAACATGCCGTTCTCCGCCGAGCGTGGCGAAGTGATCGCCGAAGCGGCGTTCTACACCCAGCCGTGGTTTTGGGACATCGTCAAGCAAGTGCTGGGTGTGTTGTTCATCCTGGTGCTGGTGTTCGGCGTGCTGCGTCCGGTGCTCAACAACATCACCGGCAACGGCAAGAAACAACTGGCGGCCTTCGGTGGCAGCGATGTCGAATTGGGTGGCATGGGCGGCCTGGACGGCGAACTGGCCAACGACCGCGTCAGCCTCGGCGGCCCGCAAAGCATCCTGTTGCCGAGCCCGAGCGAAGGCTATGACGCTCAGTTGAACGCAATCAAAAGTCTGGTAGCAGAAGACCCGGGCCGTGTGGCCCAGGTCGTGAAAGAGTGGATTAACGCAGATGAGTGATCGAGCCGCTGTTGCCAAGCTCTCCCGGGTCGACAAAGCCGCAGTCCTGCTGCTGTCCCTGGGGGAAACCGACGCCGCCCAAGTGCTGCGCCACATGGGCCCCAAAGAGGTCCAGCGGGTGGGCGTGGCCATGGCGCAAATGCGCAATGTGCACCGCGAGCAAGTCGAGCAGGTGATGAGCGAGTTCGTCGAGATCGTCGGCGACCAGACCAGCCTGGGCGTCGGCTCCGACAGCTACATCCGCAAGATGCTCACCTCGGCCCTGGGCGAAGACAAGGCCAACGGCCTGATCGACCGCATCCTGCTGGGCGGCAACACCAGTGGCCTGGACAGCCTCAAGTGGATGGAACCGCGCGCGGTCGCCGACGTGATCCGCTACGAGCACCCGCAGATCCAGGCAATCGTGGTGGCCTACCTCGACCCGGACCAGGCCGGTGAAGTGCTTGGCCACTTCGACCATAAGGTGCGCCTGGACATCATCCTGCGCGTGTCGTCGCTGAACACCGTGCAGCCGGCGGCCCTGAAGGAACTCAACACGATTCTCGAGAAACAGTTCTCGGGCAACTCGAACGCCTCGCGCACTACCCTGGGTGGTATCAAGCGCGCGGCCGACATCATGAACTTCCTCGACAGCTCGGTCGAAGGCCAGTTGATGGACTCGATCCGCGAGATCGACGACACCCTGTCCGGCCAGATCGAAGACCTCATGTTCGTGTTCAACAACCTCTCCGATGTCGACGACCGTGGCATCCAGGCGTTGCTGCGCGAAGTGTCCTCCGACGTGCTGGTACTGGCCCTCAAGGGCTCGGACGAAGGCGTCAAGGAGAAGATCTTCAAGAACATGTCCAAGCGTGCCTCCGAGCTGTTGCGCGACGACCTGGAAGCCAAGGGTCCGGTGCGCGTCAGCGACGTGGAAACCGCCCAGAAAGAAATCCTCACCATTGCCCGCCGTATGGCCGAAGCCGGAGAAATCGTTCTCGGTGGGAAGGGCGGCGAAGAAATGATCTAAGGCGCTCCCCATGTCGAACAAAGATGAGGCGCCCAGCGATCTGATTCGCGCACGGGACGTCGGTGGGTTCGACATCTGGTCGTTGCCCAGCTTCGATCCGCATGTGCCCGAGCCCGAGCCGGAACCGGTTGAAGAGCCGCCGGTGGAAATGGAAGAAGTGCCGCTGGAGGAAGTCCAGCCACTGACCCTGGAAGAGTTGGAAAGCATCCGTCAGGAGGCCTACAACGAAGGCTTTGCCGCTGGCGAGAAAGACGGTTTTCGCAGCACCACCCTCAAGGTGCGCCAGGAAGCCGAGGCGGCGCTGAGCGTCAAGCTGGCCAGCCTGGAGCGCCTGATGGGCAACCTGTTCGCGCCCATCGCCGAGCAGGATTCGCAAATCGAAAAAGCCATGGTCGGCCTGGTACAGCACATCGCCCGCCAGGTGATTCAGCGCGAACTGGTGCTGGATTCCAGCCAGATCGAAAGCGTGATGCGCGAAGCCCTCAAGTTGCTGCCCCTGGGCGTCGGCAATGTGCGGCTGTACATCAACCCGCAGGACTTCGAACAGGTCAAAGCGATGCGCGAGCGCCATGAAGAAACCTGGCGCATCGTCGAAGATGCGGCGCTGCAGCCCGGCGGTTGCCGGGTCGAGACCGAGCACAGCCGCATCGATGCCACGGTGGAAACCCGCATCAGCCAGATCATGGCCAAGCTGCTTGATCAACAACACGAGCAGGCGCTGAACCCGGCCGAGCCGGACCTGAGCGTGGACCTGGACGCCGCCGATGCGCCTTGATCGCACCAGCTTCGCCAAGCGCCTGGGCGGCTATGCCGAGGCCACCGAATTGCCCGGCCAGCCAATCCTCGAAGGGCGTCTGTTGCGCATGGTCGGCCTGACCCTCGAAGCCGAGGGCCTGCGCGCCGCCATGGGCAGCCGTTGCATGGTGATCAACGACGACAGCTACCATCCGGTGCAGGTCGAAGCCGAAGTGATGGGTTTTTCCGGCAACAAGATTTTCCTCATGCCCGTCGGCAGCCTGGCCGGCATCGCCCCCGGCGCCCGCGTGGTGCCCCTGGCCGACACCGGCCGCCTGCCCATGGGCATGAGCATGCTCGGCCGGGTGCTGGACGGCGCCGGTCGCGCACTGGACGGCAAGGGCGGCATGAAAGCCGAAGACTGGGTGCCGATGGACGGCCCCACCATCAACCCGCTCAACCGCAACCCCATCAGCGTGCCGCTGGACGTGGGGATTCGCAGCATCAACGGTTTATTGACGGTCGGCCGTGGCCAGCGTCTGGGCCTGTTCGCGGGTACGGGTGTGGGTAAGTCGGTGTTGCTCGGCATGATGACGCGCTTTACCGAGGCCGACATCATCGTGGTGGGCCTGATCGGCGAGCGGGGCCGCGAGGTGAAGGAGTTCATCGAACACAGCCTCGGCGAAGAAGGCCTCAAGCGTTCGGTGGTGGTCGCATCCCCAGCGGACGATGCACCGTTGATGCGTCTGCGCGCGGCCATGTACTGCACGCGCATCGCCGAATATTTTCGCGACAAGGGCAAGAACGTCCTGTTGCTGATGGACTCGCTCACCCGTTTCGCCCAAGCCCAGCGGGAAATCGCCCTGGCCATCGGCGAGCCCCCGGCCACCAAGGGCTACCCGCCGTCGGTGTTCGCCAAGCTGCCCAAGCTGGTGGAGCGCGCCGGTAATGCCGAGGCCGGTGGCGGCTCGATCACCGCGTTCTACACCGTATTGTCCGAAGGCGATGACCAGCAGGATCCCATCGCCGACTCGGCGCGGGGCGTGCTCGACGGCCACATCGTGCTGTCGCGGCGTCTGGCCGAGGAGGGGCACTACCCGGCCATCGACATCGAAGCGTCCATCAGCCGGGTCATGCCGGCGGTGGTCACGCCGGAGCATATGGCCCGCGCGCAGCAGTTCAAGCAGCTGTGGTCGCGTTATCAACAGAGCCGCGACTTGATCAGCGTCGGCGCCTATGTGGCCGGTGGCGACCGCGACACCGACCTGGCGATCGCCCTGCAACCGCAGTTGGTGACTTACTTGCGCCAGGGCCTCAACGACAAGATCAGCATGGGTGAAAGCGAAGCGCACCTGGGTTCGATCTTCGCTCCTGCGCCGGGCGGCTAAGCCATGGCCAACAGCCGCGCTGCGCGCCTGGCCCCGGTGGTCGACATGGCCGAAAAAGCCGAGAAAACCGCGGTCCAGCGCCTGGGGTATTTCCAGGGCCAGGTGCGTTTGGCGGAAAGCAAGCTGGGCGACCTGGAGCGCTTTCGTGGCGAGTACCAGCAGCAATGGATCGAACGCGGCACGCAAGGTGTATCGGGGCAATGGCTGATGGGTTACCAGGGCTTTCTCAATCAGCTGGAGACGGCCGTCGGCCAGCAGCGCCAAAGCCTGGCCTGGCACCAGAACAACCTCGACAAGGCCCGCGAGAGCTGGCAGCAAGCCTTCGCGCGCGTCGAGGGCCTGCGCAAACTGGTGCAGCGCTACATCGACGAAGCGCGGGCATTGGAAGACAAGCGCGAGCAGAAACTGCTCGACGAATTGTCCCAGCGCCTGCCGCGCCAATCACAATACTGACGGTTGCCCGCCTGCCACATTTGATCTGCTGTGTTGCTGGTATCCCATTCGCCTGCTACACCTTGTGTCTATGCCTATGACAAGGAAGCAGTCGCATGTCAATTGAGTCAGAAGTATCCCTGGACGGGAAGAAGTTGACGATCGCAATCAAGGGTCGGTTCGATTTCAGCAGCCACCAGGCGTTTCGTGAGGCTTACGAGCGTTTCTACAAGGTGCCTGAGTCGTATGTGGTCGACCTGAAGGAAACCACTTATATGGACAGTTCGGCCCTGGGCATGCTCCTGCTGTTGAGGGACCATGCCGGCGGCGAGGAGTCGGAGGTCCAGGTGATCAACACCAACCCCGATGTGCGCAAGATCCTCGCTATCTCCAACTTCGACAAATTGTTCGACATCAATTGAGCGCCCTGGCCCCCGCGGTTGAGCCGCTGACGATCCTGATCGCCGAAGACAGCGCCGCCGACCTGCTGTTGCTGTCGACCATTGTGCGACGCCAGGGGCACCAGGTGCTCACTGCAACCAATGGCGAGGAGGCCGTTGAACTGTTCGCGCGCGAGCGTCCGCAACTGGTGTTGATGGACGCGATCATGCCCGTGATGGATGGCCTGGCCGCCGCGCGGTGGATCAAGCAGTTGGCGGGGGAGGAGCTGGTGCCGATCATCTTCCTCACGTCCCTGCGCGAAAGTGCCGCCCTGGCCGAGTGCCTGGATGCCGGCGGCGATGATTTCCTGCCCAAACCCTACAACCAGCTGATCCTGGCGGCCAAGATCAACGCCATGGACCGCCTGCGCCGGCTGCAGGCGACGATGCTGCAGCAGCGTGACCAGATCGCCAGGCACCATGAGTACCTGTTGCGTGAGCAGCGGGTGGCCAAGGCGGTGTTCGATAAAGTCGCCCATTCCGGCTGCATCAACGCGGCGCCGAATATCCGCTACCTGCAATCGCCCTATGCGCTGTTCAACGGCGATCTGCTGCTGGCGGCATATACGCCGTCGGGCGACATGCACGTGCTGCTTGGCGATTTCACCGGCCATGGCCTGCCGGCGGCGGTGGGCGCCATGCCCCTAGCGGAGGTGTTCTACGGCATGACTGCCAAGGGCTACGGCCTGGCGCAGATCCTGCGGGAGATGAATGCCAAGCTCAAGCGCATCCTGCCGGTGGATATGTTCTGCTGCGCCACCCTGCTGTGCCTGAGCACGCAGCGACGGGTGGTGGAGGTGTGGAACGGCGGCATGCCCGAAGGCTATGTGCATGAAGTCGCCAGCGGCAAGCGCGCGCCGCTGCAGTCGCGGCATTTGCCGTTGGGGGTGCTGTCGGCTGAGGCATTTGATGATCGCACCGAGGTCTGGCCCATGGCGCTGGGTGACCGCGTGTTCCTGCTCTCCGATGGCGTGCTGGACACCGCCGACGCCAACGACCAGCTGTTTGGCGTCGAGCGCTTGCAGCAGGTCTTTGCCGCCAACCGTGAGCCCGACCGACTCTTCGACGACATCGAGCAGGCCCTGGCGGCCTTTCGCGGTGTGACGCGGGATGATGTGAGCATGGTGGAAATCACACTGCGTCCCGGGCAGCCGCTGCGGGCCACCGGGCCGTTGTATGCCGACAGCGGCCAGTCGTGCCCGCTGGATTGGTCGGTGAGTTTCGAATTTCGTGCCGAAACCCTCAAGCGTTACAACCCCTTGCCCTACCTGCTGCAACTGCTGCTGGAGATCCAGGGGCTGCGCGAGCAGAGCGGGGCGCTCTACAGCGTCATGGCCGAGTTGTATTCCAATGCCCTGGAACATGGCGTGCTGGGCCTGGACTCGCGGCTCAAGCGCGATGCCCGGGGCTTTGCCGAGTATTATCGCCAGCGCAATGACCGCCTGGCGCAGTTGAACAGTGGTTATGTGCGCGTGCATGTGCAGGTGGTGCCCACCGAGGCGGGCGGCAAGATGACCCTGCGCGTTGAAGACAGTGGGCCAGGGTTCGACGTGGAGCAGGTGCTGGCCCGGCCGCTGGACATTGATTGCCTGTCCGGTCGGGGCCTGAGCCTGGTGCGTCAACTCAGCAGCGAGGTGCGCTGGTCCGACGGCGGGCGCAGTGTCTGCGTAGAGTTTTGCTGGGGGGCTCTGGCATAATCCGCCGATTCTTGATCAAGGAGCGAGCAAGTGGCTGAGATTCATATGGACCCGAACGTGTTGTCGGGTTTGCAGGAGGTCATGGAAGGCGAGTACCCCAAGCTGCTCGATACCTTCCTCGATGACTCCCAAAAACGCGTCGAAGCGTTGCGCAAGGCACGGGACGACGCCAAGGCACTGGGGCGTATCGCCCATAGCTTCAAGGGCAGCAGTGGCAACCTCGGCGCAGTGCGGTTGGCGTACCTGTGCCAGCGCTTGGAGGCGGAGTCGGTCGAGGCCGCGGCGGACCTGGGGGCGCTGGTGGACCAGATCGATCATGAGTTTGCCTTGGTGAAGCCGATGTATGAGTCGGAGCGGCAGCGGTTCCAGATTTGATTCCATCAGTTTGAAAACCTGGCCCGACTCTTGCTCTACCTCCTGATACTGCATCCCCGATCCCCATGCAGTGGAGACCTTTACCTATGCCAGTCGCCCCGAATTCGCTTCTCCAGGCTGCCCCTGCGGCCAAGCCTCAAGCGCCTGCCGTCAATCCACCGGCAGTGGCTGCGGACCCACGGGACAAGGGCCCTGGCTTCGCTCAGGTGTTCGCCAGCCAGGGTTCCAAACCCACGGTCAAGGCTGATGACAACTCGGCCAAGCCCTCGCGGGACAAGCCTGCCGATGCCAGCGCCAAGCCTGCGGCGGGCAACGACAAACCTGCCGCCGCCACGCCAGCGGTTGCCGATAGCGGCAATACCTTGCCTGCCAAGCCTGCGGCATCGTCCGACGACACTGCCAGCAAGGATGACGCTGCACCTGTGGATCCGGCCCTGGCGCAGCAGCCTGCGGTGGACCCGGTGGTCGACCCGGCATTGATTGCCACGGTCACCCCGTTGGTGGTGGTGCCAGTGCCGGTGGAAAATCCGGCACCCGTTGCCGCTGCCAAGGATGACAAGGCTGCACCCGTGGTTGCGGCGCCAATCGCAGCGACCGAGGACGCCACGCCGGCCTTCGACCCTGAGGCCGATCCCCTGGACGCCATGCCGGCCGTACGCCTGGCAATGGAGCAGGGCGGGCATGTGTCGGCCAGCAGCCAGGCACCGGCCAAAACCGCACCGACGACCACCCAGGACCAGCCAACCGCCGCCCAGAACTTTGCCGCTGGCCTGGCCACCATGGTCGACCAGCAAGCCACCAAGGACAGTACGGACCAGGGTGGCGACAAGGCCTTCAGCGGCTTGATCGAAGGCGGCCTCAAGGACTTGAAGGAGGCCAGCAGCGACACCCGCGTCGATGACTTCGCCAACCGCCTGGCCGCATTGACCCAGGCGGCCACGCCGAAAACCGCGAATGCCTTGCCGCCGGTGACGAATGCGCCGCTGGCCATGCATCAGAGCGGCTGGACCGACGAGATCGTCAACCGTGTGATGTACCTCTCCAGCGCCAACCTCAAGTCGGCGGAGATCCAGTTGCAGCCGGCTGAGCTCGGGCGCCTGGACATCAAGGTCAACATGACCGCCGACCAGCAGGCCCAGGTCAACTTCATGAGCGCCCACCCGGTGGTGCGTGAAGCCCTGGAAAGCCAGTCCGGTCGCTTGCGCGAGATGTTCGCCCAGCAGGGCATGGGGCAGGTGGATGTGAACGTGTCCGACCAGTCCCGTGGCCAGGAGCAGCAGCAACAGCAGGCGCAGACGGGGGGCGTTAGTCGTAGCGGGCGGGGTGGCGACAGCGGCGACAGCGGCAGCCACATTGAAGTGGCCGAAGCCGTGGCGCCCGTGACTTCGACGGTGATCGGCTCCAGCGCCGTCGATTACTACGCCTGATGTAAGTCTGGCATAGGACAAATGTGGGAGGGGGGCTTGCCCCCGATGAGCATAAGTATCTACACATCTTGAGCCGAGTCCCCTGCGTAGCAGCTGTCGAGCCTTGGCGAGGCTGCGTTTGCGGCGCGTCTGACACACCGCCGACGCAGCCTCGCCAAGGCTCGACAGCTGCTACGCGTTATCCTACTGAAGTTGTGTAGATACTTATGCCCCGATGAGGGTGTGTCAGTTCATGCATCAGTTGACTGATACACCCTCATCGGGCAAGCCCCCTCCCACACTTGATTTGTGGTGTTCCCTCGTCTGCGTTCAGCCAACCAACTCTGGCATAACACTTGCTCTTGCCTTTCCGTAGATCTATGAATCCCCGAATAGTGACGGATTATTGGCATGGCGAAGAGCGACGACGCAGCAAAAGCACCCGCACCCGCAGGCAAAGGCAAGCTCAAGCTTATCCTGATGATTGTCGTGGGCCTGCTCCTGGCCATCGGCGCCTCGGTGGGCGGCACCTGGTACATCATGCACAGCAGTGCCAGCAAGCCGGCACCTGCCGCCGAAACCGCCACTAACGCCAAGCAACCGGCAATCTTCGAGCCGATGCTTCCGGCCTTTGTCGCCAACTTCAATCAGAACGGTCGTCAACGCTACCTGCAGGTGAGCATCACTTTGCTGGCGCGTAACCAGTCGGACCTGGATGCCCTCAAGGTGCATATGCCCGTGATCCGCAACAACCTGGTGATGCTGTTTTCCGGGCAGAGTTTCGACACCCTGGCCACCCCGGTGGGCCAGGAAATGCTGCGTCAGAAGGTCACTGCCAGCGTGCAGGAAGTGGCCCAGAAGGAGCTCGGCAAAGTCGTGATCGAGCAGGCGCTCTTCACTAATTTCGTATTGCAGTAGGATCACCCCATGGCCGTGCAGGACCTGCTGTCCCAGGATGAAATCGACGCGCTGTTGCATGGCGTCGACGACGGTCTGGTACAGACTGAAATGGCTGCCGAGCCCGGCAGCGTCAAAAGTTATGACCTGACCAGCCAGGATCGCATCGTCCGTGGACGCATGCCGACCCTTGAGATGATCAACGAACGTTTCGCCCGTTACACCCGGATCAGCATGTTCAACATGCTGCGCCGCTCGGCGGACGTGGCGGTGGGCGGCGTGCAGGTGATGAAGTTCGGCGAGTACGTGCACTCGCTGTACGTGCCCACCAGCCTCAACCTGGTCAAGATCAAGCCATTGCGCGGTACCGCGCTGTTCATCCTCGACGCCAAGCTGGTGTTCAAGCTGGTGGACAACTTCTTCGGCGGTGACGGCCGTCACGCCAAGATCGAGGGCCGTGAATTCACCCCTACCGAATTGCGCGTGGTGCGCATGGTGCTGGAACAGGCCTTCATTGACTTGAAGGAAGCCTGGCAGGCGATCATGGAAGTCAATTTCGAGTACATCAACTCGGAAGTGAACCCGGCCATGGCCAACATCGTCGGGCCGAGCGAGGCCATTGTGGTGTCCACGTTCCACATCGAGCTCGATGGCGGTGGCGGCGACCTGCACGTGACCATGCCGTACTCGATGATCGAGCCGGTGCGCGAAATGCTCGACGCCGGCTTCCAGTCCGACCTGGACGACCAGGACGAACGCTGGGTCAAGGCCCTGCGCGAAGACCTGCTGGATGTCGACGTGCCGCTGAGCGCCACCGTGGCCCGGCGCCAGTTGCGCCTGCGGGATATTTTGCACATGCAGCCGGGGGACATTATCCCGGTCGAATTGCCGAACGAAATGATCATGCGCGCCAACGGCGTGCCGTCGTTCAAGGTCAAGCTGGGGTCCCACAAGGGCAACCTCGCTTTGCAAGTGGTTGAGCCGATCAACCGTCGCTGATCCCTATTTATGAATGTTTGCTCCGCCGAGGACATGTAATGGCTACCGAACACGAAAACACTTCCGCCGAAGACCAGGCCCTGGCTGACGAGTGGGCTGCGGCCCTGGAAGAGACCGGCGATGTTGGCCAGGATGATATCGACGCACTGCTGGCCGCTGATGCCGCCACAGCACCAGCGGGTAATCGCCTGCCCATGGAAGAGTTCGGCAGCGTGCCGAAGAACAACGACCCGGTGACCCTCGATGGGCCGAACCTGGACGTGATCCTCGACATCCCGGTGTCGATCTCCATGGAAGTGGGCAGTACCGACATCAACATCCGCAACCTGCTGCAACTCAACCAGGGCTCGGTGATCGAGCTGGATCGCCTGGCCGGTGAGCCGCTGGACGTGCTGGTCAACGGCACCCTGATCGCCCACGGCGAAGTGGTGGTGGTCAACGAAAAGTTCGGCATCCGCCTGACCGACGTGATCAGCCCAAGCGAACGCATCAAGAAGTTGCGCTGATATGAAACGGCTGATGGTGGGACTGTTCGCCGCGCTGCCATTGGTGGCGTGGGCGGCGGAGCCGGCGGCCCAAGTTGCCGCTGCGCCCGTCGGCGGCAGCGTTGGCGGGCAACTGACGCAGCTGGTGCTGGGCCTGTTGCTGGTGGTCGGCTTGATCTTCGTGTTGGCCTGGCTGATGCGTCGTGTGCAGAGCATCGGCCCGGGCAATGCCCAGGTCATCGAAATGATCGGCTCGCGCGCCCTCGGCCCGCGTGACCGGCTGGTGCTGGTGCAAGTGGGCGAGGAACAGATCCTGCTGGGCATTACCCCCGGCCGAATCACGCCGCTGCATGTGCTCAAGACCCCGGTGCCCACCACCCAATCCCAGCCCGCCACGCCAGAATTCGCCCAGCGCCTGATGGAATTGCTGGGCAAGGATCAGAAGGATAAGAAGTAATGCGCGTTTTATTGACGCTCATGCTGTTGCTGGCCGCGCCATTGGCGCTGGCCGCCGACCCGTTGTCGATCCCGGCGATTACGCTGGGTACCAACGCCGCGGGGGCCCAGGAGTATTCGGTCAGCCTGCAGATCCTGCTGATCATGACTGCGCTGAGCTTTATCCCGGCGTTTGTCATGCTGATGACCAGCTTCACGCGGATCATCATCGTGTTCTCGATCCTGCGTCAGGCCCTGGGCCTGCAGCAGACGCCGTCGAACCAGATCCTCACCGGCATGGCATTGTTCTTGACGCTGTTCATCATGGCGCCGGTGTTCGACAAGGTGAACCAGCAAGCCCTGCAGCCGTACCTGGCCGAGACCATCACGGCCCAGGTTGCGATTGACCGGGCGCAAGGGCCGATCAAGGATTTCATGCTGTCGCAGACCCGCTCCAGCGACCTTGAGCTGTTCATGCGCCTGTCCAAGCGTACCGACATCGCGACCCCGGACCAGGCGCCGCTGACCATCCTGGTGCCGGCGTTCGTCACCTCGGAACTGAAGACCGCATTCCAGATCGGCTTCATGATCTTTATCCCGTTCCTGATCATCGACCTGGTGGTGGCGAGCGTGCTGATGGCCATGGGGATGATGATGCTGTCGCCGCTGATTATTTCATTGCCGTTCAAGATCATGCTGTTTGTGCTGGTGGACGGCTGGGCGCTGATTATCGGCACGTTGGCCGGCAGTTTCGGAGGGGTGTGATTTGTTAGGTGAAGCAGCATGACCCCAGAAGTCGCCGTCGACCTGTTCCGTGAAGCACTGTGGCTGACCACCGTGATGGTTGCCGTGCTGGTGGTGCCGAGCCTGTTGGTGGGCCTGCTGGTGGCGATGTTCCAGGCCGCGACCCAGATCAACGAACAGACCTTGAGTTTCCTGCCGCGCCTGCTGGTGATGCTGATCACCCTGATTGTCGCCGGCCCGTGGCTGGTGCAAACCTTCATGGAATACATCCTGCAGCTGTACGGCAGTATTCCGCAGTTGATCGGCTGACCCGATGCAGTCCTTGCTGGCATTGACCGACACCCAGATCAGCACGTGGGTGGCCTCGTTCATCCTGCCGTTGTTCCGGGTGACGGCGGTGCTGATGAGCATGCCGGTGTTCGGTACTACCCTGGTGCCGCGCCGCATCCGCCTGTATTTCGCCGTGGCGATCACCGTGGTGCTCGTGCCTGGCCTGCCGCCGATGCCCCCGGTCAACGCACTCGACCTCAGTGCCTTGATGCTGATTGCCGAGCAGATCCTGATCGGCTCGCTGCTGGGCTTTTCGCTGCAACTGTTCTTCCAGGCGTTCGTGATCGCCGGGCAGATCATCTCGATCCAGATGGGCATGGGCTTCGCGTCCATGGTCGACCCCACCAACGGCGTATCGGCGGCGGTGATCGGGCAGTTCCTGACCATGCTGGTGACCTTGTTGTTCCTGGCCATGAACGGCCACCTGGTGGTGTTCGAGGTGTTGACCGAAAGCTTCACCACCTTGCCGGTAGGCTCCGGGCTGGTGGTCAATCACTTCTGGGAGCTGGTGGGGCGTCTCAGTTGGGTGCTCGGTGCCTCGCTGTTGCTGGTACTGCCGGCGATCACGGCCTTGCTGGTGGTCAACATCGCGTTTGGCGTCATGACCCGCGCGGCGCCACAGCTGAACATTTTCTCCATTGGTTTCCCCTTGACCCTGGTGCTGGGCATGGGGATTTTCTGGGTCGGCCTGGCCGACATTCTCAATCAGTATCAACCGCTGGCGACCGACGCCTTGCAGTTCCTACGTGATCTGGCACGGGCGCGCTGAGCCATGGCCGAGAGCGAGAGTGGTCAGGACAAGACAGAAGACCCCACGGAGAAACGTAAAAAGGACTCCAGGGAAAAGGGCGAGATTGCCCGTTCCAAGGAACTCAATACCGTTGCGACCATGATGGCCGGATCCGGTGCCTTGCTGATCTATGGCGGCGGCCTGGCGCTGGACTTGATGGAACTGATGAAGCACAACTTCACCTTGCCCCGCGATGTGTTGCTCAACCCCGGCTCCATGGGCCAATACCTGCTGCACTCGGGCAAGATCGCGATATTGGCGGTGCAGCCGATCCTGATCACCCTGCTGCTGGCCGCACTGATCGGCCCGGTCGCCCTCGGCGGCTGGCTGTTCGCCGCCGGCAGCATGGCGCCCAAGTTCAGCCGCATGAACCCTGCGGCAGGGCTCAAGCGCATGTTTTCCGCCAAGGCCCTGGTGGAGCTGCTCAAGGCCCTGGCCAAGTTCATCCTGATTTTGTTCGTGGCGCTGATGGTGTTGTCGTCCGACATCGACGACCTGCTGCGCATCGCCCATGAACCCCTGGAGTCGGCGATCATCCACAGCGTGCAGGTGGTGGGCTGGAGTGCGCTGTGGATGGCCGCCGGGCTGATCATCATCGCGGCGGTGGATGCGCCGATCCAGTTGTGGGAAAGCCACAAGAAACTGCTGATGACCAAGCAGGAAGTGCGCGACGAGCACAAGGACCAGGAAGGTCGCCCCGAGGTCAAGCAACGCATCCGCCAGCTGCAGCGGGAAATGTCCCAGCGCAAGATGATGGCCTCGGTGCCCGACGCCGACGTGGTCATCACCAACCCGACCCACTACGCCGTGGCCCTCAAGTACGACCCGGAGAAGGGCGGCGCGCCGATGCTGCTGGCCAAGGGCAGCGACTTTACCGCACTGAAAATCCGTGAAATCGCCGTGGCCCACGACATCCTGCTGCTGGAATCGCCGGAGCTGGCGCGGTCGATCTTCTACTCCACCGACCTCGACCAGGAAATCCCGGCGGGGTTGTACCTGGCCGTGGCCCAGGTGTTGGCGTATGTCTATCAGATTCGCCAATATCGCGCGGGTAAGGGGAAACGCCCGGATCCGCTCAAGGACCTGCCGATTCCGCCGGAGTTGCGTCGCGATTCCTGACCTCTTACCACTCGTCACTAACTGCCGTCTACCTGTCAACTTTGACAGTAGTCAATCTTATTTCCAGCGCGTTTGATTAGGCTCAGGTCTTAAAACAAGCAGGGTGGAGAAGGTTAATGGCAACCGGCATCGTAAAGTGGTTCAACGCAGAAAAGGGGTTTGGTTTCATCAAGCCGGACGACGGTTCTGAAGATGTATTTGTGCATTACTCGGGGATCGTTTCCGGCGGTTTCAAAAGCCTGGATGAAAACCAAAAGGTCGAATACGTGCTTGCCAACGGTCCCAAGGGGCTGCAGGCAACTGAAGTTAAAACTGTGAGCTAGCCCGTGGGCGCTAGTTTCGCTGTCGGTAATGGATGTGCACAGAACCGACTATGGGAGGGGGCTTGTCCCCTCCCGCAGTTGGAGTGTTTACATCCGATAGAACTCGGGCGCCTGTAGCGATCCACCTCCTCAAAAGCAAAGTTGGAAGGCTTCTTGCAATACCGCCTCCAGGACGTCTCCCGGCGTCAAAAGTTTGCTTCAAGGAAACGAGGAATACCGGTGGTGGATCGCTCTCAAATGTTCAGCACGGCCCGTGGCACCCTGACTGACCTCTCGCGGGGCAATCTGGGTGTGCCGTTGTTGTTGCTGGTCATGCTGGCAATGATGATGTTGCCGATGCCGCCGTTCCTGCTGGACGTGTTCTTCACCTTCAACATCGCCCTGTCCGTCGTCGTGCTGCTGGTGTGCGTCTACGCCTTGCGGCCGCTGGATTTCGCGGTGTTCCCGACGATCCTGCTGGTGGCAACCCTGTTGCGCCTGGCGCTGAACGTGGCGTCCACCCGTGTGGTCATGCTCCACGGCCAGGATGGCCACGCCGCTGCCGGTAAGGTGATCCAGGCCTTCGGTGAGGTGGTGATTGGCGGTAACTACGTGGTCGGTATCGTGGTGTTCGCGATCCTCATGATCATCAACTTCGTGGTGGTGACCAAGGGCGCCGGGCGGATTTCCGAGGTGAGCGCACGCTTTACCCTCGACGCCATGCCCGGCAAGCAGATGGCTATCGACGCCGACCTCAACGCCGGCCTGATCGACCAGAACCAGGCCAAGACCCGCCGCTTGGAAGTCGCCCAGGAAGCCGAGTTCTACGGTTCCATGGACGGTGCCAGTAAATTCGTGCGCGGTGACGCCATCGCCGGCCTGCTGATCCTGTTCATCAACCTGATCGGCGGCATGGCGGTCGGGATCTTCCAGCACGGCATGACCTTCGGCGATGCGGGCAAGGTGTACGCCCTGCTGACCATCGGTGACGGTTTAGTGGCGCAATTGCCATCACTGTTGTTATCTACAGCTGCCGCCATCATGGTGACCCGTGCTTCGGGCTCCGAAGACATGGGCAAGCAGATCAGCCGCCAGATGTTTGCCTCGCCCAAGGCCCTGGCCGTGGCGGCCGGCATCATGGCGATCATGGGGATCGTGCCGGGCATGCCCCATGTGTCGTTCCTGAGCATGGCAGCCATGGCGGGCGGTGGTGCCTACCTGTTCTGGAAAAAGCAGAATGCGGTCAAGGTCCAGGCCCTGCAAGAAGTTGCGCGCCAGCAGGAACTGCTGCCGTCCCCGGCCCGCGCCCAGGAAACCAAGGAGTTGGGCTGGGACGACGTGACCCCGATCGACATGATCGGCCTGGAAGTCGGCTACCGCTTGATTCCGCTGGTGGACCGCAACCAGGGCGGCCAGTTGCTCGCGCGGATCAAGGGCGTGCGCAAGAAGCTGTCCCAGGACCTGGGCTTCCTGATGCCCACCGTGCATATCCGCGACAACCTCGACCTGGCCCCCAGTGCCTACCGCCTGACCCTGATGGGCGTGATCCTGGCCGAAGCCGAGATCTACCCGGACCGCGAGCTGGCAATCAACCCCGGCCAGGTATTCGGCAGCCTCAACGGCATTACCGCCAAAGATCCGGCTTTTGGCCTGGAGGCGGTGTGGATCGAAATCAGCCAGCGCAGCCAGGCGCAGTCCCTGGGCTACACCGTGGTGGACGCCAGTACCGTGGTCGCAACCCACCTCAACCAGATCCTGTACAAGCACTCCCACGAGCTGATCGGCCACGAAGAAGTCCAGCAATTGATGGGCTTGCTGGGCAAGGCCTCGCCAAAACTGGCAGAAGAGCTGGTGCCGGGCGTGCTGTCGTTGTCGCAACTGCTCAAGGTGCTGCAGGCGCTGTTGGCCGAACAGGTGCCGGTACGCGACATTCGCAGCATTGCCGAGGCTATCGCCAACAATGCCGCCAAGAGTCAAGATACCGCCGCGCTGGTGGCGGCGGTGCGTGTCGGATTGTCCCGCGCAATCGTGCAAAGCATTGTAGGGCTTGACTCCGAGCTGCCTGTGATCACCTTGGAACCAAGGTTGGAACAGATATTGCTCAATAGTATTCAGAAGGCAGGACAAGGCCAGGAAGAGGGCGTTCTGCTGGAGCCAAGCATGGCTGAGAAACTGCAGCGTTCGTTGATCGACGCCGCACAGCGCCAGGAAATGCAGGGCCAACCCGTGATTCTGCTGGTGGCGGGTCCGGTCCGGGCGATGTTGTCGCGGTTTGGACGTCTGGCAGTACCGAATTTGCACGTTTTGGCTTATCAGGAAATTCCTGACAACAAGCAAGTGACTATCGTCGCGACAGTAGGGCCCAACGGCTGAGGGTAGTGGGTTATGCAAGTTAAGCGTTTTTTCGCCGCCGATATGCGTCAGGCCATGAAACTGGTCCGCGATGAGCTGGGCGCCGATGCCGCGATTATCGGTAATCGTCGTATTGCCGGCGGTGTCGAGCTGACGGCTGCCCTGGACTACACCCCCTCGGCATTGGCGCCGCGTGTGCCGAACATGGAGCTCGAAGACGAGCTGCGCAAGACCGCTTCGCGCATCGTCTCGGCCCAGGCTGAGCTGAGCATGCGTGGCGACAGCGATGCCTCCACCAATCGCCAGTTGTTCGCCGGCCTGCCGCTGACCGCCGCCGAGCCGCTGGTTGAGCCAACGTTCATCGAACCGCCACGTCCTGCCGCGCCAGCCCCGGCCGCCGCAGTCGACCAGCGCGTCTTCGACTCGATGCGTTTTGAACTCAACGGCCTGCGCGAATTGCTGGAAGTGCAACTGGGTTCGCTGGCCTGGACCCAACTGCAAGGCAGCAAACCGCACCAGGCCAACCTCTGGCGCCGCCTGCAACGCATCGGCCTGTCCGGCCCGTTGTCCCGCGACCTGCTGGCCCTGACCACCGAAATCGAAGAGCCTCGCCAGGCCTGGCGCATGTTGCTGGCCCACCTGGCGCGGATGATCGCCACCCCGGAAATCGAACCCCTGGAAGAGGGCGGTGTGATCGCCATGGTCGGCCCTGCCGGCATGGGCAAGACCACCACCCTGGCCAAGCTGGCGGCGCGCTATGTGCTCAAGTACGGCGCGAACAGCATCGCGCTGGTGAGCATGGACAGCTACCGCATCGGCGCCCAGGAACAGCTCAAGACCCTGGGCCGTATCCTCAATGTGCCGGTCACCCACGTCGACCCGGGCCAATCCCTGGCCAACGCGCTCGATCCGTTGCTGCGCAAGCGCGTGGTGCTGATCGACACCGCCGGCCTGCAGGCCAGCGATCCGGCGTTGCGCCTGCAACTGGAAAGCCTGGCCGGGCGTGGTATCAAGTCGAAAAATTACCTGGTGCTTGCAACCACCAGCCAGAAACAGGTTCTTACCGCTGCGTACCATAGCTACAAGCGTTGCGGTCTGGCCGGCTGCATCCTGACTAAACTGGATGAAACCGCCAGCCTGGGCGAAGTGTTGAGCCTGGCTATCAGCCATGAACTACCGGTTGCCTACCTGACCGACGGCCCGCGGATCCCGGATGATTTGCATCTGCCGCGCCGTCATCAACTGGTCAGCCGCGCTGTCAGCGTGCAAATGCAAGAAGAGCCTAGCGAGGAAGCGATGGCCGATATGTTCGCCGACCTTTACCACAACCCGGCAAAGCGGGTGGGTTGAGGCGCGATGAACACCGTGAAATGTACCTACATCGATGGTCTGCAAGCGATTCACGCGGCCAAGCCATGTAGCCTGCGTCTAAGCAAGACAAGGTAAAGAAATAAAATGGGCAGCATGCATCCCGTACAGGTGATCGCGGTGACCGGCGGCAAAGGTGGCGTCGGAAAAACTAACGTGTCAGTGAATTTGTCCCTGGCCCTGGCAGAGCTTGGCCGTCGCGTCATGCTGCTGGATGCTGACCTGGGGCTGGCGAACGTCGACGTTCTGCTGGGACTGACGCCCAAACACACCCTGGCCGATGTGATCGAGGGGCGCTGTGAGCTGCGCGACGTGCTGCTCCAGGGCCCTGGCGGGATCCGCATCGTGCCGGCCGCCTCCGGTACCCAGAGCATGGTGCACCTGAGCCCGGCGCAGCATGCCGGCCTGATCCAGGCATTCAGTGACATCGGCGACAACCTTGACGTGCTGGTGATCGACACCGCCGCCGGGATCGGCGAGTCCGTGGTCAGCTTCGTGCGCGCGGCGCAGGAAGTCTTGCTGGTGGTCTGCGATGAACCCACCTCGATCACCGACGCCTACGCCCTGATCAAACTGCTTAACCGTGACTACGGCATGAACCGCTTCCGCGTCCTGGCCAACATGGCCCAGAGCCCGCAGGAAGGTCGCAACCTGTTCGCCAAGTTGACCAAGGTCACGGATCGCTTTCTCGATGTCGCCTTACAATACGTCGGTGCAGTTCCCTACGACGAGTGTGTGCGCAAGGCTGTGCAAAAGCAGCGTGCAGTCTACGAAGCGTTCCCTCGTTCCAAGTGCGCATTGGCGTTCAAGGCTATTGCCCAGAAGGTCGATACCTGGCCGTTGCCTGCCAACCCTCGGGGGCATCTGGAGTTTTTCGTCGAGCGATTGGTGCATCAGACGAGTGCAGGACCGGTGCTATGACAGCGAACGGCTATAACGCTTACAAGAAGTCTGCCCGTGACAGCCAGGGCGAGTTGATCGAGCGCTATGCGCCACTGGTCAAGCGCATCGCCTATCACCTGCTGGCACGCCTGCCCGCCAGCGTCCAGGTCGAAGACCTGATCCAGGCGGGCATGATCGGCCTGCTCGAAGTGTCGACCAAGTACGACGCGAGCAAGGGCGCGAGCTTCGAGACGTATGCGGGCATCCGCATCCGTGGCGCGATGCTCGACGAAGTGCGCAAAGGCGATTGGGCGCCGCGTTCGGTGCACCGCAATACACGCATGGTCAGTGACGCAATTCGTGCAATTGAAGCAAAAACCGGTCGCGACGCTAAAGATCACGAAGTTGCGGCCGAACTCCAATTGAGTCTCGACGATTATTACGGGATTTTGAACGATACCTTGGGCAGCCGCCTGTTCAGTTTCGACGACCTGTTACAGGACGGCGAACACGAAGGGCTGCATGAGGACGGCGCGAGCACGCATATGGAGCCGTCGCGTGACCTGGAAGATGAGCGTTTCCAGGGAGCGTTGGCGGACGCCATTGCCAACTTGCCGGAGCGTGAGCGGTTGGTGTTGGCGTTGTACTACGACGAAGAGCTGAACCTCAAGGAAATCGGTGAGGTCCTGGGGGTCAGCGAATCCCGTGTCAGCCAGTTGCACAGCCAGTGCGCGGCCCGCTTGCGGGGGCGTCTGGGAGAGTGGCGAGCGCGCTGACAGGCAGTGTGGGGAGCATTGCAAAGCGATACCGCGAAGGTGATAGCCTTCGCGGGCTCGGGCCGTGGTGCCCTCGGCAGTCCTTTTTGTGTAATGCCTGTTGATTGAAATGGCGCGTCCAGGTGCTGGGCGCGTTTAAGACTGCTTGGAGGTCGAATTGGACAAGAACATGAAAATCCTCATCGTTGATGACTTCTCAACGATGCGGCGGATCATAAAAAACCTGTTGCGTGACCTTGGGTTCACAAACACGGTCGAGGCGGATGACGGCCTTACGGCGATTCCGATCCTCAACAGCGGGAGCATCGACTTTCTGGTAACGGACTGGAACATGCCGGGGATGACCGGTATCGACTTGTTGCGCCACGTGCGTGCCGACGAAAAATTGCGCAGCCTTCCCGTGTTGATGGTGACCGCCGAAGCCAAGCGTGAACAGATCATCGAAGCCGCCCAGGCCGGGGTCAACGGTTACGTGGTCAAACCATTCACTGCACAGGCCTTGAAAGAGAAGATCGAAAAGATCTTCGAACGCATCCACGGCTGATGCCATCGCGGGGGAGCTATGGAGCATAAAGAAACGTCACAGGGAGACTTTGAGTCGACCCTGAAAAAGCATGCTCACCAGTTGGTCGACAGCCTTGAAAAAGGCCAGTTCGGCGATGCGGTGCAGTTGATCCATGAGCTCAACCAGACCCGTGACCGAGGCCTGTACCAGGAAGTGGGCAAGCTCACACGCGAGCTGCACAGCGCGATCGTCAATTTCCAGATTGACCCGCACATGCCCCAGGCCGAAGAGATTTCGCAGATCACCGACGCCACCGAACGCCTGTCCTATGTGGTCAGGCTGACCGAGGCGGCGGCCAACCGCACCATGGACCTGGTGGAAAACGCCACGCCCCTGGTCAACGGCATGGCCACGGAAGCCCACGCCCTGAGCGTTGACTGGGGCCGCTTCATGCGCCGTGAAGTCGGTGCGGAAGAGTTTCGTGAGCTGGCACGTCGGGTCGAAGGGTTTTTGTCGCGCAGCGAGCAGGAAAACCGCACGGTTTCCAGCAACCTCAATGACATTCTGCTCGCCCAGGATTACCAGGACCTGACCGGTCAGGTGATCAAGCGTGTGACCCAGTTGGTCACCGAAGTGGAAAGCAACCTGCTCAAATTGGTACTCATGGCCGGCCAGGTCGACCGTTTTGCCGGCATCGAACATGACCGCGAAGCGATCCTCTCTGAAAAAGATCCACAAAAACATCTCGCCAAGGGTGAAGGTCCGCAGATTCATGCCGATAAACGTGAAGACGTTGTGTCAGGTCAGGATGACGTAGATGACCTGTTATCCAGTTTAGGCTTCTAAGGAGCACCCACATGAGCTTCGGCGCCGATGAAGAGATCCTTCAGGATTTCCTTGTAGAGGCCGGCGAAATTTTAGAGCAACTGTCCGAACAACTGGTCGAGCTGGAAAGCCGCCCGGATGATGCGAACCTGCTCAATGCAATTTTTCGCGGTTTTCATACTGTAAAAGGGGGCGCCGGCTTCCTCCAGCTCCATGAGCTGGTGGAGTGCTGCCACATCGCCGAGAACGTGTTCGACATCCTGCGCAAGGGTGAGCGTCACGTTGATTCGGAGTTGATGGACGTGATTCTCGAAGCACTGGATGCGGTCAACGGCATGTTCAGCGAAGTGCGCGAGCGTGCCCCGATCACCGCAGCCACTCCGGAACTGCTGGCCGCCCTGGCGCGCTATGCAGAGCCGGCCGACACCTCGGCAGCGCCGGTGGTCGAAGCCGTACCGGAACCGGTGGCGGAGCCTGAAGCGGATGTGACGGACAGCGAGTTCGAGCAACTGCTCAGCTCCCTCAGTGCCGTCAAGGCCGAAGCCGAAGCGCCGGCTGCGGTTGCCCCGGTTGCCCCGGCTGTCGCGCCGACCAGCGAGGACATTACCGACGCTGAGTTCGAGTCCCTGCTCGATCAATTGCACGGCAAGGGCCAGTTCGCCGCCGACGCCGTGGCGCCTGCCGGTGCCGCCGCCGGTGCTGCGCAGGCGCCTGCCGCTTCTGCCAGCACCGACATCACTGACGATGAATTCGAAGCGTTGCTCGACCAGTTGCATGGCAAGGGTACCTTCGCGGCCGATGCCTTGCCGGCAGTCGCCGCTACGGCCGCGGCCCCGGCAGCACCCGCTGCCGGCGCCAAGCCTGCGGACGATGGGTTGATCTCCGATCACGAATTCGAAGCACTGCTGGACGATCTGCACGGCAAGGGCAAGTTCACCGAAGTCGCCCCGGCCGCTGCTGCAGCCACGGCGGCACCGGTTGCCGCCAAAGCCGCCGCGCCCGCCGCCAAGCCTGCGCCTGCGCCGGCTGCTGCCCCGGCTCCAGCGCGTGCCGCTACGGCGCCGGTCGCGGAAAAACCGGCCAGTGAAGCCGAAACCACCGTACGGGTCGATACCGCGCGGCTGGACGACATCATGAACATGGTCGGCGAGCTGGTACTGGTGCGTAACCGCCTGGTGCGCCTGGGCCTGAGCAGTGGCGATGAAGCCATGCAGAAGGCCGTGTCGAACCTCGACGTGGTCACCGCCGACCTGCAGACCGCGGTGATGAAAACGCGCATGCAGCCGATCAAGAAAGTCTTCGGCCGCTTCCCGCGCCTGGTTCGCGACCTCGCGCGCCAGCTGAAGAAAGAGATCAACCTGGAACTGGTGGGTGAAGAAACCGACCTCGACAAGAACCTTGTCGAGGCCCTGGCCGACCCGCTGGTCCACTTGGTGCGCAACGCTGTCGACCACGGTGTCGAAACCCCGGAAGAACGCGAAGCCTCAGGCAAGTCCCGTGGCGGCAAGGTGATCCTGGCGGCGGAGCAGGAAGGCGACCACATCCTGCTGTCGATCACCGATGACGGCAAGGGCATGGACCCGAATATCCTGCGCAGTATCGCCGTCAAGCGTGGCGTGATGGACAAGGACGCCGCCGACCGCCTGACCGACACCGAGTGCTACAACCTGATCTTCGCCCCCGGCTTCTCGACCAAGACCGAGATTTCCGACGTGTCGGGCCGTGGCGTGGGCATGGACGTGGTGAAGACCAAGATCAGCCAGCTCAACGGTTCGATCAACATCTACTCGACCAAGGGCCAGGGCTCCAAGATCGTCATCAAGGTGCCGTTGACCCTGGCGATCATGCCGACCCTGATGGTGATGCTGGGCAACCAGGCGTTCGCCTTCCCGCTGGTCAACGTCAACGAGATCTTCCACCTCGACCTGTCGCGCACCAACGTGGTCGACGGCCAGGAAGTGGTGATCGTGCGGGACAAGGCGTTGCCCCTGTTCTACCTCAAGCGCTGGCTGGTTGCATCGGCCGCCCATGAAGAGCAGCGCGAAGGCCATGTGGTGATTCTCTCCGTGGGCACCCAGCGTATCGGCTTTGTCGTCGATCAACTGGTTGGCCAGGAAGAAGTGGTCATCAAGCCTTTGGGCAAAATGCTGCAGGGAACCCCGGGCATGTCGGGTGCGACCATCACCGGTGACGGTCGGATCGCGCTGATTCTCGATGTTCCGAGCATGCTCAAGCGTTACGCCGCTCGGCGTATTTGATTCTGGTGGGGCATAGGCGGTATTGCCCGCCCCACCTAACGGAGTGTTTATGGCAGTCAAGGTCCTGGTGGTGGACGATTCGGGTTTCTTCCGCCGCCGCGTCTCGGAAATTCTTTCCGCCGATCCAAGCATCCAGGTGGTCGGCACGGCCACCAACGGCAAAGAGGCGATTGATCAAGCCATTGCGTTGAAGCCGGACGTGATCACCATGGACTACGAGATGCCGATGATGGATGGCATCACGGCAGTCCGGCACATCATGCAACGCTGCCCGACCCCGGTATTGATGTTCTCCTCGCTGACCCACGAAGGCGCCCGAGTGACCCTCGACGCGCTGGATGCGGGGGCGGTGGACTTCCTGCCGAAGAATTTCGAAGACATCTCGCGCAACCCCGAGAAGGTCAAGCAACTGCTGTGCGAGAAAGTCCACAGTATTTCCCGCAGCAACCGCCGCAGCCTGTTCAGCGCGCCAGCCCCTGCGCCGGCACCGGTTGCTGCGCCGGCGGCGCCTGCCGGTTCCACGTTTGGCCGCCCGGCGCCTGCGCCGGTTGCACGGCCTGCCGCGCCGCCGGTGCGCACGTCCGCACCGGCGGCTGCCCATTCGCCTGCGCCCAAGCGCAAGGCCTATAAACTGGTCGCCATCGGCACCTCCACCGGCGGCCCGGTCGCCTTGCAGCGCGTGTTGACCCAATTGCCGGCCAACTTCCCGGCGCCGATCGTGTTGATCCAGCACATGCCCGCCGCGTTCACCAAGGCCTTTGCCGAGCGCCTGGACAAGCTCTGCCGCATCAGCGTCAAGGAAGCCGAGGATGGCGACATCCTGCGTCCTGGCCTGGCGTTGCTGGCTCCGGGCGGCAAGCAGATGATGGTCGACGGCCGTGGCGCGATCAAAATCCTGCCGGGTGATGAGCGCCTCAACTACAAGCCGTGCGTGGACATCACCTTCGGTTCGGCGGCCAAGTCCTACGGCGACAAAGTTCTGGCGGTGGTGCTCACCGGCATGGGCGCCGACGGTCGTGAAGGCGCGCGCCTGCTCAAGCAGGGCGGCAGTGCGATCTGGGCCCAGGACGAGGCCAGCTGCGTGATCTATGGCATGCCCATGGCCATCGTCAAGGCTGACCTGGCCGACGCCGTCTACAGCCTGGACGATATCGGCAGGCATCTGGTGGAGGCCTGCCTCTGATGGATGTATTGAGCCTGATCGGCATCATCCTGGCGTTTGTCGCCATTATTGGCGGCAACTACCTCGAAGGCGGTCACCTGGGCGCCCTGGCCAACGGCCCGGCGGCGCTGATCGTGATTGGCGGCACGGTGGGCGCCGCGTTGCTGCAGTCACCGATGAGTTCGTTCAAGCGCGCGATGCAAATCCTCATCTGGATCATTTTTCCGCCGCGTGTCGACCTGGCCGGTGGCATCGATCGCGTCGTCAACTGGAGCCTCACCGCGCGCAAGGAAGGCCTGCTGGGCCTCGAAGGCGTGGCCGATGCCGAACCCGACAGCTATTCGCGCAAAGGCCTGCAATTGCTGGTGGACGGCGCCGAGCCGGAAGCGATCCGCAGCATCCTCGAGGTGGATTTCTACACCCAGGAAAGCCGCGACATCAACGCCGCCAAAGTGTTTGAAAGCATGGGCGGCTACGCGCCGACCATCGGCATCATCGGCGCGGTGATGGGCCTGATCCACGTGATGGGCAACCTGGCCGATCCGTCGCAACTGGGCAGCGGCATTGCCGTGGCGTTCGTTGCCACCATCTACGGGGTGGCCAGTGCCAACCTGGTGCTGTTGCCGGTGGCCAGCAAGCTCAAGTCGATTGCCATGCGCCAGTCGCGCTATCGCGAGATGCTGCTGGAAGGCATCCTGTCGATTGCCGAGGGCGAGAACCCGCGCTCCATCGAATTGAAGCTCCAGGGCTTCATGGATTGATGGTCATGAACCCTGTAGGAGCGAGCTTGCTCGCGAAAATCGTCAACGATAACGCGGGCATCGTGGATGAACGCGTTGCTCTCGGGTTTTTCGCGAGCAAGCTCGCTCCTACAGTTGATTTGTTTTGCGGAGGTAATCGCCTGTGAGCCGTCGCCGTCGCGAGCCTGAAGAACACGTCAACCACGAGCGGTGGCTGGTGTCCTATGCGGACTTCATCACCTTGCTGTTCGCCTTTTTCGTGGTGATGTACTCCATCTCGTCGATCAACGAAGGCAAGTACAAGGTCATTTCCCAGGCGTTGATCGGTGTGTTCAACGACGCCGACCGTTCGCTCAAGCCGATCCCGATTGGCGAAGAGCGGCCCAAGACCGTGACCCCGGCCAAGCCGCTGGTCAATGACAGCGACGAAACCGCTGCCGGTGTGGGCGGCACCAGTGATCCGCTGAAAAGCATCGCCGATGACATCAGTGCCGCGTTTGGCGACCTGATCAGCTCCAACCAGATGACCGTGCGCGGCAATGAGTTGTGGGTGGAGATCGAGCTCAATTCCAGCCTGCTGTTCGCCAGTGCCGATGCATTGCCCAGCGACCAGGCGTTCACCATCATCGACAAGGTGGCGGCGATCCTCAAACCGTTTGAAAACCCGATCCACGTTGAAGGCTTTACCGACAATGTGCCGATCAGTACTGCGCAGTACCCGACCAACTGGGAGCTGTCATCGGCCCGTGCCGCAAGCATCGTGCGCATGCTCGCGATGCAGGGCGTGAACCCTGGACGCCTGGCGTCGGTGGGGTATGGCGAGTTCCAGCCGGTGGCCAATAACGCCACGCTCGAAGGCCGCGCACGCAACCGTCGGGTGGTGCTGGTGGTGTCCCGAAACCTGGAGGTGCGCCGTAGCCTGACCGGCACCGGTACCGCCAATGCAACACCGGATGCGGCCTTGAAGCGCGCTGGCACACAAACTGCACCGGCCCCTGCAAAGCCGCCGGTTCAGCAGAGTGCCGTCAATTCTCCGTCGCCGGCTCAATAACCTTATGCAATGTCTCGGTCGCGCGTGTGCCCACCGGGAGGAACCATCCGAATGAGAGTCTGGGCAGTTGCCAATCAAAAAGGTGGAGTCGGCAAGACCACCACCTCCATCGCTTTAGCCGGCTTGCTGGCCGAGGCGGGCAAGCGTGTGGTCGTGGTCGACCTCGACCCCCACGGCTCGATGACCAGCTATTTCGGCTACGACCCGGATGCGCTGGAGCACAGCAACTACGACCTGTTCCTGCACAAAGGCAACGTACCGGCCGACCTGCCCGGGCAATTGCTGCTGCCCACCAGTAACGAAAGCATTTCCCTGCTGCCGTCGAGTACCGCGCTGGCCACCCTGGAGCGCCAGTCGCCGGGGCAGAGCGGCCTGGGCCTGGTGATCGCCAAGACCCTGGCGCAACTGTGGCAGGACTTCGACTACGCCATCATCGACAGCCCGCCGTTGCTCGGCGTGCTGATGGTCAACGCTTTGGCGGCCAGCCAGCAACTGGTGATCCCGGTGCAGACCGAGCACCTGGCGGTCAAGGGCCTGGAGCGCATGGTCAGTACCCTGGCGATGATCAACCGTTCGCGCAAACAGGCGTTGCCCTACAGCATCGTGCCCACCCTGTTCGACCGCCGCACCCAGGCGTCCCTGGGCACCTTGCGCGTCCTGCGCGATGCCTACCCGGAGACCATCTGGAACGGCTACATCCCGGTGGATACCCGCCTGCGTGATGCCAGCCGTGCCGGGCTCACGCCGTCGCAGTTCGACGGCAAAAGCCGCGGTGTGCTGGCCTACCGGGCGTTGCTCAAGCACCTGCTGTCCCAGCAGCTTGTGGCGCAGGTGGCCTGATGATGAACCGTCCCGTCGAACTCAAGGTCAAGACCCGCCCGCAACTGGCACTGGAATCCTACCTGGATGCCTTGCTGCAGGACGCGACCGCAGAAGAATTGCCGGAACCGATCCTGGTGCTGGAGCCGGCGGTCGAAGTGCCGTCGTCGAGCAGCCTGGATGAGTTCCAGTTGGCTGTATTGGAAGAGCAGGCCCGCGATGCACTCGTCGTCCCGGTCAGCGTCCCGGTGGTCGCGCCCGTCGTGCCTGTGGTGGTCGAGCCGGTCGTGGAAGTGCACCTGCCACCGAGCATCACGCCACCGCCGGTGAGCGGCGATGATCGTCCGGCCTGGGCGGCCGAGCCATTTGAATGTCTGCTGTTCGACGTCGCCGGGTTGACCCTGGCGGTGCCGTTGGTGTGCCTGGGCTCGATCTACTCGTTGGAGGGCCAGGAACTGACGCCATTGTTCGGGCAGCCGGAGTGGTTCCTGGGCATCCTGCCGAGCCAGGCCGGTAACCTCAAGGTGCTGGACACCGCGCGCTGGGTGATGCCCGACCGCTACCGCGATGACTTCCGCCAAGGCTTGCAATACGTGATCTCGGTGCAGGGCTACGAATGGGGGCTGGCGGTGCATCAAGTCAGCCGCTCGCTGCGCCTGGACCCGAATGAAATCAAATGGCGCAGCCACCGGGGCCAGCGGCCCTGGCTGGCAGGCACCGTGATCGAACACATGTGCGCGTTGCTGGACGTTGCCGAACTGGCCGAGTTGATCGCCAGCGGTGCCGTTAAGGCGATGCCGGTGAACAAACGCAGTTGATTGGACAATAAGGGCCGCGCGAGCGTGCGGCCAAAAGAAGTACACACGCCGCCTACATCGGCATTTGAAGGGGTCAGAGATATGAACAAGTCAGCGTCCGCACAAGGTTTGGATGATCCGATCCTGCAATGGGTTACCTTCAAACTGGACAACGAAACCTACGGTATTAACGTGATGCGCGTGCAGGAAGTGCTGCGCTACACCGAGATCGCTCCGGTTCCCGGTGCGCCAAGCTATGTGCTGGGCATCATCAACCTGCGCGGCAACGTGGTGACGGTGATCGACACCCGCCAGCGTTTTGGCCTGGACACGGTCGAAGTCAGCGACAACACGCGTATCGTCATCATCGAGGCCGACAAGCAAGTGGTCGGTATCATGGTCGACAGCGTCGCGGAAGTGGTCTACCTGCGCCAATCGGAAGTGGAAACCGCGCCGAACGTGGGCAACGAGGAATCGGCCAAGTTCATCCAGGGCGTGTGCAACAAGAACAACGAACTGTTGATTCTGGTTGAGCTGGACAAAATGATGAGCGAAGAAGAATGGTCGGAACTGGAGAGCATCTGATTGTTCCTTGAGGTCGCGGTGATTGTCCTGGCCCTGTTGTGGGCCGGGACCTTGGGTTTTCTGCTGCGCTATATACGCCAGCAGCGCGAATTGGCGATGCAGCAGGCCGAGCGCGATGCGGTGCGTGATCGACGGGTGCTGGAGTTGGTCAAGCGGGTCGATCACTTCCAGCAGAGTGCGGTGAAGGTCGGGGACGAGGTGCATGAACTGCGCGCCATCCTCGCGCCGTTGCCGGACAAACTGGCGCAGATCGAGCAGCGTGATCCTTCCAGCCTGTCATTTGCCCAGGCGGCGAAGCTGGTGGGCATGGGCGCTACCGTGGATGAACTGACCCAGTCGTGTGGCTTGACCCAGGCTGAGGCGCAGTTGATGAGTAAGTTACACAAGAGCTGATTGCGCCGTGTGAACCGTGCGCCTCTCTCTATGCCTTGAATGCCGGCTGCGGCTGATTGTGTCGGATGTGTCACAGTGCCATGGTTCTCCGTGGCACTTTTACTTCTTTGTGATGACCCATCTACGCATGTAGGAAATTTCACTCACAAGGATGCGAAATGTCTGTTGATCCCCCTCTCGAGCAAAACCCTCTGTTTGGCTGCCGTCTTGGGTGGCCACTTCCGCGCTTAGCGCGCAATCAAACGCCGTGCTTCAAGATCGACCGCGTAGTGCTCAGTGGCGATCAGGCTGAAGATGTCCAGTAAACCCTGTCGATGATCCGTTGCAAGGACGTTGCATCGGTGCCAGCGGCATTGACCTCACGTTGAGCCGCGGGCCATGCCAGGGACGCGTTGGCGAATCTCCAGTGTGCGATGGCCGCCGCTGATCCATCACTGAAGGGAAGCAGTGAATGAACGATCTACGCAATGGACTGTACGGCGTCGCGCTGGTATTGGCGGCGGCAGGGTTGGGTGGTTGCGCCTCGTCGATGACGGTCACCGGCGAGCCGGGGGTGAAGATGGGCCAGGGTTATGCCCAGGTGCTCGCGGTGGTCAGCCGCAACAACACTGTGACCAAGCAGGTCGACGGCCAAGGCTTCCGGGCTGAGGGTTACTCGCCGATGTTCAAGGACTGCCGGATCAAATACTTCATCTTCCAGGGCGCCGATGGCTTGCAGCAGGTGAAGTACGAGCCGGCGCCGCGGCTGTCGGTCAAACAGAATTGCCGTCAGCCGTAAGCAGCCCTTTATTCCTCTGCGAGTTGACTGCTGATGACATTTTACGTGTGGTTCCCGTGGCGCTGCTGGTGCGCGCGGTGCCGGGGCGTGATTGCCTGGACTGGAACGTGCCGGGCGCCGGGGTGATGGCGTCGACGAAAGCGGGCTTCCCCGATCACAGCGGCGAAAGCCTGGGCATGCCTGGGTCGCGGGATTAATTTTCAACGCCCATGGCTTTTTTTCGGTCGCCCAGGGTCCACATCCTTCAAGCACCTTTGAATCCAGGAGTAAGCCACCCATGACCACCCCCAAGGCACTGTTGATCCTCCACGGCAAGCAAGCCCTCAACGAGGACGTGCGCAGCGCCGTGCTGGCCCGGCGCAGGCAGGGTGGGGAGCTGGCGGTACGGGTGACCTGGGAGGGCGGTGACGCAAAGCGCCTGGTCAAGGAAGCCTTGGAGGGCGGCTATACCCACATCGTTGCCGGCGGCGGCGACGGCACCTTGCGCGACGTGGCCGAGGCCATGGCCGAGGCCAAGGGTGAAGCCAGCCTGGTGCTGATGCCCCTGGGGACCGCCAATGACTTCGCCAAGGCTGCCGGCGTGCCCTTGGAGCCGGCCCAGGCCCTGGCGTTGCTGGATGTGCCGCCCCGTGCGATCGACCTCGGCCAGGTCGGCGGGCAAATCTTCCTGAATATGGCCACCGGCGGCTTCGGCAGCCAGGTTACCGCCAATACCTCCGAAGACCTGAAGAAAGTCCTCGGTGGCGCCGCCTACCTGTTCACCGGCCTGACGCGCTTCAGCGAGTTGAAGGCCGCCTATGCCGAGCTGGACGGGCCGGATTTTCACTGGAAAGGCGAGCTGCTCGCGCTGGGCATCGGCAACGGTCGCCAGGCGGGCGGTGGGCATGTGCTGTGCCCTGGGGCATTGGCCGACGATGGCTTGCTCGACATCAGTATCCTGCCGGCCCCCCAGGAAGTGGTGGGCACCTTGCGCGAGCTGATGGGCAACGGCTGGGAGCTGGACGCGATGTTCGTGCGGGCACGCCTGCCGTGGGTCAACATCAAGGTCGCGCAGGGCTTGTACATCAACCTCGATGGCGAGCCGCTGGAAGGTGACGACCTGCACTTCGAGGCCTTGCCCAAGGCCCTGCGCGTGCATTTGCCGGTGGGTTCGCCCCTAGTCGTCCAGGCTGATGATCTGCTCGCGCACGGCAAATAACACCAGGCCCGCCACGTCGAATATCTGCAGGCGCTTCATGATTTGCGAGCGGTGGGCTTCTACGGTCTTGATGCTCAGGCCCAGGCCGTGGGCGATCTCGCGGGTGGATTTGCCGCGCACGATCAGGCGCAGGATTTCCAGTTGGCGGGCCGTGAGGTTATGGCTGTGGCTGGCGGGCGTGGTCGGCCCCTGGCTGCGCACCAGCGCCTGGTTGATCACGGTATGGGCGATCGCCGGGCTCAGGTAGCGCTCGTTGTTGCGCAAGGCCAGCAACGCGTGTTCCAGCTCGTTGGCAGTGGTGTCCTTGAGCAGGTAGCCGTGGGCGCCTGCCTCCAGCGCGCACATGATCAGCTCCGGGTCGGTGTGCATCGACAGGATCAGCACCTTGCTCCTGGGGTGCGCATGCTTGAGTTGCTGTAGCGCCTCGAGGCCGCTGGTGTGCTTCATGGACAGGTCCAACAGCACGATATCCGGCAGCAAGGTATTGAACTGCTCCAGCAATTGCGCGCCATCGCTGGCTTCGCCGGTCACCGTGTAGCCGGGAATATCCTGGATCAGCGCACGTACGCCGGCCCTGATCAGTGCATGGTCATCCACCAGGAGTAATGTGCAGGTCACTCGATAACCTTAGGGGCGCTGGCCCGTTCGAGGGAGCGAGGCGCCCAGGGGAAAAGCGCGTCGATCCGTGTGCCGTGGCCTGGTTGGCTGCTGACGGACAATGAACCCCCAAGCTGGTCAATGCGCTCGGACATGCCGGCCATGCCCCGTTGGCCTTCCAGGCCGGGGTTGATGGCGGGCGAAAAGCCCTGGCCGTCATCGCAGATGGTCAGCGACAGGCCCTCGGGCAGGCGCTGCAGGCGCACCAGCAGGTTGCGCGCCTGGGCGTGGCGCAGCATGTTGGTCACGGCTTCCTGGGTAATGCGAAAGGCCGCCACGGCCATTTCTTCAGGGATGCCGGTCAGTCGTTGCTGGCATTCGAGGCTCCAGTGCACCGGGGTGTTTTCCAGGGTCTTGAGCAGGTGCGCGCGCAGGCTGGCTTCCAGGCCCAGGCTGGCGAGCTGCCGGGGGTTGAGGATGGCGGACACGTCGCGCACCTTGGCCAGGGTCTCGTTCAAGGTGTTGCACAGCACGGTGCACTGGCTTTGCAGCTCCTCCGGCAGGCGGCGCTTGAGCCATTCGCTTTGCAGCTTGGCGGCGGTCAGCAACTGGCCGATATCGTCATGCAGTTCACGGCTGAGGCGATGACGTTCGTTTTCCTGCACTTGCAACAGGCGATCGGCCAACTCCTGGGGCTGGAACTTGATGGATTTACGCGAGCGCCACTGTTGCAGGCCAACCACCACCAAGATGGCCAGGTTGAGCAGCAGCACCAGCAGTGGCAGCGGCGCGGAGCGGCTGTAGGCCCACAGGCTCAGCAGCAGCGAGCCGAGGCACAGGGCGAGGATCAAACGGCGTGCGTTACTGCGGGACGCGGACCTTGCGATGAATGTCTTGAGGCTGGCATGCATAGCGGATGGAGCCAATGAAGGTTCGCTGCGGGAAGACCGGTCGCGGCTGACCGGGCTCTGTTTGGAATACGTTCTTGAATCGTTCTCAAGCAGGCTGAAGTTGAGTCACTTCAAGCGGGTGCATAGTACCACCACTCTTACCGTTGGTCGCCAGGTGCCGTGCCTGGCGGGCCTATTTAAACGCGCAACAACTCGAGGAATGATAATCCCAGAGTTAATGAAGTGAGGTTGTATTATTTCAAAGGGTTTGTATCGTTAATGGCTAATTGATATTGAATAGCCATTTTTCTCCAGCAGATTAGTTGGAGTCGTCGTTTTTAGATAACCCCGTGCTTGAATGCGACCTGATAACGCTTCAAGACAAATGGTGCATACGTTGTTGCGGATTGTAACTGAAACCCTTTTGCGGAATGTGCAGGGTGACCGTGTCAATCAACTTGGTCTGTTCTTCTTCATCCAGGGGCAGTTGGCCTGTTTTTGCATCGATCAATTCCAACTGCCAGGCCAGCAATGTCAGGCAGTCATGCAGGGCGTCCAGGGCTTGATCATGTAACTGCAACGGGTTTTCGGCGTTGGCGATCACGTCCTGGATATGCCGCGAGAACTCGCTGATCGCTTGCAGGGCCAGGCAATCGGCCTTTTCGGCGAGCTTGATCAGGCTGATTTTCATGCAGTCGATGGCGTCACTGTCGTTGCGGATCAAATGCAGGTGGCTCAGGCATTCTTCCGACTTGGTCAGCAGCTTTTCAGCCTCGCGCAGGAACTCAGGAAGTGCAAGTTGCCACTCGTTACCGTCGTTCATCATGCAAGTCTCCACAACATAAGGTCGGGTGATGAGAGGTCGCACCGGGTGAATGGCGTAAAACTACCGCTGAAAGATAACGGGAATCTGTAGGTTGCTTCTGAGTTTTCAGTAGGACGTTTATTTGAATGACGGCGACGGCTGTGCGTGGCCCCCGTGAGCGGGCTCGATTGCACACCTTCAGTTGCCGTCACGTGAACGTCTGGAAAACCCATAAGACGAGGGCTGGGGATGGCAAACAAAAGCCTGACTCCATTCATGCAATGAGAATGGCGTCACATTAATGGCTATTAGATATTGCGAACATCAGGTTGGGCCTGATTGTGCCTAGGGGAATCCCTTACATGACGGAACCTTGCGTCGATTTGAATGTCGCGCAACGTCGCTGCACCGCCATATGAACAGGCCTCAGCAGTAAAGCATGATGTCAGTGTGACATCAATGAGTTTACGTGGCATTTTACCGGGGTCAAGGTCCGGCGTTTGCCGCCGATAACAAGCTAACTGCACAAACACTTCGCGCATTACTTTCCAGCGCACACCAGGAGCTCTTAATGGCCGGCATTCTCGACACGGTAGACCAACGCACGCAACTGGTGGGTGAGAATCGCCTGGAGATCCTCATGTTCCGCCTGGCCGGGCGGCAGCTGTTCGCCATCAACGTGTTCAAGGTGCAGGAAGTCCTGCAACTGCCCAAGCTGACCCTGATGCCCCAGCGCCACCCCTTCGTGTGCGGCGTGGTCAACCTGCGGGGCCAGACCCTGCCAGTGATCGACTTGTCCCAGGCCATCGGCATGCGTCCGCTGGTGCCGGGCCCCAACAGCACCATTATCGTCACCGAGTACAACCGCTCGGTGCAGGCGTTCCTGGTGGGTGGTGTGGACCGCATCGTCAACATGAACTGGGAGGCCATCCTGCCGCCGCCGACCAGCGCCGGGCGCCAGCATTACCTCACCGCCATCAGCAAGGTCGACGACCAGTTGGTGGAGATCATCGACGTGGAAAAAGTCCTCGCCGAGATCGTGCCGTACAACGCCAAGGTCTCCCGCGAAAAACTCGACGACCCGGTGCTGGAACGCGCCCGTGGCCGCGAAGTGCTGCTGGTGGACGACTCCAACGTGGCCCTGTCGCAATTGCGCGACACCCTCGGCCAACTGGGCGTGAAGATGCACATCGCCAGCGACGGTCTCAAGGCGTTGAATATGCTCAAGGCCTGGGCCGACGCCGGCCATGTGATGACCGACAAGCTGCTGATGATCTTCACCGACGCCGAAATGCCCGAGATGGACGGCTACCGCCTCACCACCGAAATCCGCAACGACCCACGGCTGCGCAAGCTCTACGTGGTACTGCACACTTCGCTGTCAGGCAGCTTCAACGACTCGATGGTGAAGAAGGTCGGCTGCGACAACTTCCTGTCCAAGTTCCAGCCGGACAAGCTGGTGGATGTGGTACGTCAGCGCCTGATGCTGGACGAAGCGTCCGCTTGACCTTAGGGTGACGGCTTTGCCCCTCAGGAATGTTGGCCCATGCTTCGTCTCAGCGCGTTGTACCGTTACCCCTTGAAGTCCGGCAAGGCCGAAACTCTTCAACAGGTCGGCCTGGATAAACTGGGGTTGGACGGCGATCGACGCTGGATGCTGGTGGATGAGGCCAGCGGGCGTTTCCTCACCCAGCGCGCCGTGGCAAAGATGAGCCAACTGTCGGCGCTGTGGAACAGCAGCGGCGGCCTGACCCTGAGTTCGCCTGGCTACGCGCCGCTGGATGTGGCGCTGCCCGGCAGCGCGGCTGAGTTACGTGGCGTGACCATCTGGCGCGACACCTTGCGTGTGCCGGACGCCGGCGACGAAGCCGCCGCCTGGGTCAGCGCCTTTATCGGCAAGCCCACGCGGCTGGTGCAGATTCCTCTGGAACGGGCGCGCACTACCCAGGCAGGTTACGGCCGCGATGATGACCAGGTCGCGTTCGCCGACGGTTATCCGTTGCTGGTGATCGGGCAAGCGTCCCTCGACGACCTCTCGCAGAAAGTCGGCCGTCCCATGGACATGCTGCGCTTTCGCCCCAACCTGGTGATCGAAGGCAGCGACGCCTTCGCCGAAGACGGCTGGAAGCGCCTGCGCATCGGGGATGTGGAGTTTCGCGCAGTCAAGCCCTGCTCACGCTGCATTCTCACCACCATCGATCCGCACACCGGCGAGCGCAGCCCCGACCGTGAGCCTTTTGTGACGCTGGAGGCCTACCGCAAGACCGAGGACGGCGCGATTTTTGGCCAGAACCTGGTCAACGATGGTGTGGGCCGCCTGGAAGTGGGCATGCCGGTGATCATCCTCGAATAAGTCATGCGCCCATAAAAAATGCCCGTCTCGCAGGAGACGGGCATTTTTTTTGCGGCGCAGCGATCAGCCGCGGTATTCGCACAGGTAAGCGGTGTCTACCGCGACCTTCAGCTGGAACTTGCTGTTGGCCGGTACGTTGAACTGGCTGCCGGCGGCGAAGGTTTCCCAGTCGTTGGCGTCGGGCAGCTTGACGCTCAGGGCGCCGGACACCACGTGCATGATTTCACGCTGGGCGGTGCCGAATTCGTATTCACCCGGGGCCATCACGCCGATGGTCGCCGGACCTTCTGCGGTGCCGAAAGCGATCGACTTGACGGTGCCGTCGAAGTACTCGTTGACTTTGAACATGGGCGAATCCTCGGAAAAAGTTGATGCTTTACGCTCATCCTGTAGGAGCGAGCTTGCTCGCGAAAAACCTGAGAGCGCCGCTGGGTGCCAGGTTTACCGCGTTATCGTTAACGACCTTCGCGAGCAAGCTCGCTCCTACAGTTGAGCAGCAAGGAAAAGGGGGAGTCAGTATGCCCAAGGCTTCGGGCGCTGCCTAGACCGGCAAAATCAGCGGCAGCAGGCGCGCGGTGTTGCGTGCATCTTCCAGCGCTCGATGTTGCTGGCCCTGGAACTGCATCCCCGCCAATTGCAGGGCGCCATTGAGCCCCAGGGGCTTGTCCAGGCGCCGGGCCTTGGCGAAGCGTTGCTTGAGGTTGACATGGGGCGTGGGGGCCATGGCGCTGGTCAGGCCATGGCGCTGCCACTCGAGCTCCAGCTGTACGCGATCGTAGTCACCCCAACTGGCCCAGCCTTCCAGGCGCGCCTGATGCTGGCCCAGCCAGCGCTCGAACAGCGGCCACACCTCGATGAACGGCGCAGCGCCGTCGATATTTGCCTGGGTGATATGGGTCAGCTGGCGACAAAAGGGCGTGAGCAAGGGGCGGCGCAGCGGCCGCACAAAGCGCTGGAAGTGGTCCAGCTCGCGGCCCTGGCGGTTCACCAGGCTCGCGCCGATCTCGATGACTTCCATCTCCGTCACGGGCCAGCCGCCTTCATCCGTTGTGGCTTCAAGGTCAATAATCAGCCAATGAGGCATCGCGCAGGTTCCCGTACTCGTCCTTTCCTGTTGGGGATAGAGCGTAGACCGGCCTTGTAGTTCCGACTAGGGGGTTATTCGATCTCCAGCAGAACCTGGCGATTGCGTACCTGTTCGCCCGCCATCACCTGCACGGCCTTGACCACGCCGTCCCTGTCGGCCTTGAGTGGATGCTCCATTTTCATGGCTTCGAGCACCAGCAGCAGTTGGCCTTTAGTCACCTGTTCACCGGTGCTGACGCGGACGTCGACGATGGCACCGTCCATCGGTGCCTTGACCGTGCCGCTGCCGGCGTCGGCCTGGCGCCCGGCAACCTGCTGGGTGCGGTTGGTGACGATAAGGCCAGGCAGCCACAGCCGGGAGCCCTCCAGGTGATAGGCGATGCGACGGCGAACGCCGTTGAGCACCAGGGTGGCGCGACGGCCATCGGTGCTGAGTGGCAGGGCGGCGGCGGTGACGGTGTGGGTTTCGCCGTCGGCCTCCAGGCGAAAGGTGCAGGGAACACGGGCGTTGTTGCGCCATCCCGCGAGGCCGTGGGGATGCTGGTCGGCGCTGTGTTGGTAAAACAGCGCGGCGGCCAGGGCGAGTTGATCACTTGTCGCGGCCGGGCGCGGTATTTCGCTGAAGTGCTCGGCGATAAACCCGGTGCTGAAATCACCGTCGATAAAGCCTGGGTGCTTGAGCAGTTCAGCCAACAAGCGCTGATTGGTCGTCACCCCCAGCAACAGCGTGTCTTCCACCGCCCGCAGCAGCTTGCGCCGGGCTTCTTCGCGGGTGGCGCCATGGGCGATGAGCTTGCCGAGCATCGGGTCATAGAACGGGCTGATGGTTTCGCCTTCGCACAGCCCATGGTCAACCCGTACGCCCACGGCCGGTTCCCAGCGCAGTACCTCACCGGTTTGCGGCAGGAAGCCCTGGGCCGGGTCTTCGGCATAGAGGCGCACTTCCATGGCGTGGCCGTTCAGGCTCACCTGCGCCTGCTCGAGCGGCAGCGGCTGGCCGGCGGCGATTTGCAGTTGCCAGGCCACCAGGTCGAGGCCGGTGATCAGCTCGGTGACCGGGTGCTCCACTTGCAGGCGGGTGTTCATTTCCAGGAAGTAGAACCGGCCGTTGCGGTCGAGCAGGAACTCCACGGTACCGGCGCCGAGGTAATTCACTGCGCGTCCGGCCTTGAGCGCGGCTTCGCCCATGGCCTGGCGCAGTTCGGGCGTCATCACCGGGCAGGGCGCTTCCTCGATGACTTTCTGATGGCGGCGCTGGATCGAGCAGTCCCGTTCGCCGAGGTAAATCAGGTTGCCGTGGCGGTCGCCGAACAGTTGGATCTCGACGTGGCGCGGCTCGATCAGCGCCTGTTCGAGGATCAGTTCGTCACTGCCGAAGGCGTTCCTGGCCTCCGAGCGGGCGCTGTGCAGGCTTTCCAGCAGCGCCTCCGGCTGGTGGACCAGACGCATGCCACGGCCACCGCCGCCGGCGCTGGCCTTGATCATCAGCGGGTAGCCGATGCGCTCGGCTTCACGTTGCAGGCAGGTGTCGTCCTGGGCGCTGCCCTGGTAGCCGGCGATGCAAGGCACCCCGGCCTCGAGCATGGCGAGCTTGGAGCGGCGCTTGCTGCCCATCAGTTCGATGGCCTCGGCGCTGGGGCCGATGAACGTCAGGCCGGCGTCTTGGCACGCGCGGGCGAAATCGGGGTTTTCCGAGAGGAAGCCGTAGCCGGGGTGGATGGCGTCGGCGCCGGTTTTTTCCGCGGCCTCGAGGATGGCCGGGATGTTGAGATAGGACAGTTGTACCGCCGCGGGGCCGATGCACACGGCTTCGTCGGCCATCTGCACGTGCAGGGCCTCGGCGTCGGCGTCGCTGTAGACGGCGACGGTGCGGTAGCCCAAGGCCTGGGCCGTGCGTTGGATGCGGCAGGCGATTTCGCCGCGGTTGGCGATGAGGATTTTTGTGAACTGCGGCATTTTTTGCTCCGTGTGCATATCCGTTATTTAGGTAACGGCCACTTATGGTTCCGCCCTTACGGCGGCTCACTTTTGGAAAGACCCAAAAGTAAGCAAAAGGTCTTCGCCCCAACACTCGGCACCTCGCCTAGGCTCGGTGTGCCCTCACTCCGGCTTTGGAGCGTGGGCCGCCGCAATGGGCCATCCATGGCCCAGTGCGGCTAACCCGGCGTCCTGCCGGGTTACCCACGCTCCAAAGCCTGCGTTCGGCCAGCGTGTTTGACGGGGCGATCCCAAATCAAAAACAAGACGAGGCGGCCTTAAAGCCGACCTGATCATTGAAGCGTACGCGGTGTGGCTTCTACTTCCTTAACCGCTGGCGAAGTCAGCAATCTTTTGATCTGGCTCTGGCTTTTGATCTTGATCTCAGGCGCCCCGTTAACCACGCTGGCCGAACGCAGGCTTGAATCCGTGGGTAACCCGGCAGGACGCCGGGTTAGCCGTCCTGGGCCAAGGATGGCCCATGACGGCGGCCCACGGATTCAAGCCTTCGTTCGGGCATACCGAGCCTAGGCGAGGTACCGAGTGGTGGGGCAAGAGCCTTTTGGTTACTTTGGGGCTTTTCCAAAGTGACCCGCCGTAAGGGCGGAACCCATAGCGGCCGTGACCGCAGCAACGGATATGTACGCGCTCAAAGCCAACGACATGGTCGGCCCGAAGGCCGCCACGGGGGCAAGCGCCCTCGCCACAGACCACAGAAAATTGTGTAGATACCCATGCTCAGCGGGCGTCACTTGCACCACCGAGGCTTTCTCTTCTGCACAAACGCCTGCGTCCCCTCAATCCCTTCCGCACTGGTCACCGCCTCGGCAAACCACTGCGCCGCCTGGTCCAGCAGCGGCCCCAAGGGCTGCTCCACGCTGGCCAGCAACAGCGCCTTGGTACGCGCGTTGGCGCCCGGCGCGCAGCGCAGCACCTGCCCCAGCACCTCATCCAGACGCTCCGCCAACGCCTGCGGGTCGGTCTCGGTGAAGTGCACCAGCCCCAGCCGTTGAGCTTCCAACCCATCGAACCGCGCCGCCGTCAGCGCCAGTCGCCGCGCCTGGGTCAGGCCGATACGCTTGACCACAAACGGCGCAATCTGTGCCGGCAGCAACCCCAGGCTGGTCTCCGGCAAACCGAACTGCGCCTGGTGATCGGCAATCGCGATGTCACTCACGCAGGCCAGGCCAAACCCGCCGCCCAGCACCGCGCCTTGCAGCACCACGATGACCACTTGCGACACGGCTTCCACCGCTTGCAGCAACGTGCCGAAGGCCCGGTTCAGGGCCTGCAATTGATCGCCGGCGCTGACCAGGTCCTTCACATCGGCACCGGCGCAAAAATGCCCGCCTGCGCCGCTGATCACCACGGCGCGCACCTGGCTGTCCAACCCGGCCAGCACCGCGCGCAGTTCGTTGACCATTTCCAGGCTCATGGCATTGCGGCATTCGGGCCGGTTGAGGGTGATGTGCAACACGCCGTTGTGGGGTTCGAGCAGCAGGGTATTCATGGCTTTTTCCCCGGCAAAGTGCCCATCAACTTGCAGATGATGCCCAGCATGATTTCATCGGCACCGCCGCCAATCGACACCAGGCGCACATCGCGATAAGCGCGGGCCACCGGGTTGTCCCACATGAATCCCATGCCGCCCCAGTACTGCAGGCAACTGTCGCTGACTTCGCGGCCAAGGCGCCCGGCCTTGAGCTTGGCCATGGAGGCCAGGCGGGTCACGTCCTGGCCCTTGATGTACTGTTCGGTGGCCTGGTAGACCAGTGCGCGCAGGCATTCGATTTCGGTGGCCAGTTCGGCCAGGCGAAAGTGAATCACCTGGTTGTCGATCAGCGCCTTGCCGAAGGTCTGGCGTTCCTTGCAGTACTCGACGGTACTGTCGATGCAGTACTCCAGGCCCTTGATCATATTGGCCGCGCCAAACAGGCGTTCCTCCTGGAACTGCAGCATCTGCATCATGAAACCCGCGCCTTCATGGCCGATGCGATTGCGCTGGGGTACGCGCACGCCGTCGAAGAACACCTGGGCGGTCTCGGAGCTGTGCATGCCGAGTTTTTCCAGGGGCGGGCTGACGCTGATCCCTGGGGTGTTCATCGGCACCATGATCAGCGACTTGTTGATATGCGGCTTGTCATTGGAGGTGTTGGCCAACAGGCAGATAAAGTCGGCGCTGGGCGAGTTGGTGATCCACATTTTGCTGCCGTTGATCACATAGTCGTCGCCGTCCTTGCGCGCATGGGTTTTCAACCCGGCCACGTCGGAGCCGGCGCCGGTTTCCGAGACGCCGATGCAACCGACCTGCTCGCCGCTGATGGCCGGGCGCAGGAATTCGTCGCGCAATTCATCGGAACCGAAGCGGGCGAGGGCGGGGGTGCACATATCGGTCTGCACGCCGATGGACATGGGGATGCCGCCGCAGCGGATGGTGCCGAACTCTTCGGCGGCGACGATCGAGTAGCTGTAGTCCAGGCCCATACCGCCGAATTGTTCCGGTTTGGAAATGCCCAGCAAGCCGAGGTCGCCGGCCTTGCGGAAGATGTCGTGGATGGGGAAGCGCCCGGCCTTTTCCCATGCGTCCACATGGGGGTTGATCTCGCGGTCGACGAAGGCACGGACGGTGCGGCGCAGTTCATGGTGTTCCTGGGTGAAGATCATTGTTCTTGTTCTCCGGTTAGAAGCGCGCGATGCCGAAGCTGTTGGGCTGCAACTCGCGGACCTCGGCCTCGTGACAGATGTCCAGCAGAAAGCCGAGTAAGGTACGGGTATCCCGTGGGTCTATCAGCCCGTCATCCCACAGGTTCGCGCTGCCATAGAGGGCGGTGGACTGGCTGTCGAGTTTTTGCGCGGTGACCTGTTCGAGCATGTCCAGCACCTTGGGATCCGGCACCAGGCCGTCCTTCAACTGCTTGGCCTCGGTGACGATCCGCAGCACCTTGCCCGCCTGGGCTCCGCCCATCACCGCCGTGCGGCTGTTGGGCCAGGCGAAGATAAAACGCGGGTCCAGGCCGCGACCGCACATTGCATAGTTGCCGGCGCCGTAGGAGCCACCGACCACCACCGTGAGTTTAGGCACCCGTGCGTTGGCCACCGCCTGGATCATCTTCGCGCCATGCTTGATCACCCCTTGCTGCTCCGCTTCGGTACCCACCATGAAGCCGGTGGTGTTGTGCAGGAACAGCAGCGGTGTGCGGCTCTGGTCACACAGCTGGATAAACTGCGCCGCCTTGCTCGCGCCCTTGGGCGTGATCGGGCCGTTGTTGCCGATCACGCCGACCGCGCGGCCCTGGATGTGCAGATGGCCGCAGACGGTATGGGCGTCGAACGCTGCCTTGAACTCGAGGAACTGCGAACCGTCGGCCAGGCGCGCGAGGATTTCGCGCACGTCGTAGGGCTTTTTCGGGTCAGCGGGGATCAGCCCCAGCAGGTCGTCGATGGGGTACAGCGGCTCGGCGTAAGTGCGTTTGGGCGTCAACGGCAGGCGCTCATCCCAGGGCAACAGGCTGACGATTTCACGCACGATGCGCACGCCATCGGCGTCATTTTCCGCCAGGTATTCGGCAGTGCCGGCGATCTGTGCATGCATTTCGGCGCCGCCCAATTCTTCATCGGTGGCGACTTCACCGGTCGCCGCCTTGAGCAGCGGCGGGCCGGCAAGGAACAGCTTGGCCTTGCCGCGCACCACCACCACGTAATCCGACAGCCCTGGCTGGTACGCGCCACCCGCCGTGGCCGAGCCGTGCACCACGGTGATCTGCGGCAAGCCCATGGCGGACATGCGCGCCTGGTTGGCAAAGCTGCGCGCGCCTTCGATGAAAATCTCCGCGGCATAGTTGAGGTTGGCGCCACCGCTTTCGGCGAGGGTCACCACCGGCAGTTTGTTGTCCATGGCGATCTGTTGCAGGCGCAGGGATTTTTTCAGGCCGGAGGGCGAAACGGTGCCGCCCTTGATCGCGCTGTTATTGGCCACCACCAGCATGCGCACGCCGCTGACGTAGCCGATGCCGGCGATCAGCCCACCGCCGGCGGCGCTGCCGTCCTTGTCATCATGCAGCTTGTAACCGGCCAGGCTCGCCAGTTCCAGGAACGGCGCGCCAGGGTCCAGCAGCAGGTTGAGGCGCTCGCGGGGCAGCAGTTGGCCACGTTTTTCGAACTTGGGCCTGGCCTCCTCGGCCTTGCTCAGCAGGGTCTGTTCCAACTGGCGCAGGTGTTGGATGCCTGCCAGCATGGCGGCGCGGTTCTGGGCGAACTGCGGGCTGTGGGGATCGATCAGGCTGTCAATCAGCGGCATGGTTTATTGCTCCGCCTTGTGTCGCGGCCGCTGACGATCACGGTGTGACCCTGGAACAGGCCGGCTTTGAAGGTCGAGTCGAAGGCCACGGCGACGCTCCTTTATGTGAGTTGATCGGCGATGTGTTGCGGCACGGCGATGGGGATTTCCAACAGCTGCTGGGCGAAGGCCTTGCCCTGGGGGTCGATGCGCAGGCTGGCGATGCCGCCGCCGCCCAGGGCGTTTTCCAGCAGGAAATTGAGGCTGTGGCTGCCGGGCAAATACCAGCGTTCGACGCGGCCGTGCACGGGGTCGAGCACGTGGCCCATCCAGTCGACGAGCACTTCCGGCGTCAGCGCTTCGGCAATCCACGGCAGGTACTCGGGGGCGCGGGCGATAACCCCGATATTGCTGTGGTTGCCCTTGTCGCCGGAGCGCGCCACGGCGAGTTTCACCAGCGCCACGCTGGCGTCGGCGCGGCCTTGGGGCTGGGGTGGATCCATCGGCGCGGCAGGCATGAGGGGGGCGTCGGCGACGGGCAGCGTGCAGACGTGGCGTTGGCCCTGGAAGTCGACTACCACCTCGCAGGCGGCCTTATCGATCAGGAACGAGAACAAGCGGATCAGCGGGTACACCGTCGGCCGCCCGCCGACAATCCCGGTCAGCCCCGGCGCCATGCCCGTGGCCGCCTGGGCGATCTCGCGGGCGAACAGCACCAGCGCCGGCTTGCTCGGGTGGCGCACCGCCAGCTTGACCACCACCTCGCGGCAGTCGTGGCGCAGGGCGCGGGGGCCATACGTCGCTTCGCTGCCCAGCAGTTCGATATTTACGTCGGTGTAGGGCGCCCAGCCGCGCTGGCTGAACAGTTCCGAGGTCTTGTTGATGATCGCCTGGCTGACCCGCTCGGCCTTGGCCACCGCATCGATCCCGGCGATCAGGCAACTGGCGGTGCAGCGAAAGCCCTCCGGGTAAGTGGCGCTGACCTTGTACTGGTGCGTCGGCGGCAACCCCTTGGCGCCGTGCAGGCGTACGCAGTTTTTGCCTTGCTGCTGCAGCTTCACCTGGCTGAAATCGCAGATCACATCGGGCAGCAGATACGCGTGAGGGTCGCCGATTTCATACAGCAGTTGTTCGGCCACGCTCAGTTCGCTGATCAGGCCGCCGCTGCCCTCGACTTTATTGACCGTGAACTGGCCATCGGCATTGACTTCGACGATGGGGAAGCCGATGTGCTCGTAGTCGGGCACGTCGCGCCAGTCTGTGAAGTTGCCACCGGTACACTGCGCGCCGCATTCAATGATATGCCCGGCCAGCGCGGCCTGGGCCAGGCGGTCATAGTCCTGCCACGACCAACCGAACTCATGCACCAGCGCCGCGCTGACCACCGCGCTGTCGACCACCCGGCCGGTGATGACGATGTCCGCGCCCAGTTGCAGCGCCTGGGCAATGCCCGGTGCGCCGAGGTAGGCATTGGCCGATACGCACAGGGGCGGCAGCGGCGCGCCGTTGAACATGTCGGTGATGCCGTGCAGGTGCTTGAGCCGGGGGTGCAGGTCATCGCCCAGCAGCACGGCGATTTTCAACGGCACCTGGGCTTTATCGCAGGCAGCTTGCAGGGCGGCGGCGCAGGCCTGGGGGTGGATGCCGCCGGCATTGCTGATCACGCGGATGCCCTGGCGCTGGATCTCGGCCAGCAGCGGTGTGAGCACCTCGACGAAATCCGTGGCGTAGCCGGCCTGGGGATCTTTCATCCGTGCACCGGCGAGGATCGACATCGTGACTTCCGCCAGGTAGTCGAACACCAGGTAGTTCAGCTTGCCGCCGTGCACCAACTGCGCGGCGGCGCTGCAGGTGTCACCCCAGAAGGCGCTGGCGCAGCCGATACGAACCGTCTTGCTCATGAGAAATCCTTCCTCGAATGGCTGGCAACGAGACTACCAAGCAAGCGCTTGGTTTGTAAACTCCGGTCACAAGTTTTGCCCAAGCGCTTGCTTGGGTGACTGGCACGGCCTAAATTGCCGGCCAAGACGTCAGTAGAAGTAGAGGAGAGCAGCATGGATGAGCACAAAGCCCTGCGGGTGATGCGCACCATGGTCGACGGCGGCCAATTGACCGACCCCGACAGTGCCCGGGGCAAGTTGCTGCAAACCGCGGCGCACCTGTTTCGCAACAAGGGCTTTGAACGCACCACCGTGCGCGACCTGGCCAGTGCCGTGGGCATCCAGTCCGGCAGCATCTTTCATCACTTCAAGAGCAAGGACGAGATCCTGCGCGCGGTGATGGAGGAAACCATCCACTACAACACCGCCTTGATGCGCGCCTCGCTCGAGGAGGCGAGCAACGTACGCGACCGTGTGCTGGCGCTGATTCGCTGCGAATTGCAGTCGATCATGGGCGGCAGCGGCGAGGCCATGGCGGTGCTGGTGTATGAATGGCGTTCGCTCTCGGCCGACGCCCAGGCCCAGGTGCTGGCGTTGCGCGATGTGTACGAAGACATCTGGCTGCAGGTGCTGGGCGAGGCCAAGGCGGCGGGTTACATCAAGGGCGATGTGTTTATTGCGCGACGCTTCCTCACCGGAGCCTTGTCCTGGACCACCACCTGGTTTCGCGCCGAGGGCAACCTGACCCTGGAGCAATTGGCCGAAGAAGCCTTGTTGATGGTTTTGAAGGCCGATTGAGGCGCAAGCTATTAATTTGCCGGTGGAAAGTTGTCTAGCTGGACAAAAACGCCTAGCTTATCGACATCGATGTATTGAACGGTGTGTGCCTTGATGTTTTCGCCATGGCGGTTGGCTGCAGGACTTACTTTATGGGCACTCGGCACCGCAGCGTGGTTGCCGGCTTCGGCTGCGCAATTGGTGCGCATCGGCGCGGCGCATTTTCCGCCCTACACCGTGCGCCCGGAGCAGGGCGCCGACACCGGTCTGTTGCCGCAACTGGTGGAGGCCCTGAACGCCTCGCAGACCGACTACCAGTTTGTGCTGGTACCGACCTCCATCCCCCGGCGTTTTCGCGATTTCGAGCAAGGCCGTATCGACATGGCCATCTTCGAAAATCCCGATTGGGGCTGGCAGAAGGTCGCCCACACCAGCATCGACATGGGCCTGGAAGATGCGGAAATCTTCGTCGCTCAGCGTGAGCCCGGTCGAGGCCAGGACTATTTCGCCGACCTTGCCGGGAAACGCCTGGCGGTGTTCAGCGGCTATCACTACGCCTTTGCCAACTTCAACCCCGACCCCAAGTACTTGGCCGAGCACTTCAACGCCACCTTGACCTATTCCCATGACAGCAACCTGCTGATGGTTGCGCGCGGGCGTGCGGACATCGCCTTGGTAACCCGTTCGTACCTGAGTGACTTCATGGTGCGCAATGCGGATATGGCCGGGCAGTTCCTGGTCTCGGAGCGCATCGACCAGGTCTATCACCACTACGCGTTGCTGCGGCCCAAGGCGCCGATCACGGGCGAGGCGTTTTCGGCGTTGCTCAAGCGCTTGCGCGACAGCGGCGAGATGCTGAAGATTTTCGAGCCGTATCGTATTGATGTGATGCCTGTGCCCTGATCTTGGCTCGGATGAGTGCGGCTGTGGTTCGGGTTTTGGTTGTGGTGAGCGGGGCAAGCCCTAATGCCAGTCAGTTAAGGCTTTTTGTAGGAGCGAGCTTGCTCGCGAAAAACTCACAGGCGCCGCGTTCATTCAGGAAGCACGCGTTATCGTTGACGTTTTTCGCGAGCAAGCTCGCTCCTACAGGAGGCGATGTACGCTTAACTGACTGGCATTAGGGCTTGCCCGCTCACCACAACAAGCCCTTTCACCTCAATCACACCCGCCGTGCAAACGTATCGCTATGGTTGCCGGACACCTTGCGGCAGTGCACCAGCGCATCGCGAATCATGAAGTTCACCAACGTCGGTGAAACCCCCAGTTCCTTGGCAATGTCCTTTTGCGGCACACCGTGCAGGCGGTACATCTCGAACGCGTAGCGGGTGCGCTGGGGCAACTCCGTCAGGGCGTCGGCGATGTTTTCCAGGGTGTTGAAATTGATGTGGGAGGTTTCCGGTGAAGCGCCGTGAATGACCACATTCAAGCCTTCCTCTTCCGTCCCGGAATATTTGAGTTCCAGGGCCTGCTTGCGGTAGTGATCGATCGCCAGGTTGCGCACGATCTGGAACAGATAACTCAGTTGGGCCTTGAACGATGACGTGATCGTCGGCGCCGATTGCAGGCGGAAGTAGGCATCCTGCACTACATCCTCGGCGCGGGAGCGGCACCCGGTAATACGTGCCGCAATCTTCACCAGAATCAGTCGATTGTCGACAAATGCCTGGAGAAGCGGTGAGTCGCACCTGCCTGTGGATACTTGTTCCGTCATGGAAATCACCTTGTCGCAAAAGAGGTTAGGGGAGGGCGTCCTTGCTGAGGCCTCCTACACATCGGGCAACAAATTATGCTGAATGATAATGATTGTCAAATGAGAAGGCGAACTAATCTTATGCTTTCTTGTTTGGTGTGAACCACGTCTCGCAGGTACCCGGCGACTAATTATTTGCCGGTGCCGTCCGTTCTTCTGGGTGACAGGGTCGCTAGTCAAGCGGCCAAGGATCAGCACCCGCAGGAGGACGACATGGGTTTTTATCGTGCACACAGCGTGTTTCAGTTTGGAGTCGTCGCTGGATGACTACGCCGACTCGACTGCGCCTGTTCTGCCTGCCCTATTCGGGCGCCAGCGCCATGGTTTACGCACGTTGGCGCCGCACGTTGCCGGAGTGGTTGCAGGTGTGTCCGCTGGAACTGCCTGGGCGGGGCATGCGCATGGACGAGCCCCTGCAGCGCGATATCAAGGCCTTGGCGGCGCAGCTCGCGGAGGAAATCAGTCGCGACTTGAGCGGCCCTTATGCATTGTTCGGCCATAGTCTCGGCGGCCTGCTGGCCTTTGAATTGGCCCACGCGTTAAACGCACGAAATGTCCCTGCGCCGCTGGCGCTGTTCGCCTCCGGCACGGCCGGCCCGGCCCGCCGCGATGTCAGCGAATACGCCATCGAAAAGACCGACGCGCAACTGATCGCCCGCCTGCGCGAACTGCAAGGCACCGCCGAAGAAGCCCTGGCCAATCCCGAGCTGATGCAGTTGATGCTGCCGATCCTGCGTGCCGACTTCCTGCTGTGCGGCAGCTTCACCTACGGCGAGCGCAAGCCGCTGGACCTGCCGATCCATGTGTTCGGCGGCAAGCAGGACAGCGTGCGCGCCGACCAGTTGCTCGACTGGCAGCTCGATGCCGCCAGCGGTTTTTCCCTGGACATGTTCGACGGCCACCACTTCTTCCTTATCCAGCACGAAAGCGCCGTATTGCGCTGCGTGCGGCGCTATGCCGACGAACACCTGGCCCGCTGGCGCATTGGCGCGGCGCGGCAACTGGCCGCCGGCTGATCGCTCTCCCATTCCCGAATTTCCCGTAAGCCGATTTCAGGCAGGAACCCCATGATGGACGCCTTCGAACTTCCCCGCACCCTGGTCGAGTCCCTTCAACGTCGCGCCGCCCAGGCCCCGGACCAGGTCGCCCTGCGCTTCCTCGCCGAGTTGGCCGAGCACAACGTGGTACTCAGTTACCGTGACCTGGACCAACGCGCCCGCACCATCGCCGCCGCCCTCCAGGCCAATGCGGCACAGGGCGACCGTGCGGTGCTGCTGTTCCCCAGTGGCCCGGACTACGTCGCGGCGTTCTTCGGCTGCCTGTACGCCGGAGTGATCGCGGTGCCGGCCTACCCGCCGGAGTCCACCCGCCGTCATCACCAGGAGCGTTTGCTGTCGATTATCGGTGACGCCGAACCGCGCCTGTTGCTGACCATCGCCAGCCTGGCTGATGGCCTCGCGCAGATCGAAAACGCGCCGCCGGTGCTGAGTGTCGACACCCTCGACGCACAGATCGCCAGCGCCTGGAGCGCCCCCGACCTGCACCCCGACGACATCGCCTTCCTGCAATACACCTCCGGCTCCACCGCGTTGCCCAAGGGCGTGCAAGTCAGCCACGGCAACCTGGTGGCCAACGAAGTGCTGATCCGGCGCGGCTTTGGCATCGACCTGAACCCTGACGACGTGATCGTCAGCTGGCTGCCGCTGTACCACGACATGGGCCTGATCGGTGGCCTGCTGCAACCGATTTTCAGCGGCGTGCCGTGCGTATTGATGTCGCCGGCCTATTTCCTCGGCCGGCCGCTGCGCTGGCTCGAAGCGATCAGCGAATACCGCGGCACCATCAGCGGCGGGCCGGATTTCGCCTACCGCCTGTGCAGCGAGCGGGTCAGTGAGTCGGCCCTGGAACGCCTGGACTTGAGCAACTGGCGCGTGGCCTATTCCGGCTCCGAACCGATCCGCCTCGACACCCTCGAGCGCTTCGCCGAGAAGTTCACCGCCTGCGGGTTTACCTCGGATAGTTTCTTCGCCTCCTACGGCCTGGCCGAAGCCACCCTGTTTGTCGCCGGCGGCCGGCGTGGCCATGGCATCCCGGCGCTGCGCGTCGACGAGCAGGCCCTGGCCGCCAACCGCGCCGAGCCGGGGCAGGGCAGTGCGATCATGAGTTGCGGCACCTCCCAGCCGGAACACGCGGTGCTGATCGCCGACCCGCACACACTGAGCGAGCTGGCCGACAACTGCGTCGGCGAACTCTGGGCCAGCGGCCCGAGCATCGCCCACGGCTACTGGCGCAACCCGGAGGCCAGCGCCAAGACCTTCGTGCAGCATGCCGGCCGTACCTGGCTGCGCACCGGTGACCTGGGCTTTATCCGCGAGGGCGAGGTGTACATCACCGGTCGCCTGAAAGACCTGCTGATCGTGCGCGGTCATAACCTGTACCCCCAGGACATCGAACAGACCATCGAGCGTGAAGTGGAAGTGGTGCGCAAGGGCCGGGTCGCGGCGTTTGCGGTGAATGACAAAGGCCTGGAAGGCATCGGCATCGCCGCGGAAATCAGTCGCAGCGTGCAGAAGATCCTGCCGCCTGAAGCGCTGATCAAAGCCATCCGCCAAGCCGTGGCCGAGGCCTATCAAGAGGCGCCGTGCGTGGTGGTATTGCTCAACCCCGGCGGCCTGCCCAAGACCTCCAGCGGCAAGGTGCAGCGTGCAGCGTGCGCGCTTCGGCAGGCCGACGACAGCCTCGACTGCTACGCGCAGTTCCCCGATCTGCACGCCCAGGCGAGCGCTGTTGCGCTGGAATCCGAACTGCAAAGCCGCATCGCCGCGATCTGGTGCGAGCAGTTGCAGGTCGCCACGGTGGCGGCCGACGACCACTTCTTCCTGCTCGGCGGCAACTCCATTACCGCCACCCAAGTGGTCGCGCGCCTGCGGGAAACCCTCGGCCTGGAGTTGAACCTGCGCCTGCTGTTCGAGGCGCCGACGTTGTCCGGGTTCGCCGCCGGCGTGGCGCAACTGCAACAGGACGGCGGCATTGCCCAAGGTGCGATCCGCCCGTTGTCGCGCCAGGACGAACTGCCCCAATCCCTGGCCCAGAACCGCCTGTGGATCACCTGGCAACTGGACCCGCAGAGCAGCGCCTACACCATCCCCGGCGCCTTGCGTTTGCGTGGCGAACTGGATGAAGACGCGCTGCGCTCGAGCTTCCAGCACCTGATCCAGCGCCACGAAGCCCTGCGCACCCGCTTCTATGAGCGCGATGGGCAGGGCTTCCAGCGTGTGGAGGCCAATAGTGATTTCGACCTGCAGGTTATCGATCTCAGCGACTTGCCTGTCGCCGAGCGTGAAGCCCGCGCACAACAGATCCGTGAGGACGAAGCCCGCACCCTGTTCGACCTGGAAAAAGGCCCGCTGCTGTGGGTGACCCTGGTGCGCCTGGACGAAGACGATCACCAGTTGCTGGTGACCCTGCACCACATCATCGCCGATGGCTGGTCGTTGAATATCCTCATCGACGAGTTCTCGCGCCTGTACGCCGCCGCAAGCCAGGGCCAGACCCTGGCGTTGCCGCCACTGGCCTTGCAGTACGCTGACTACGGCAGCTGGCAGCGCCAATGGCTGGCCGACGGTGAAGGCCAGCGCCAACTGGCGTACTGGAAAGCGCAACTGGGGGACGAGCACCCGACCCTGAGCCTGGCCACCGACCACCCGCGTGCGGCCCGGCAACGCCACAGTGCGTCGCGCCATAGTGTGCGCCTGAGTGTCAGCCTCAGCGAGGCGATTCGCCAGACCGCCCAGGCCCACGAGTCCACGCCGTTCATGCTGTTGCTGGCGGCGTTCCAGACCTTGCTCTACCGCTACAGCGGCCAGCGCGATATCCGCATCGGCGTGCCCAACGCCAACCGCCCGCGCCAGGAAACCCAGGGCCTGATCGGCTTCTTTATCAACACCCTGGTGCTGCGTGCCGAGCTGGACGGGCGCCTGCCGTTCAATCAGCTGTTGGCCGCCACCCGCCAGACTGCACTGGGCGCTCAGGCCCATCAGGACCTGCCCTTCGAGCAACTGCTGGAAGCCTTCCCGCAAGCCCGCGAACAAGGCCTGTTCCAGGTCATGTTCAACCACCAGCAACGTGACCTCAGCGCCTTGCGCCGCCTGCCGGGCATGCTCGCCGACGAGCTGCCCTGGCACAGCCGCGAAGCCAAGTTCGACCTGCAGCTGCACAGCGAAGAAGACCGCAACGGGCGCCTGAGCCTGTCCTTCGACTACGCCGATGAACTGTTCGACAGCGCGACGATCCAGCGCCTGGCCGAGCACTTCATCCACCTGTTGCAAGCGGTCTGTGAGCAACCGCAGCAAGCCCTCGGCGACATCCAGCTGATGCAGCAGGATGAACAGCAAACGTGGTGCCAGGCGCCGTGCGCACCCGCTCAACAATGGCTGCCCGAACTGCTCAACCAGCACACCTCGGACAACACCGCGCTGGTTTGGCAGGACGGCAGCCTGACCTTCGCCCAACTGCACACCCAGGCCAACCGCCTGGCCCATTACCTGCGCGACAAAGGCGTCGGCCCGGACGTGTGCGTAGCCATCGCCGCCGAGCGTTCGCCGCAGTTGCTGGTGGGCCTGCTGGCGATCATCAAGGCCGGTGGCGCCTATGTGCCGCTGGACCCGGATTACCCCGCCGAGCGCCTGGCCTACATGCTCAAGGACAGCGGCGTGCACCTGCTGTTGACCCAGACCGCATTGCTGGACCGCGTGCCGAGTGCCGAAGGCGTGTGCGTGATTGCCATGGACAGCCTGCACCTCGACAGCTGGCCGACCCAGCCGCCCGGCCTGCACCTCGATGGCGACAACCTCGCCTATGTGATCTACACCTCCGGCTCCACCGGCCAGCCCAAGGGCGTGGGCAATACCCATGCGGCCCTGGCCGAGCGCTTGCAGTGGATGCAGGCCACCTATCAACTCAATGACAGCGACGTGCTGATGCAAAAGGCACCGATCAGTTTCGACGTGTCGGTGTGGGAATGCTTCTGGCCGCTGATCACCGGCTGCCGTCTGGTGCTGGCCGGTCCTGGCGAGCACCGCGATCCGCACCGCATCGCGCAGTTGGTGCAGGCGCACGGCGTGACCACGCTGCACTTTGTGCCGCCGCTGTTGCAGCTGTTTATCGACGAACCGCTGGTGCCCGAGTGCACCAGCCTGCGTCGCCTGTTCTCCGGTGGCGAAGCCTTGCCTGCTGAGTTGCGCAATCGCGTATTGGCGCAGTTGCCGGCGGTGCAATTGCACAACCGCTATGGCCCGACCGAGACCGCGATCAACGTCACCCACTGGCAGTGCCGCGCCGAGGATGGCGAGCGCTCGCCGATTGGCCGGCCGCTGGGCAATGTGATCTGCCGCGTGCTGGACGAGCAGCTCAACCCGTTGCCGGCTGGTGTGCCGGGTGAGCTGTGTATTGGCGGTATCGGCCTGGCGCGCGGTTACCTTGGGCGTGCCGGTTTGACCGCTGAGCGCTTTGTCGCCGACCCGTTGGGCGAGGCGGGCGCACGCTTGTATCGCAGCGGTGACCGCGCACGCTGGAGCGTGGATGGCGTGCTTGAATACCTCGGTCGTCTCGATCAGCAGGTCAAGCTGCGCGGCTTCCGGGTGGAACCGGAAGAAATCGAAGCGCGCCTGCTGGCCCTGGACGGTGTCGCCCAGGCCGTGGTGCTGGTGCGTGACGCGCAGTTGATCGGTTACTACACCGCCCATGCCGCCCTCGACGAACAGGACGTCAAAGCGGCCCTGGCCGCCGAGCTGCCGGAGTACATGGTGCCCGCGCAACTGATGCGCCTGGACGCGATGCCGCTGAGCCCCAGCGGCAAGCTCGACCGTCGCGCATTGCCAGCGCCGGTGTGGCAAACCCGCGAACACATCGAACCCGAAACACCGTTGCAGCAGCAGATTGCAGCGATCTGGCGCGAGGTGCTCGGCCTGCCGCAAATCGGCCTGCGCGATGACTTTTTCGCCCTCGGCGGCCACTCGTTGCTGGCCACGCAAATCATCTCCCGCACCCGCCAGGCCTGCGACGTCGAGCTGCCGTTGCGCACCTTGTTCGAAGCCAGCGAACTGGGCGCTTTTGCCGAGCAAGTCGGCCTGATCCAGGCCAGCGGCCAACGCAACCAGCAAACCGCAATCGCCACCGTCGACCGCAGCCTGCCGGTGCCGTTGTCGTATTCCCAGCAGCGCATGTGGTTCCTCTGGCAGATGGAACCGGACAGCCCGGCCTACAACGTCGGCGGCATGGCGCGCCTGCGTGGCGTGCTGGATGTGGGGCGTTTCGAGGCGGCGTTGCAGGCCTTGATCATGCGCCACGAAACCTTGCGCACCACCTTCCCGAGTGTCGACGGCGTGGCTTGTCAAAAGGTCTCGGCGCAGACCGGCCTGCGCATGGATTGGCAGGATATGTCTGCACTGGACGAATGCGCACGTGAGCAGCGTCTGCAGCAACTGGCCGATGTTGAAGCTCACACGCCGTTCAACCTGGAAACCGGGCCGCTGCTGCGCGCCTGCCTGGTCAAGGCCGGTGAGCAGGAACACTACCTGGTGCTGACCCTGCACCATATCGTCACCGAAGGCTGGGCCATGGACATTTTTGCCCGTGAACTCAGCGCGCTGTACGAAGCCTTTATCGATGAGCGCCTGTCGCCGCTGGCACCGTTGCCTGTGCAGTACCTGGACTACAGCGTGTGGCAACGCCAGTGGCTGGAGTCCGGCGAACGCCAACGCCAATTGGACTACTGGACCGCGCAACTGGGCAACGAACACCCACTGCTCGAATTGCCCGGCGACCGCCCACGGCCACCGGTGCAAAGTCACCGGGGCGAGCTGTACCGCTTCGACCTCAGCGACGATCTGGCCGCCCGTGTGCGTGCCTTCAACGCCGAACGTGGCCTGACCCTGTTCATGACCATGACCGCCACCCTGGCCGTGCTGCTCTACCGCTACAGCGGCCAGACCGACCTGCGTATCGGCGCGCCGGTGGCCAACCGCATTCGCCCGGAAAGCGAAGGGCTGATCGGCGCGTTCCTCAACACCCAGGTGCTGCGTTGCCAGCTCACGGGGCAGATGAGTGTTGCCGAGCTGTTCGAGCAGGTCCGTCACACCGTGATCGAAGGCCAGTCCCATCAGGACCTGCCGTTCGACCATCTGGTGGAGGCCCTGCAACCGCCACGCAGCGCGGCGTACAACCCGTTGTTCCAGGTGATGTGCAACGTGCAGCGCTGGGAATTCCAGCAGCGCCGCCAACTGGCTGGCATGACCGTCGAATACCTGGCCAACGATGCTCGCGCGACCAAGTTCGACCTCAACCTGGAAGTCACCGACCTCGACCACCGCCTGGGTTGCTGCCTGACCTACAGCACCGATTTGTTCGATGAACCGCGCATCGCGCGCATGGCCGAGCATTGGCGCAACCTGCTCGAAGCGTTGATCGCCAACCCGCAACAACGCCTCAGCGAACTGCCGTTGCTGAGCGCCACCGAGCAACGCGCGTTGCAGGACAGCCTGGGAGTGGAGGCGGGCGAGCATCGTCTCGACCAGTGCCTCCAGCAACTGTTCAGCCAGCAGGCGCTCAAGCGTGGCGATGCCCCGGCGCTGACCTTTGCCGGTGTGACCCTCACCTACGCTGAACTCGACGCCCGCGCCAACCGCCTGGCCTGGATGCTGCGCGAGCGCGGCGTGGGCCCGCAGGTGCGGGTCGGCCTGGCGCTGCCGCGCTCGCTGGAAATGGTCATCGGCCTGCTGGCGATCCTCAAGGCCGGTGGCGCCTATGTGCCGCTGGACCCGGAATACCCGCTGGACCGTCTGCATTACATGATCGAAGACAGCGGCATCGGCCTGTTGCTCAGCGATGCGGCGATGTTCGACGCCCTTGGCGAATTGCCGGCGAGCGTGGCCTGCTGGTGCCTGGAAGATGACTTGCCGGTGCTGGCCAATTACCCGGCCGGCGAGCTGCCGTTTATCAGTTTGCCGCAACATCAGGCCTACCTGATCTACACCTCCGGTTCCACCGGTAAACCCAAGGGTGTGGTGGTGTCCCACGGTGAAATCGCCATGCATTGCCAGGCCGTGATCGAGCGCTTCGGCATGCGCCCGGACGATTGCGAGCTGCATTTCTATTCGATCAACTTCGACGCCGCCACCGAGCGTTTGCTGGTGCCGCTGCTCAGCGGTGCCCAGGTGGTCCTGCGCGCCCAGGGCCAGTGGGATGCCGAGGAAATTTGCGGGCTGATCCGTACCCATGGCATCAACATCCTCGGTTTTACCCCGAGCTACGGCAGCCAGTTGGCGCAGTGGCTGGCAACCCAGCACCAGACCTTGCCGGTGCGCATGTGCATCACCGGCGGCGAAGCGCTGACCGGCGAACACCTGCAGCGTATCCGTGCGGCGTTCCAGCCCGAGGTGTTTTTCAATGCCTATGGGCCGACCGAAACCGTGGTGATGCCCCTGGCCAGCCTGGCGCCCCGGCAACTGGATGAGGGCGCCGGCAGTGTGCCGATCGGCAGCATCATCGGCGACCGCGTGGCTTATATTCTCGACGCCGACCTGGCCTTGGTACCACAAGGCGCGACCGGCGAGTTGTATGTGGGCGGCGCCGGTCTGGCCCAGGGTTACCACGAACGTCCGGGGATGACGGCCGAACGGTTTGTCGCCGACCCGTTTGCCCGCCAGGGCGGTCGCCTGTATCGCACCGGCGACCTGGTGCGCCAGCGCGCCGATGGCCTGGTGGAGTACCTGGGGCGTATCGATCACCAGGTGAAGATTCGCGGTTTCCGGATCGAACTGGGCGAGATCGAAACCCGCCTGCTGGAGCACGCCGCCGTGCGCGAAGCGGTGGTGCTGGCGCTGGATTCGCCGAGTGGCAAGCAACTGGTGGCGTACCTGGTCAGCGACGCCGACCACGGCACCTTGCGTGAGGCGCTCAAGGCCCATCTCAAGGCGCAACTGCCGGACTACATGGTGCCCGCGCACCTGATCGTACTCGACAGCATGCCGCTGACCGCCAACGGCAAGCTCGACCGCCGCGCCCTGCCGCAACCCGATCCCGAGGCCAATCGGCAACAGTACGTGGCGCCGCGCAACGAGCTGGAAAGCACCTTGGCAGCGATCTGGTGCGCGGTGTTGAACGTGCAGCAAGTCGGCCTCGACGATAACTTCTTTGAACTGGGCGGCGATTCGATCCTGTCGATCCAGGTGGTCAGCCGCGCGCGGCAGGCGGGGATTCATTTCAGCCCTCGCGACCTGTTCCAGCACCAGACCGTGCAAACCCTGGCCGGGGTGGCCACGCGCTCCGAGCAGGTCAGCGCCGAGCAAGGCGTGCTCACCGGCGCTTCGGGCCTTACACCGATCCAGCACTGGTTCTTTGACACCGATATTCCCGCGCGCCAGCACTGGAACCAGGCGCTGGTGCTCAAGCCGCTGCAACTGCTCGAGCCTCATCGCCTGGAGCAAGCGCTGCTGGCGGTACTCGAACACCACGACGCCCTGCGCCTGAGCTTCACCCGGCGCGATGCGCAATGGCATGCCGAACACTTGGCCGTACCCAAAGGCGGCGTGCTGATGCAGGCGCAAGTGCGCGACATGCAACAGTGCACCGCGCTGTTCACCGACACCCAGCGCAGCCTCGACCTGGAGCACGGCCCGCTGGTGCGCGCCTTGCTGGTGGATGGCCCCCAAGGCCAGCAACGCTTGCTGATCGCGATCCATCACCTGGTGGTGGACGGTGTGTCGTGGCGCGTGTTGCTCGAAGACCTGCAAAACGTTTACCGCCAGCTCAGCGACGGCCAGTCCGTCAGCCTGCCGGCCAAGACCAGCGCCCTGCGCGATTGGGCCGCGCGCTTGCAGGCGTATGCCGGCAGCGAATCCCTGCGTGAAGAGCTGAGCCTGTGGCAGGACCGGTTGGCCGGCCCTGACGCAGCATTGCCCGTGGCCCACCCGCACGGTTCGCGGCGCAACCGTGATGCCGACACCGTCAGCGTGCGCCTGGATGCCGAACACACCCGCCAGTTGCTGCAACAGGCGCCGAGCGCCTACCGCACCCAGGTCAACGACCTGCTGCTGACCGCCCTGGCCCGAGTGCTGTGCCGCTGGAGCGGGCACGGGGCGGCGCTGATCCAGCTCGAAGGCCATGGCCGCGAAAGCCTGTTCGACGACATCGACCTGACCCGCAGTGTTGGCTGGTTCACCAGCGCTTACCCGCTGCGCCTGACCCCGCAAACCGGGCAGGGCGACTCGATCAAGGCGATCAAGGAACAACTGCGTGCGGTGCCCCATAAAGGGTTGGGCTATGGCGTGCTGCGTTACCTCGCCGATGACCTGTGCAAACAGAGCATGGCCGCCTTGCCTAGCGCGCAGATCACCTTTAACTACCTAGGCCAGTTCGACCAAAGCTTCGGCGCCGATGCACTGTTCCACCCATTGGACGAATCGGCGGGCCTGGCCCATGACCCGGATGCGCCGCTGCCCAACGAACTGAGTGTGGACAGCCAGGTGTACGGCGGCGAACTGGTGCTGCGCTGGACCTTCAGCCGCGAACGCCACGACCCACAGGCCATCCAGGACCTGGCGCAGGCCTACCTGGCCGAACTGCAAGCGTTGGTCGCCCATTGCCTGGAGGACAACGCCGGCGGCCTCACGCCGTCCGACTTCCCCCTGGCGCACTTGAGCCAGTCGCAACTCGACAGCTTGCCGGTACCGGCCAGCGCCATCGAAGACGTGTACCCGCTGACCCCGATGCAAGAGGGCCTGCTGCTGCACACCCTGCTGGAACCGGGCACCGGCCTCTACTGCATGCAGGACCGCTACCGCATCAACAGCGCTCTGGACCCCGAGCGTTTCGCCCAGGCCTGGCAAGCGGTGATCGCTCGCCACGAAGCCTTGCGCGCCTCGTTCTGCTGGAACGTCGGCGAAGACATGCTGCAAGTGATCCACAAGCCGGGCAGCACGCCGATCGAGTACCTGGATTGGAGTGCCGACCAGGAAAGTGAACAGGAACCGCGCCTGCAAGCGCTGCTCAAGGCCGAACGCGAAGCCGGTTTCGATCTGCTCAACCAGGCGCCGTTCCACCTGCGCCTGATCCGCGTCGGTGAAGCGCGCTACTGGTTCATGATGAGCAACCACCACATCCTGATCGATGCCTGGTGCCGCTCGCTGCTGATGAATGACTTCTTCGATATCTACATGGCCCTTGGCGAAGGCCGTGAGGCGCAGCTGGCCACGCCGCCGCGCTACCGCGACTACATCGCCTGGCTGCAACGCCAGAACCTGGCCGAAGCACGCCAGTGGTGGCAGCAGAACCTGCAAGGTTTCGAGCGCACCACGCCGATCCCCAGCGACCGGCCGTTCCTGCGCGAACATGCCGGCCACAGTGGCGGCATGGTGGTGGGTGACTGCTACACCCGCCTCGACGCCCGTGACGGTGCGCAACTTCGCGAACTGGCCCAGGCCCATCAACTCACCGTCAACACCTTTGCCCAGGCGGCCTGGGCCTTGGTGCTGCGACGCTTGAGTGGCGAGCGTGACGTGCTGTTCGGCGTCACCGTGGCCGGGCGCCCGGTGGAAATGCCCGAGATGCAACGCACCGTCGGCCTGTTTATCAACAGCATCGCGCTGCGGGTGAAGCTGCCCGAGGACGATCAGCGTTGCAGCGTACGCCAGTGGTTGAACGCGTTGCTCGACAGCAATATGCAACTGCGCGAGTACGAATACCTGCCGCTGGTGACGATCCAGGAACACAGCGAACTGCCCAAGGGCCAGCCGCTGTTCGACAGCCTGTTCGTGTTCGAAAACGCCCCGGTGGAAGTCTCGGTGCTGGACCGCGCCCACAGCCTGAATGCCACCTCGGACTCCGGCCGCACCCACACCAATTTCCCGCTGACCGCCGTGTGCTATCCGGGGGATGACCTCGGCCTGCACCTGTCCTACGACCAGCGTTACTTCGATGAAACCACCGTGCAGGGCATGCTGGGTGAATTCAAGCGCCTGCTGCTGGCGCTGGTGCAGGGCTTCCATGGCGACATGGCCGACCTGCCACTGATGGGCGAACAGGAACGTGCGTTCCTGTTGGACGGCTGCAACCAGAGCGAACATGCCTACCCGCTGGAACGCAGCTATATCGAGTTGTTCGAAGCCCAGGTGAGCGCGCATCCGCAGCGCATCGCCGCCCGTTGCCTGGACCGGCAATGGACCTATGACGAGCTGAACCGGCGCAGTAACGGCCTGGGTCATGCATTGATTGCGGCGGGTGTCGGCCTGGACCAACCGGTGGCGTTGCTGGCCGAGCGTAATCTGGACCTGCTGGGCATGATCATCGGCAGCTTCAAGGCCGGTGCCGGTTACCTGCCGTTGGACCCGGGCCTGCCACGCCCGCGCCTGAGCCGCATCATCGACCTGAGTCGCACACCGTTGCTGGTCTGCACCGAAGCGTGCCGCGAGCAGGCCATCGAGCTGCTGGACGGCGTCGACTGCCAGTTGCTGGTCTGGGAGGACGTGCCTGCCCGTGGGGAAAATCCGGGCATCTACAGCGGCCCGGATAACCTTGCCTACGTGATCTACACCTCGGGCTCCACCGGCCTGCCCAAAGGCGTGATGGTCGAACAGCGCGGCATGCTCAACAACCAATTGAGCAAGGTGCCGTATATGGACCTGACGCCAGCGGATGTGATCGCCCAGACCGCCTCGCAAAGCTTCGATATTTCCGTGTGGCAATTCCTCGCCGCGCCGCTGTTCGGCGCACGGGTGGATATCGTGCCGAACAGCATCGCCCACGATCCGCAGGGCTTGCTGGCCCATGTGCAGGCACACGGCATCACGGTGTTGGAAAGCGTGCCGTCGCTGATCCAGGGCATGCTGGCCCAGGATCGCATCAGCCTGGACGGTTTGCGCTGGATGCTGCCGACCGGTGAAGCGATGCCGCCGGAGCTGGCGCACCAGTGGTTGTTGCGTTACCCGAACATCGGCCTGGTCAACGCCTACGGCCCGGCGGAATGTTCGGACGATGTGGCGTTCTTCCGCGTGGACCTGGCGTCCACCCGTGGCACTTACCTGCCGATTGGTACGCCGACGGACAATAACCGTTTGTACGTGGTGGATGGCGCGCTGGAATTGGTGCCCCAGGGGGCGGTCGGTGAGCTGTGCGTGGCCGGCACCGGGGTCGGCCGCGGGTATGTCAGCGATCCGCTGCGCACCGCCCAGGTGTTTGTGCCCAACCCGTTCGGTGCACCGGGCGAGCGCCTGTACCGCACCGGCGACCTGGCACGGCGGCGCAGCGATGGTGTGCTGGAGTACGTCGGGCGTATCGACCATCAGGTGAAGATTCGCGGCTACCGCATCGAGCTGGGTGAAATCGAAGCGCGCCTGCATGAACAACCGCAAGTGCGCGACGCGGCAGTGGGCGTGCAGGAAGGCGTCAACGGCAAGCATCTGGTCGGCTACCTGGTGGCGGCCGATGAAGCACTGAGTTCAAGCGAACGCCTGGACCGCATCAAGCAACGCCTGCGTGCCGAACTGCCGGAATACATGGTGCCGTTGCACTGGTTATGGCTCGAGCGCCTGCCGCTCAACGCCAACGGCAAACTCGACCGCAAGGCCCTGCCGGAACTGGAGATCGGCCAGTTGCACAGCCAGGACTACCTGGCGCCGCGCAACGAACTGGAAAACACCTTGGCCGCGATCTGGGCCGAGGTGCTCAAAGTCGAACGGGTAGGGGTACAGGACAACTTCTTCGAACTGGGCGGCCACTCGTTGCTGGCCACGCAGATTGCCTCGCGCGTGCAGAAGACCCTGCAGCGGGATGTGCCGCTGCGTGCGATGTTCGAATGCAGCACGGTGGCGGAGTTGGCCGCGTACATCGAGGGGCTGGCGGCCAATGAAATCAGTGCGGAGAAGGTGGATCGGTTGAGTGATTTGATGGCGGAGCTGGAAGGGCTCTGATCTTCGCTGTCTGTCAGGACGCCATCGGGGCTTGCCCCCGATGGCCATAGGTATCTACACAACTCTTAAAGGCTGACACATAACTCTGTGGTGAGCGGGCTTGCCCCGCGCTGGGTTGCGAAGCAGCCCCAAAACCTTCACCTCGATTGATTCTGGCACTCTGCGGTGACCTTATTGGGGCCGCTTCGCAGCCCAGCGCGGGCGGTGCGACGATTCGACAAGCCCGCTCACTACAGAAGCCTAATTGCCATAAATTCCGTATTCACTGAAAGTTGCGTAGATACCCATGCCCCGATGGCGTCAGACCAGGCGCCGCTTACTTCGGCCCCATAATCTTCGCCAACTTCTCCGGCGACGGCGCCCCTTGCTGTTGCTGCAAGCCGCCCTTGTCATCCAGGTAGAAAATCGCCGGCGTCGCCGACAGTTCCAGCTCATCCATCAACTTCATATTGGCATCGAGCTTGGCTTCGATGTCCGCCGGGATCTTGGCCAGCGCCTGCAAGTTGCTGCCCTTGCCGGCGGCTTCATGTTCTTCCAGGGCCTTTTGCGGGTCCTTGGCGGCGAACAGGGCGGCCGACTTGGCGGCGCTGTCTTCGCGGATGATGCCGACCATGATGTGGCGCAACTGCACCTTGCCGGCTTTTACCCATGGCCGCGCCTGTTCCCAGAACATGTTGCAGTACGGGCAGTTGGGGTCGCTGAACAGGTAGACGATGCGCGGGGCGTTTTTGTCGCCGTCCTGGATCCAGCTGCTTTTTTCCATTTTGGCCCAGACTTCCTTGGCCATCGGCGCGTACACCAGTTTTTCCAGGGGCGCGCTGCTCAGGTCATTGCCCTGGGCGTCGTACAGGTTGCCGGCGATCACGCTCTTGCCGTCGGCGGTCAGGTACAGCGCCATGCCGCGGTTCTGGTATTGCGCGGCGTAGCCGGTGAGGCCGCTGGGGGCGTCGAACTTGCCGAGGATTTTGGCGCCTTTGGCTTCGATCTGTTTGATCGGTGCCGGCCAGTCTTCGGCCTGGGCCAGGGTGGCCGCCAGCGTCAGCGGCAGCAGGGTCAGCAGGTGGCGGAGGCGAGGCATGTCGGTTTCCTTGTGGCGGCAGGGGCGGTGTCGAAGGGTTCCATGGCACGGGCCAGGCTGGCCTGGGACAACTCGCCCAGGTGGCTGTTGATCAGGCGCCCGTCGGCTTGGTAGAACAGCGTGGTGGGCAGGGCCATGGAGCCCACGGCCTGGCCGAGGCGGCCGCTGGCGTCGAACAACACGTTGTCGAGGGTCAGGCCCTGGGTGGCGAGGAAGGTGCTGACGCTTTGCATGCTTTCGGCCTGGTTGACGAACAGGAAGGTCACGTCGGGGCGCATGCGCTGGGCGTTTTCCAGCACCGGCATTTCGCGGCGGCACGGCGGGCACCAGGTGGCCCACAGGTTGATCACCAGCGGGCCGCCCTGGTAATCCGCCAGTTGCACCACTTCGCCATTGGCGTTGCGCAAGGTGATGTCCGGCAGGCGTGTGCCTTTTTCATACACGCTCAAGGACAGGCTGGTCATGCCCCAGAACACCAGCCCGGTGATGACCCCGGCGCTCAGGGGCTTGCGCAGCGCCGGGCGACGCCAGCCATAGAGCAGTGCACCGAGGATCAGGGCGACGATACCGGGCCAGGCGAGAAAACCGCCGTCGCGCAGGTCGACCATCTGCAGCCAGTCATTGCTGTAGTAACTCCAGTACATCAGCACGAAGCTGACGCGGGCCGCCAGCATGCCCAGCAGGAACAGGCTGAACAGCACCGATTCCGGATTTTCACCGCCACGCTTGGCCACGCGCCAACCCACCAGGGTGGCGAGAATCAACGCGCTGATCAGCAGGATGTGATTCAGGGCGATGGCGAAGGTGCCGATGGTCAGGGTCAGCATCAGAGGGCGTCCCGGGCTTGAGTCCAGCGTTGCAGGAAAGCGGCGGCATCCACTTCGCCGGTGATGCGCTGGGCGCGGCGTTCCTCACCGTCAGGGCCGATCCACACGAAGCTGGGCGGCCCCGGCACCTGGTAGCGGCCCAGCAGTGCGCGGCTGGCGGCATTGTCGGCGGTGACGTCGAGGCGTAGCAGGCGTACATCCTTCAGCGCGTCGAGCACTTCGGGTTTGCCGAACACCTGTTTTTCCATGATCTTGCACGACACGCACCAGTCGGCGTAGTAGTCCAGCAGCACCCATTGGCCCTGGGCCTTGGCGCTGTCGAGCTGGCCTTGCAGCACGCCGGGATCATTGATGGTCATGAAGGCTTCGTGGGCGGTGGGTGCGGCAGTGGTCCGCGAGCCGCTGTAGACCTTCAACGGTTGCCACAGGTCGTCGCTGCCACCCGCCGCACCCACCAGCAGCAGGCCGCCCCACACCCCCACGACCACGGAACCGGCGCCGAACAGCATGGCGACCCGCCCGAAATCCTGGGCCAGGCGCCAGCCGCAATAGGCCATGGACATGGCCAGCACGCCCCACAGGCCGAGCCACAGGCTTTCGTCGATCACCGGGCGAATCATCAGCACGGCGGTGGCCAGGAACAGGAAGCCGAAGATGCCCTTGAGCACATTCATCCAGGTGCCCGGCTTGGGCAGGAAACGGTTGCCCACGGTCACCAGCAACAGCAGCGGCACGCCAATGCCGATGCCCATGGCGAACAGGATCAGGCCGCCGTGCAGGGCATTGCCGCTCTGGGCGATGTACAGCAATGCACCGGCCAGGGGCGCGGTCATGCACGGCCCCACCAGCAGGCCGGACAGCGCGCCGAGCACCCCGGCGCCGACCAGGCTGCCGCCGCTCTGGTTGCGGCTGACGTTATCCAGGCGATCGCGCAAGGCCACGGGCAGTTGCAGTTCGAAGAAGCCGAACATCGGCAGGGCGAGGATCACGAACAAGGCGGCGAAGCTGCCGAGGATCCACGGGGTTTGCAACAGCGCCGCGAGGTTGGCGCCGAGCAGGGCGGCGAGTACACCGAGCGCCGCATACACCAGCGCCATGCACACCACGTAGCTGCCGGCCAGGGCAAAGCCGCGACGCGGGCTGGCGCCACTGCCCACCACCAGGCCGGCGAGGATCGGCAGCATCGGCAACGAACACGGGGCAAACGCCAGCAGCAGGCCCAGGCCGAAGAACACCAGCAGGCTCCAGCCCAGGCTGCGTTGTTGCAGGCCGCTGGCCAGGCTCTGGTCCTGGGCTTCGGCGGTGGCCGCAACGGCGGGGTTGCCGCCCAGGTCTACGCTGATCGACTGCGGCGGATAGCACAGCCCCGCATCGGCGCAGCCCTGCCAGCCGAGCTTGACCTGGCCGGTGACACCGGCGGGAATCTTCACTTCCAGGCCCTGGCGATACACTTCCTGCTCGCCAAAGAACTCGTCGCTATGGGCTTCGCCTTGCGGCAGCACGGGCTTTTCGGCCAGGCCATCGAACTTCATGCGCTGCTTGTACAGGTAATAACCGTCGGCAATCTGCCAATACAGCTGGGTCTCGCCACTTTCAAGACGTTCGGAGGTAAAGGTGAAGGCCTTGCCCACCGGGAGGAAATCGGCTTTGGTCTCAAACGGATTGCCCGGCGCGGCCTGGGCGAACCCCGCGAATAACACCAGCAGAAAGGTAAACAGATGCCGCATGGTCAAGCCTTAGTTCGATGCAAGTGAGGCACACAATGTGTGGCGTTGATTAACCGATGATTAACCGGGCGCTATTCTAAAGTGTAGGGATTATCTGAGCTTGCATCTTTTCACGGCATAATCTGCGCTTAATCCGTTGCACTTTTAATCCCCCCATCTTTCATGAAGGGTTCAGCATGCACGTACTGGTCTGTGAAGACGACGAACTGATCGCCAGCGGCATCGTGGCCGGCCTCGGTGCCCAGGGCTTTACAGTCGAGCGCGTGGCCACGGCTGCCGCTGCGCGCGCGATGCTCAAGGCGGCGACCTTCGACATCATGGTGCTCGACCTCGGCCTGCCCGACGAAGACGGCCTCAAGCTGCTGCAACAGCTGCGCAGCCAGGGCCTGGAGATTCCGGTGCTGATCCTTACCGCGCGGGACTCGGTGACCAACCGCGTCGACGGCCTGCAAGCCGGTGCCGATGACTACCTGCTCAAACCCTTCGACCTGCGCGAATTGGCCGCACGCCTGCAAACCCTGCTGCGCCGGATGGCGGGGCGCAGCGTCAACCTGATCGAGCACGGCCGGCTGACCTACGACCCGAGCAGCCGCGAAACCCTGTTGGGCGGCCAGCCGGTGGACCTGTCCCGACGTGAACAGGCGCTGTTGCAGGCGCTGCTGCACAACAAGGGCCGGGTGCTGTCCAGCGAGCAACTCAAGGACAGCGTCTACGGCTTCAACGATGAACTGGAAAGCAACGCCCTCAACGTGCATATCCATCACCTGCGGCGCAAGTTGGGCAATGGCATCGTCGAGACCGTACGCGGCCTGGGTTATCGCCTCGGCCCGGCAGATGATGGAGAGAACGCTTCGTGAAAAGCCTGCGCCTGCGCCTGACGTTCAAGCTCGGCGCCGCGTTTGTGCTGATCTGGGCCCTGGCGGCGGCCTGGATGCTTAACGACCTGCGCAACCAGATGATGTTTTCCCTCGACCAGCGCCTGGTGGCGTCGGCGCGCATGGTGGCGGGCCTGACCGAGCAGATGCCGGGCCTGGCCAGTGTCAGCGGCGGCGCGCATTTCAGTGCCGAGCAACTGAATGTGCCGGGGGGCATGGCCTGCCAGGTCAGCTCCTTGCGCGGGGAAATCCTCGCCCGCAGCCATACCACGCCGGATGAGGGCCTGGAGTCGCGCAAGAGCGGCTTTCGTGACCAAGTCATCGATGGCGTGGGCTGGCGCAGTTTTACCCTGTCCCGTGGCGACCTGTTGATCACCACCGCCGACCGCCAGGTGGAGCGCGAGGCGCTGAACCTGTCGATCCTGCTCGCCGCCTCGGTGCCGGTGGGCGTGGCGATGCTCGGTTGCCTGTGCCTGTTGTGGCTGGGCATCGGCCAGAGCCTGCTGCCGCTCAACCGCATGCGTGACGCGCTGATGCGCCGCAGTGCCGATTCCCTCGAACCGTTGCAGATCCGCCCATTGCCCAGCGAACTCAAGCCGCTGCTCGACACCCAGAACCAACTGCTGCAACGCATCGCCAAGACCATCGAGCGCGAACGCCGCCTCACCGGCGACGCCGCCCACGAGCTGCGCAGCCCGCTGACGGCGATCAAGACCCACCTGCAAGTGGCGCGCATGACCGAGGGCGCGGCCCGCGACCAATCCCTGGCCCACGCCGAGGAGGGCGCCGACCGCTTGCATCGCACCCTGGAGCAATTGCTGCTGTTGGCGCGGGTGGAAGGCAGCCTGTCATTCGACGATGGCTTGCAGTCCAGCGCCGAGGAAGTCGCGCGGCTGGCGATCCAGGACGCGAATGCCGGCGATAATGGGCGTATCGACCTGAACCTGGCGGACAACCTCAGCGAAACCCCGGTGGACATGCCGGTGGGCCTGGCGGTCGCGGCCCTGCGCAACCTGCTGGACAACGCCCTGCGCCATACACCCGCAGACACACGGGTGGAGCTCAGTGTGTTCACCGCCGCCGATCACGTGATCTTCCGCGTGCGCGACCACGGCAAGCAGATCTCCCCCGAAGACCTGCAATACCTCACCCAACGCTTCTGGCGCAATGGCAACAGCGAGGGCTGTGGCCTGGGCCTGGCGATCGTGCAGGCGATCGTGCAGCGCTGTTCCTGCTCGTTGACGTTCGATAGCCAGGTGGATGGCCTGCGCGTTGACCTGGGCATGCCGTTGCGACGCTGACCGCGTTTTTTCACAAGCCAAATAGTTACCGCCCGCTTGAAGTGCAAGCCTTCAGGATGGCGGTAATTTTTTTGCGCTTGAACGGGCCGAAAGACTCGGCCTGTATTGAAAAGGACGGTTCTTATGTTGGTCATCGATACCAGTTTCCCCGCCAGGGATTTCAACGAACGTCACGGCGAACCCGTGCGGCAGGTGATCCTGCATTACACCGCGGCGCCGTTCGCCTCCTCCTTGCGCACCCTGACCCGGAACGGGATCAGCGCGCATTACCTGCTGCCAGATCCCCATGAGCCCGGCTACCGCGCCGCCGGGTATGACGAGTTGCGCGTGTTCCGCCTGGTGCACGAAAACCAGCGCGCCTGGCATGCCGGGGCGAGTCACTGGGCGGGGCGCGATAACCTCAACAGTCGGGCGATCGGCATCGAGATTGTCAACCTGGCCCGGGATGACGGGGGCGTATTCACCTTTCCAGCGTACGGCCAGGAGCAGGTGGCGGTGTTGATTGCATTGCTTCGCGACATCCTTGGGCGTTACCCGCAGATCGGGCCGGCCGACATTCTCGGGCACTCGGACGTGGCGTACTGGCGCAAGAGCGATCCGGGACCGCGCCTGCCGTGGCGCGGTTTGTTCGAGGCGGGAGTCGGGGCGTGGTTCGACGAGTCGACGCGGGCCATGTACCAGCGCCGGTTTTGTGTCGGGCTGCCGCCTGAAGTGGAGGTGGAGCGGGCATTTCAGCGCTATGGCTATAAGCCGGCGCAGAATCGCCAGGCGTTCGAGCAGCGCACCCGGGCGTTTCAGATGCACTTTCGGGCGCGGGATTATTGTGGTGTGTTGGATGCCGAGACCTGCGCGATCCTGTATGCCCTGAATGAAAAGTACCGCGGACTGTAAAGCCCGGCATATTTGGATCTTCATGCATCAGTTACCGACAACAGCCCCTAAATCCGATTGAAGCTGGTGCGTTTCCAGAACAGGAAATCCGTGCGCATGCCCTTGGGCCAGACGCCAACGGATCGGCAGTTTGGTCACCATCATCCGCGTATTGAGGGATCGAGAGATGTCAGTCGCTACCAGCCGTATCGAAGATACCCAGGTGCATGAAACGCTTTATCAGTTCGACGAAAGCCCGCTGCTGGCCCGCCAGCGCCAGCAGGAATCCAACGCCCGCAGTTACCCACGGCGCATTCCCCTGGCGCTCAAGCGCGCCAAGGGGATCTATGTGGAAGACGTGGAGGGCCGCAGTTTCATCGATTGCCTGGCCGGCGCCGGCACCCTGGCGTTGGGGCACAACCACCCGGTGGTGATCCAGGCCATCCAGCAAGTGCTGAGCGACGAACTGCCGTTGCACACCCTGGACCTGACCACTCCGGTCAAGGACCAGTTTGTGCAGGACCTGTTCGGCCTGCTGCCGGCGGAGCTGGCGCGGGAAGCCAAGATCCAGTTCTGCGGCCCCACCGGTACTGATGCCGTGGAAGCAGCATTGAAATTGGTGCGTACTGCCACGGGGCGCAGCACGGTGCTGTCGTTCCAGGGCGGTTATCACGGCATGAGCCAGGGCGCGTTGAGCCTGATGGGCAGCCTGGGGCCGAAAAAACCCTTGGGTGCCTTGCTCGGCAATGGCGTGCAGTTTTTGCCATTCCCTTACGACTACCGTTGCCCGTTCGGTCTCGGCGGCGCAGAAGGCGTGCGGGTCAACCTGCATTACCTGGAAAACCTGCTCAACGACCCGGAAGCCGGGGTGTTGCTGCCGGCGGCGGTGATTGTCGAGGTGGTGCAGGGCGAGGGCGGGGTGATCCCGGCCGATCTCGACTGGCTGCGCGGCCTGCGGCGCATCACCGCGCAGGCCGGCGTGGCGTTGATCGTCGATGAGATCCAGAGCGGTTTCGGCCGTACCGGCAAGATGTTTGCCTTCGAACACGCCGGCATCATTCCGGATGTGGTGGTGATGTCCAAGGCCATCGGCGGCAGCCTGCCGTTGGCGGTGGTGGTGTATCGCGACTGGCTCGACACCTGGCTGCCGGGCGCCCATGCCGGGACATTCCGTGGCAATCAGATGGCCATGGCGGCCGGTTCGGCGGTGATGCGCTACCTCAAGGAGCACGACCTGGCCGGCCATGCGACCGTCATGGGCGAGCGCCTGGGCGAACACCTGCGCATCCTGCAGCGTGACTACCCGCACCTGGGGGATATTCGCGGGCGCGGGCTGATGCTCGGTGTGGAACTGGTGGACCCGGACGGCGCCCTGGATATCCAGGGCCACCCGCCGGTGCATCGCCAACTGGCACCGCTGGTACAGCGTGAATGCCTCAAGCGCGGCCTGATCCTCGAGCTGGGCGGCCGGCATGGCAGCGTGGTGCGCTTCCTGCCGCCACTGGTGATCACCGCCGCCGAGATCGACCGCGTGGCCGAGATCTTCGGGCGCGCCCTGGCGGCAGCCGTCGCCAGCCTCTAATTTTTTGGCGTGTTGGTACGTTTCTACAGATATCAGCGCTGCGCATGGTGCGCAGCCAGCCTTTGAGCGATGGAGAACAGCAATGACCTCAGTATTTGACCGCGACGACATCCTGTTTCAGGTAGTGGTCAACCATGAAGAACAGTATTCCATCTGGCCCGACTACAAGGCCGTGCCGGAAGGCTGGCGCACCGTGGGCAAGAGCGGCCTGAAGAAAGAGTGCCTGGCCTACATCGAAGAAACCTGGACCGATATGCGTCCGTTGAGCCTGCGCCAGAAGATGGACGGCGCAACGCTGGCCTGACGCAAAACCTGCAGTAGGCCGGCTTGTCGTGGTGGGCGGGCCTGTTGTGGCGAGCGGGCTTGTTGTGGTGAGCGGGCTTGCCCCGCGCTGGGCTGCGAAGCAGCCCCAAAACCAGCCGCTGAGTTATGTCTGATACACCGAGTGCTTCTTGAGTGGGGCTGCTTCGCAGCCCAGCGCGGGGCAAGCCCGCTCACCACAATAAGCTCATCACATTCGCCATGACCTTACGCGTTCTTGTCCTTCTCCAACCCCCCCGCAGCCCCCGTCACCACCTGCACACTCAAGCGCGGCGTGGCCAGGTCCAGACCGGCGTCATCCAGATGCCGCTTCAGTGACAGGTTGAACGCCCGCGACACTTCCCACTGCTTGATCGGCGCCGTCTTGAACCGCGCGCGCAGGATCGCACTGCCCGACTCGAAGCTTTCCACCCCCTGGATCTCCAGCGGCGACCAGATATTGCGGCGTTGCAGCGGATCGTTACGCATTTTCTGGCCGACATCGCGCATCAGCTTGATCGCATCGTCGATTTCCATGTTGTAGGGGATCGCCACCCGGAAGATCGCGTAGCCGAACTCCCGCGAGTAGTTCTTGATGCTCTTGATCTCGCTGAACGGGATGGTGTGCACGATGCCGTCAATGTCGCGCAGGCGTACGGTACGGATGGTCAGACCTTCGACGGTGCCGAGGTGGCCGCCGACATCCACGTAGTCATCGATGGCCAGGGAGTCTTCGATGATGATGAACAGGCCGGTGATCAAGTCGGCCACCAGTGACTGCGCACCAAAACCGATGGCCAGGCCGATCACACCGGCACCGGCCAGCAGCGGCGTGACGTTCATGCCCATGTTCGCCAGGGCGACGATGGCGGCGATGATAAAGATGGTCACGAACAGCACGTTGCGGATCAACGGCATCATGGTCTGCGCGCGGGCATTGGCCAGGCCTTTGCGCGAGCGGGTGAGGGCGTGATGGATGGCGGTGTCGCTGAGGATCCAGATCAACCAGGCAAATAGCAGCGTGCCGCCCAGGCCGAACAGCTTGACGCTGATTTCATGGCCGTCGCCTTCGGTAAAGCGGATCAGCGACAGGCCCCACACCCGCAGCCCCAGTTCGATAAACACCAGCCACACCACCAGGTGGGCGAGGGTGTAGACGAAGCTTTTCAGGCGTTCGGAGTACAGCGCATGGCGCTTGTGCCCACGCTGCGGCTTGAGTGCATGGCGCCGCACCAGGCCGTTGATCACCATGCACAACACCAGCAACACCGTGCACAACAGCGACTGGCGCAGGGCGGTGCTGGTGTCGCCGGCGGAGACGAACGTGGCGAACAGCGAGATGCCCACCAACAGCAAGGCGGGGATGTACCAGAAGGTGCCGATGATCTCGATGGTGTCGCTGAGGGCCCGGCGGGTCAGGCGGCGCGACAGGGGCTGGTTGCGGATCAGGTGGGCGATCGGCCGCCGGAAACGCAGGATGAACACGCCGGTGGACAGCGCGGCCATCACATTGGCGACCGTGGCCGCCGTGTGGGCCAGGTGTTGGCCGAGCGCAGCCACCAGCCGCGGGTCGCTCAAGGCTTCACCAAAGGCGGCAAAGCTGCCGATCCACCACAACGGGCGGAACGCCTGGTGGCGCAGGATATACAGCGCGCGGTGGCGGTGCGGGCCGTCGAGCAGGGAGAAGGCAATCACACAGATCGCCGAGAAACAGGTACCGACCACCAGCGCATAAGCCAGCACCATTGCCAGGGATTTGCCCAGGGACGAGGGCAGGGCGTAGCTCAGGTACACGGTGATCACCAGTGCGATCAGCCAGGGCCCCAATTTGCGCAGGGCGAAGCGCAGCATGTCCCAGGTACGCGGGTGTTGCGGCAACTCCTCGGGCAGGCCGAAGCGCTCGCGTACCCGGTGGCTCAGCCAGATCAACGCGGCTGCCAGCAGGCTCCATACCGCGAGAATCACTGCAAAGCCGAAAATGATCGGCAGCCATTCGCTGGCCGGCAGCATCAGTGCGCTGAGTTCGTCCTTGGCCAGGTCGACTTCATTCGACCAGCGCCCCAGCGGGCTGTCGGCGCCGGAGAACTGCTGCTCCAGGCCCGACAGCGTACTGCCGATCAGCCCGAGCACGCCTTGCTCGGCGGCGGGCTGGGCCTTCTGGGTAGCGGCGCGCAGCTTCTTCAAGTCGCTCAGCAACTGGGTGCGTTGCTGGTCGTTTTCCAGGGTCTTGATCACCTCGTCCAACGACTGCCCCAACGGCACGTCGGCCTGGGGTTGGGTCTTGGTGGTGCCGAGCAGCCCGGGCAGGCCCACCGCTTGGGCAGACGAGAGCGGCAGCAGCGTGAGCAGGGCGATCAGGAAACAGCAGGGCAGCGCAAACAGACGGGAAAGCACGAGGCGGTCAACCTTGGAAACGACGGGTTGAGCGAGTGTACGAGTGCAAGCGTCATTCGGCCAGTTTGGCGAGGATCTTGTACACCACGGTGCCCAGGATCAGCAGCATGCCGACCCACATGCCGAATACGCCGAGGGGCTTGTCGCGGAAGTTGAAGCCAACGGCGAGCATGATCATGCCGATCAGGATAGGGATAAGCATGGCGTGGAAAGAGGACATGGAGATCATGGGGCGACGGCCTTGTCGGAGTGGGAATACTGACAAGTCTAGGTCGGATTGCAGGAAATGCAGGTGATGCAGATCAGGTGGACGTAAACCAAATGTGGGGGGCAAGTGCGAATCGTCGCACCGCCCCTCCCATATGTTGACGACATCCATTCCTGGTCTTAGGGCAGGTCGTGGCTGGCGTAGAACGCGCCCAACACCTTCACCAGATGCGCCAGGTCATGGCTGCCGCACAGTTCACGAATGGAGTGCATGGCAAACGTCGGCAAACCGATATCCACCGTACGCACACCCAGGTGGCTGGCGGTGATCGGGCCGATGGTCGAGCCGCAGCCCATGTCGCTGCGCACCACAAAGCTCTGCACCGGCACTTCCTGGGCCATGCACAGGTGACGGAAGAACCCGGCGGTTTCGCTGTTGGTGGCGTAGCGCTGGTTGCTGTTGACCTTGATCACCGGGCCGGCATTGAGCTTGGGGCCGTGGTTGGCGTCGTGCTTGTCGGCGTAGTTCGGGTGTACGCCGTGGGCATTGTCGGCCGACACCAGCAGGGATTTCTGAATGGTGCGTACGAATTCATCACCTTCAGGCAACAGGCGACGCAGGGTCTGTTCCAGCATCGGGCCGTCGGCACCGCAGGCCGAGCAGGAACCGACTTCCTCGTGGTCGTTGCACACCAACACGCAGGTTTCGTCGCTCTCGCTGGTGAGCAAGGCTTGCAGGCCGGCGTAGCACGACAGCAGGTTATCGAGGCGCGCGCCGGCGATGAAGTCGCCGTTCAGGCCAATGACGGCGGCGCTCTGGGTGTCGTAGAAGCTCAACTCGTAGTCGAGCACCACATCGGCGTTCAGCCCGTGCTCCCGTGCCAGCTGCTCGGTGAGCACGGCACGGAAGTCCACGCGTTCATCACCGGCAAATTGCGCGAGGATCGGCGGCAATTCGGTCTGGGCATTGATCGCCCAGCCCTGGTTGGCTTCACGGTTCAGGTGAATGGCCAGGTTGGGGATGATGGCGATGGGCAGCTTGAAGTCGATCAGCTGGCTTTCGACCTTGCCGTCGCGACGGAAGGTGACGCGGCCGGCCAGGGACAGGTCGCGGTCGAACCACGGCGCCAGCAGCGCGCCGCCGTAGACTTCCACGCCGAGTTGCCAGAAGCCCTGGCGTTGCAGCTCAGGCTGGGGCTTGACCCGCAGGCACGGGCTGTCGGTATGGGCGCCGACCAGGCGAATCCCGCCTTGCAACGGCGAATGTCGGCCGAGCTTGAAGGCGATGATCGAGGAATCGTTGCGAGTCACGTAGTAGCGACCGTTGGCTTCGGTGGCCCAGGTCTCGCGCTCGTCGAGGCGCTGGAAACCGGCCGCTTCCAGGCGCTGGGCCAGGGCGGCGGTGGCATGAAAAGGAGTAGGGGAGGCCTTGAGGAAGTCGATCAGGCCTTGATTCAACGCTTCGCGCATAAATAGCTCCAGACAGCAATGCGCGGAGTTTACCGTTCGAGGGCGAGAAGTGCACAGAACAAATGTGGGAGGAGGCAAGTCGCACCGCCCCTCCCACATGCACTGTATTTACAGCTTTAGAAGGGAGCCGGGCACTCAAAGCGCAAGCGCTCGCCGCTTTGCGGGTGAGTGAAGCTCAGCATGCTCGCGTGCAGGCACAGGCGCGGCCAGGCGGCCAGGGCCTGTTCATGGGCATACAGGCCGTCACCGAGCAACGGATGCCCGATGGACAGCATATGCACGCGTAACTGGTGCGACCTTCCGGTAATCGGTGTCAGCTCGACGCGGCACCAGTCGCCACAGCGTTCCAGCACTTTCCAGAACGTCAGCGCGTGCTTGCCGAACTCGTGGTCCACCACATGGCGCGGTTTGGTCGGCGGGTCGTAGCGCAGGGGCAGGTCGATGCTGCCGCTGTCCAGTGCTGGTTGGCCCCAGGCCAGCGCGGTGTAGGCCTTTTCGGTTTCGCGGTCGTGAAACTGGCGGGACAGTTCGCGATGGGTATCGGCATCCCGGGCCAGCAGGATGATCCCCGAGGTTTCCCAGTCCAGTCGATGGACGATGCGGGCTTCGGGGTAGCCGTTTTCCTGCAGGCGGGTGATCAGGCAGTCCTTGTTGTCATCGGCGCGGCCAGGCACCGAGAGCAACAGGGTCGGCTTGTTCACCACCAGGACAGCGTCGTCCTGATGCAGGATATGAATAGTGGACAGCGGCATTAAACAGCCTCGTAACAAACGCCAACGGCGGCTCGACCACCCGGTTCCCGCAAAGGGATCAAGGTGACCGAGCCGCCGTGGCGGCCGCCTGTTCGATCAACGATCAGGCAGGGTGATATTGAGTTCCAGAATCGAGCAGCTGCCGTCGTTTTCCAGGGCGACATGCACGTCATCGTTGCCGATATTGACGTACTTGCGGATCACCTCCACCAGCTCCTTCTGCAAGGCCGGCAGGTAATCCGGGGTACTGCGTTGGCCGCGTTCGTGCGCCACGATGATCTGTAGACGCTCTTTCGCGACCGACGCGGTGCTTGGCTTTTTGTTGGCGCGAAAGAAGTCGAGAAATTTCATTGTTTAGTTGCCTCCAAAGATACGCTCGAAGAATCCCTTCTTCTTAACATCGAGGAAGCGATGTTCCACGGTCTTGCCCAGCAAGCGATCAACCGCATCGCTGTACGCCTGGCCGGCGTCGCTCTGGTCGTCGAGAATCACCGGGACGCCCTGGTTGGACGCCTTCAGCACGGCCTGGGATTCCGGGATCACGCCCAGCAGGGTCACGGCGAGGATGTCCTTGACGTCTTCAACACCGAGCATTTCGCCGTTACTGACGCGCTCAGGGTTGTAGCGGGTGAGCAGCAGGTGTTCCTTGATCGGGTCCTGGCCTTCCTCGGCGCGCTTGGACTTGCTGGCCAACAGGCCCAGCATGCGGTCCGAGTCACGTACCGAAGACACTTCCGGGTTGGTCACCACGATGGCTTCATCGGCGAAGTACATCGCCAGGTGAGCACCGGTTTCGATACCGGCCGGGGAGTCGCATACCACGAATTCGAAGGTTTCCTTCAGCTCGGCGAGAACCTTGCCTACGCCTTCCTTGGTCAGCGCATCTTTGTCGCGGGTCTGGCTGGCGGCCAGTACGTACAGGTTCTCAAGGCGCTTGTCCTTGATCAGGGCCTGTTGCAGGTTGGCTTCACCGTTGACCACGTTGACGAAGTCGTACACCACGCGGCGTTCGCAGCCCATGATCAGGTCGAGGTTACGCAAACCGACGTCGAAGTCGACGATGACTGTCTTGTGGCCGCGCAGAGCGAGGCCGGTACCGATAGCGGCGCTGGTGGTGGTCTTACCCACACCACCCTTGCCGGATGTAACCACGAGAATCTTGGCCAAGGTGTTTCACCCCTAAGGAAAAAGGACTTTTCAGCCCCTGAAAAACATCTCTTGGAACTCGCCGCAGGCGGACAGCCTTTGTAGGAAAAAGACGGGTTTTCGCAGGAAAAACGCCAACCTTCAAATGTTCCTACGCAAGTAATGCCAATTTCGCTGTGCTATCAGAGTCTAGAGATGCTTGGAAAATGCGGCAGTATCCGTTAAAGACGGATGATGTTCAACACATCGCCCGACAGGCTGACCTGCACCGCGGCTCCCCACAGTGGATCGCGGCGCAAATCTTCCGAAACCTTGTACTGGCCCGCGATGGACACCAGCTCAGCGGTCAATTGCTGGCAAAAAATGCGCGCCTTGGTATCCCCCTTGATGCCGGCGAGGGCACGTCCGCGCATCGGGCCGTATACATGGATATTGCCATCGGCGAGAAGTTCCGCGCCGGGACTGACCGAAGAGATCACCACCAGGTCGCCGCCCTGGGCGTAAATCTGCTGTCCGCCGCGTACGGGCGTGGTGATTATCTTTGTAGGCTTGATCGTCGGTTCCGCTGGTTTTTCCGGTTTTTTCTGCACTTCGCCGACCAAAGGTTCCAGTGGACGCTCACGCGCGCCGGAGGGTGGCAGTACTGGCAGTTCAATGGCGATGGCTGCGGCAATGTCTTCGATGCGGCTGGCACGAATCGCCAGGGTTCGCAGGCCATGGGAGCGGCACACGCGCATCAGGCCGGGCAGGTCGATGCTGCCCTGGCCGGCCGGCAGTTTGTCCAGGGCCAGTACCAGCGGGGCGTTGTTGAAGAAGTTCGGCGCCAGGGCAACCTTGGCGGCGAGCTGGCGGTCCAGGGCGTCGAGGTCGTTGCGGGCCAGTTCCAGCACGGTGATGGCGAGCATGCTGCCTTTCAGCTGGAACACGGGATCTTGGTCTAGCGGTTCGGTTTGGCTCATGGTCGGCAAAAAGCGGCTTGTCACGAAAAGTGTCGAGACTTATAACGAGAACACTCACTGGCCGCAAGCCGAGTCGAACCGTTGTAGAATGCGCGGCCCTGTCTTTCCCGGAATCTGTAATGGATCGCCCGCGTTTTCGAGCTGTATTTTTTCACCCGCGCTTTTGGCTGTTATGGCTGGGACTCGGCCTGCTCTGGCTGGTGACCCAACTGCCGTACCGTGCGCTGCTGACCATTGGTCGCCTGCTGGGTGCAGGCATGTACCGTGTGGCCGGCGAACGTCGCCGCATCGCCGCACGCAACCTGGAACTGTGCTTCCCGGAAAAAACCGCCGCAGAGCGCAAGAAGCTGCTCAAGGAAAACTTTGCCTCCACCGGCATTGCCTTCTTTGAAATGGCCATGAGCTGGTGGTGGTCGCGCCAGCGCCTGGCGCGCCTGGCCCATGTCGAAGGCCTGGAACACCTCAAGCAGGCCCAACTGGATGGCAAGGGCGTGATCCTCATGGCCCTGCACTTCACCACCCTGGAAATCGGTGCGGCCCTGCTGGGGCAGAAGCACACCATCGACGGCATGTACCGCGAGCACGGCAACCCGCTGTTCGACTATATCCAGCGACGTGGCCGCGAGCGGCATAACCTCGACTCCCTGGCGGTCGAGCGCGAAGACGTGCGCGGCATGCTCAAGCTGCTGCGTGCCGGTCGCGCCATCTGGTATGCACCGGACCAGGACTACGGCGCCAAGCAAAGTCTCTTCGTGCCGCTGTTCGGCATCCAGGCCGCCACCGTGCCTGCCACCAGCAAGTTCGCCAAGCTGGGCAAGGCGCTGGTGGTGCCGTTCACCCAGGAGCGCCTGGCGGACGGCAGCGGTTACCGCCTGGTCATCCACCCGCCGTTGACCGACTTCCCCGGCGAAAGCGATGAAGTCGACTGCCTGCGCATCAACCAGTGGGTCGAAGCCTCGGTGCGTGAATGTCCCGAGCAATACCTGTGGACCCATCGCCGCTTCAAGAGCCGGCCACCGGGCGAACCCAAGCTGTACGAAAAACGTCGTCGCTAAGACCGACTTTCCCCCCACGTGGAGTGATGCAATGCGCGCAGCTGAACCGGTTACAGGCTTGATTCTTTCCGGCGGCGGGGCGCGAGCGGCGTATCAGGTGGGGGTATTGGCGGCGATTGCCGAGCTGTTGCCGCCGGGGGCGCCCAATCCGTTTCCGGTGATCGTCGGCACGTCGGCCGGTGCGATCAATGCGGTGAGCCTGGCCAGCGGTGCGATGGACTTCACGGCGGCCATCCAGCGCCTGACCGCGTTCTGGCAGGGGTTTCGCAGCCACCTGGTATTGCGCAGCGATTGGCCGGGGGTGGTGCGCCAGGCGAGTCGCTTCTTTACCCACAGCTTGCTGGGCCTGGGCCGGCAGTTACCGGTGGCGCTGCTCAACAGCTCGCCGCTGCGGGACTTGTTGCAGGACAAACTGCATTTGGCAGGTATCGACGAGGCCATCCGCCAACAGCACCTGCATGCGGTCGCCGTCACGGCCTTCGGCTATGAATCCGGGCAGGCGGTGACCTTCTATCAGGGCGGCGGCACCATCGACGCCTGGTTGCGCCATCGGCGTATCGGTGTGCCGACGCAACTGACCGTTGAACACCTGCTGGCCAGTTCGGCGATCCCCTTGCTGTTTGCCCCGGTGAAGCTCGACCAGGAATACTTCGGCGACGGCGCGGTGCGCCAGTCGGCGCCCATCAGCCCGGCGCTGCACCTGGGGGCGACCCGGGTGCTGGTGGTGGGTGTCAGCGGTAACCCGCGGGGCAATGAACCGATGGCGCAACGCACCTATACCGGCCAGGAGCCAACGTTGGCCCAGATCGGCGGGCATATGCTCAACAGCACATTCATCGACAGCCTGGAAAGCGATATCGAACTGCTGGAGCGTCTGAACCAGTTCAGCCATCACCAGCCAGCCGACAGTGCGGCCCGTGGCCTGGCGCCGGTGGAAGTACTGGTGATTGCGCCAAGCCAGCCGATCGACGAAATCGCCGCAAGGCATCGGCAGGAATTGCCGGCGGCATTGCGTCTGTTCCTGCGTGGGCCGGGGGCGACCAAGACGAGCGGGGCAGGGGTGCTGAGTTACTTGCTGTTCGAGGCGGGGTATTGCAGCGAGTTGATTGAGTTGGGCAGGAAGGATGCGCTGGCCAAGCGTGAAGAGATCATGCGGTTCCTGGGCTTGGCATGAACCCTTGTAGGAGCGAGCTTGCTCGCGAAGAACCCATAGGCACCGCTTTTGTTCTGAATAAACGCGGTGATCTCTGGTTTTTCGCGAGCAAGCTCGCTCCTACAGGGGGTCAGAAGTGGTACTTGACCAGGAAGCTCGCCGTGTCCTGGGTCGTCTTGAACGCGCCGGAATCCTCGATCCCGTACTTGTTCTTCCAGTAGTCGTATTCAAAGCCCACGTACAACTGCTTGTCGCCCCAATGCAGTGCCTTGCCCAAGTCGTATTTGACCTGCGGGTTGAAGTGCAGGTTGGCGTGGTAAGTGCCACGGGCGTTCTTGTCGTTGTCCACCACCCAATCCATAAAGCCGTCGATCAGGATGTCGGAGTTGCCCACCGGCAGGGTGTACGACCATACCGGGGTGATCTGCCATACACCGTCGCCTGGGCGATTGCCTTCGGTCTGGCGCTGGTAGAAGTTCAGCTGGAAGTAGTCGAAGCCCGGGATGTTCAGGTCGAAGCCAGGGCCGAGCAGGTACGACTCGTTGTCGCCTTCGCCGAACTCATACGTGAAGGCCAGCAACACATCCTTGATCGGGCCGAAGGACAGGTCCTGGTCGAAAATCTTACCGAACGACAGTCGCGGGCTGATCTCACCGTAGTACGTGCTTGGGCCGACGTTGCCGTCTTCCTTGCCGTTGTAAAAGATGCGGTCGACGAAGACGAAGTTGTCGCCGTACTTCCAGGCATCGGCATGTTCGAACGTGACGGTTTGCTGGATCTGTGGGTTGACGGTAAAGCTCTTGCCCCACAGATACGTCAGGCTGTTGTTCTGCCACTGCAACAAGTCACCGGCCACGGCCTGGCCGCCGGCCAGCAGGGATCCCGCCAGCATCAGGCCTTTGAACAGAGGTTTCATTCGGTTGCTCCCGAGTTAAAGTTTTATGGTTTTTCTTCTACACAAGCGCTCTGGTGCGGCGCCTTTGGTGGTTACAAAAGTGGTCTGAATGGTCAGCTTTATTGCTACAGCAAGACCCGCGCCAAGGCGGCAAACAACCGTCGATTCAAGCGGGCGCGGAGAATACTGGCTCCCACGTCAGGGCTCAAGTGCGCCGTTACAGCGCGCACAGGGCGACAATGGGGCATGTGTCAGGTGTGGGCGGGGTCGACTACGGGGCGTTCGGCCCCGCCGAGAATGTTGAACAGGATATTCAGCGACAGTGCGCTGAGGGTCGCCATGGCGATGCCGCTGTGGGTGATCGGGCTCATCCACACGGGCAACTGTGCGAAGAACTCCGGGCGCACCACGGGGATCAGGCCCATGCCGATGCTCACCGCCACCAGCAACTGGTTGCGACGGTCGGCGATATCGGCCTCCTGGAGGATCTTGATGCCGGTGGCCGCCACCATGCCGAACATGGCGATCGCCGCCCCGCCGAGCACCGCCGGGGGAATCGACGCCACCAGGTACGCGGCCTTGGGCAACAGGCTGAGCACAATCAGGAAGGCACCGGCCATCATTGTCACCGAACGGCAACGCACGCCGGTCATCTGCACCAGGCCGATGTTCTGCGCGAAGGAGGAGTGGGTGAAGGTGTTGAAGAAACCGGCGAAGAACGACGCACCGGCATCACACAGCAAGCCACGGCGCAGCATTTTCGGCGTGACGTCCTGGCCGGTGATCTTGCCCAGCGCCAGGAACATTCCGGTGGATTCGACAAAGATGATCACCACCACCAGGCACATCGACAGGATCGGCGCCAGCTCGAACCTGGGCATGCCGAAGTGCAGCGGCGTCACCACTTGCACCCACGGTGCCCGGGCCAGGCCGCTGAGGTCGACCATGCCGATGGCCCCGCACAAGGCGTAACCCAGGCCCATGCCGATCAGCACCGAGATATTCACCCAGAAGCCGCGCATGAAGCGGTTGATCAGCAGGATGGTCGCCAGTACCAGGGCGGCAATCGCCAGGTAAATCGGTGAACCGAAGGTGGCGGCTGCGCTGCCGCCACCGGCCCAGTTCACGGCCACGGGGAACAGCGACAGGCCGATGGCGGTGATCACGGTGCCGGTCACCAGCGGCGGAAAAAAGCGCACGATCCTGGACATGAACGGCGCGATCAGCATGCCGAAGAACCCGGCGGCGATGGTGGCGCCGAAGATGCCCTGCAGGCCGATACCGGGCATGCCGGCCATGGCGACCATGCTGCCCACAGCGGCGAAACTGGCGCCCATCATCACCGGCATACGGATGCCCACCGGGCCGATGCCGAACGACTGCACCAGGGTGGCGATGCCGGCTACCAGCAGGTCGGCGTTGATCAGAAAGGCGATTTCTTCACGGCTCAGGCCGGCGGCCTGGCCAATGATCAGGGGGACGGCGACAGCGCCGCCGTACATCAGCAAGACGTGTTGCAGGCCTACCAGAATCAGTTGCAAGAGGGGCAGCCGCACCATGGCGGGTGCGGCAGGAATCTGCGGTTCGACTAACTCGGTCATGCAACACCTCGGATCTTTTTTATTTTTGTGTTGTGTAGAACGTCATCTCTAAATCACTGCAGTCCCCTGTGGGAGGGGGCTTGCTCCCGATTGCGGTGGTTCAGTCACTGATGTTTTAAATGACACACCGCTATCGGGGCAAGCCCCCTCCCACATTGGAACTGTTTGAATCAGTCAGTTGGTACGCGCCCCCTGATTGATCCAGGTGCCAATCAAATCCCGCTCCTGCTGGGTCATCTGGGTGATGTTGCCCAACGGCATGATCTGGCTTGCCACGGCCTGCGCCTGGATGCGCGCCGCCTGTTGCTGGATCTGCGCCGGGGTATCGAACATCACCCCGGCCGGGGCAGTGCTGAACAGCGGGCTGGTGGGCTTGGCCGAATGACACACGGCGCAGCGTTCCTGGATCACTCCGTGGACCTTGTCGAAATCAACCGTCGCCTGGGCCGGCGCAGGTGCGGCGGCCGGAGCTGTCGGCGCGGCGGGTTTCAGGCCACCGCCCAATGCGGTTTCCGGCAACGGTTGGTACTCAATGGCCGCCGGTGCCTTGGCAATCGGTTCGGCCGGCTTGGGCCCGGTCACATACGCCAGGCAAATCATGGCCAACGCCCCCACCGGCAAGGTCCACGCATACTTCTGGCTGTTATGCCGCGTGTTGAAGTAGTGCCGCACCAACACTGCCGCCACCGCGATCCCGGCCAGGATCAGCCAGTTGTATTGGCTGCCGTAGGTGCTCGGGAAGTGGTTGCTGATCATGATGAACAGCACCGGCAGGGTGAAGTAGTTGTTGTGCCGTGAGCGCAGCAGACCCTTGGCCGGCAGGGCCGGATCGGGGGTGCGGTTCTCGGCGATCGCCGCCACCAGCGCGCGCTGCGCCGGCATGATGATGCGGAACACGTTACCGACCATGATGGTGCCAATCACTGCGCCTACATGCAGGTACGCACCCCGGCCGCTGAACACTTTGCTGAAGCCGTACGCGGCGGCAATCAACAGCACGAACAGGATCAAGCCGAGCAGGGCAGGGCGTTTGCCCAGGGCCGAGTCGCAGAGGAAGGAGTAGATGAACCAACCGGCGAACAGTGAGCCGATGCCCAGCAAGACGCCTTCGCTGCCGCTGAGGCTGCTGCCGGGGGCGAGCAGGTACAGCGTCGGGTTGAGGTAGAACACCACGCACAGCAGCGCGACGCCCGACATCCAGGTGAAATAGGCTTCCCATTTGAACCAGTGCAGGTTGTCCGGCATGGTCGGCGGGGCCAGCTTGTATTTTTCCAGGTGGTAGATACCGCCACCGTGGATCGCCCACAAGTCACCGGACAGGCCGTCCTTGGGGTTGACGCGGTTGAGGTTGTTTTCCAGCCAGACGAAGTAGAACGAAGCGCCGATCCAGGCGACGCCAGTGATCATGTGAACCCAGCGCACGCTGAGGTTCAGCCATTCCAACAGATGTGCTTCCACAGTCTTTACCTCTCGCCTGTCACCCTTGTTGTCGGGTGATCCGGCCTTCTCTTATTGGTGGGGGGCGAGGATCAACCGCTCATCCTCTTTGAAAAAATGCTCATCGCAGTTATTGCCTGTGCCACTGCGATCAACCACCAGGAAGTCATCCCGCTTTTCGATCGTCAGCACCGGGTGGTGCCAGACGCCGCGATGGTAATTGATGCCCTGCCTGCCGTTGGTGACGAAGGCGCGGACCAAGCCTGATACAGGTGCATCGCCAAGTGGCGCGACCACGATCAGAAAGGGGTTGCCGAGCAGCGGAATGAAGGCCTGGCTGCCCAGCGGGTGTCTCTCCAGCATGCACACGGTCAGCGGCATATCCAGCGCGTCGGCGCGGAAGATGCTGATGATCGCGTTGTCTTCAGGCTGTGCGGTTTCTACCGTTGCCAGCTTGTGAAAGCGCATGGTCGACCCGTTGTTGATCATGAAGTGATCGCTGCCGTCGGTTTCGATAACGTCTCCGAAAGGGGCGAAGGCTTCTTTGGTCAGGGGTTCGATCATCAGTGTGCGCATGGCTGTCTTCTTTTCCGAATGCTGTGTTGTTTGATCTGCTTGTTTTTGTAGTGAGCGGGCTTGCCCCGCGCTGGGCTGCGTAGCAGCCCCAAAAGACAGGGCCGCTTCGCGCCCCAGCGCGGGGCAAGCCCGCTCACCACAGGGTTCACCGCTTACTTGGCTACTTTGCCCAAAACCCGCAGGCGGCTCACACCGCCATCCGGGAACACGTTCAGGCGGATGTGGGTGATCGGGCCCAGTGCCTTGATCTGCTCGGCGAAGGTGTGTTCGGCGTGCATTTCCAGTTTCTGCGCCGGCAGCAGCTCGCGCCAGAACAGCGATTGGGTTTCGATCTGGCTGTCGGTGCCGCCCTTCACGAAGGCGCCCTGGATCGAGCAGGTGTCCGGGTAGTTGCCCTTGAAGTGCAGGGTGTCGACGATGATCTTCTCGATTTCGCCGGGGTGGCCCAGGGCGACGATCACCCAGTCATTGCCTGGCGTGCGACGGCGGGCGGTTTCCCAGCCATCGCCCATGTTGACGCCACGGCCCGGGTTGAGGATGTTGCTCATGCGCCCGAAGTGTTCATCGGAACACGCCAGTGCGCGGCCACCGTTCAATGCGGCAGCCAGGTCGATCTGTTCGTTGTCGCCCACTGCCGACCAGTCGCGGAACGGCACGCCGTACACGCGCAGACGGGCCACGCCGCCATCCGGGTAGATGTTGAAACGCAGGTGGCTGAACGCCTGGTCGTTGCTGATCTCGTGGTAGTGGTGGCTGTTGCCTTGCAGCTCGACGGCCGACAGGACTTCTACCCATTGGGTGTTGTCGTCAGGCTCGCCCGAGGCCAGGAAGCAGGCTTCCAGGGACGCCGACGGCGGATAGTTGCCGGTGAAGAATGAAGTGTCGATGTCCACGCCCTTGATCGAACCCGGTACGCCCAGGCGGATCACTGCGCTGTCGTAGCCTTCGAAGCGCTTGCGGCGTGACTCCCAACCGTCCATCCACTTGCCGTTGTCATCGAAAACGCCCTCCTTCCACACGGCCGGGGTCGGCTGGAACAGGCGGTTGGCGTCGGCGAACCAGTCATCTGTCACGGAGATGATCTTGGTGCCCAGGCGGGCGTCGGCCAGGTTGACGAACTTTTCGAAAGGTACGGGTTGCGCTTTCATTCTTCTTGTCTGCCTTAAATAGAGTGGCTGGGGATGGTCGTTTAGAGGGTCAGTAAACGGAACAACGCGATCTTGTTGATCTCGTCCAGCGCGCACTTGAACTCGGCATCCACCGAGTTGTGAATGCGGGTTTCGAACGCGGCGAGAATCTGGTGCCGGTTGCTGCCTTTTACCGCCATGATGAAGGGAAACTTGAACTTGGCCTTGTAGGCATCGTTCAGCTCGGTGAAGCGCGAGAACTCTTCGGCCGTGCAGTGGTGAATCCCCGCGCCAGCTTGCTCATCGGTGCTGGCTTGGGTGAGTTGGCCCTGGACGGCCGCTTTGCCGGCCAGGTCCGGGTGAGCGTTGATCAGGGCCAGTTGGCTTTGATGATCAGCACTCAACAGGATGTCGCTCATGCGCTGGTGCAGGGTTTCGATCTGGTCGATCGAGGCGTCCTGGCCCAGGTCGAAGGCCTTTTCGGCCACCCATGGCGAATGTTCGTAGATGTCGGCGAAGGCCTGGACGAAGGCGTCGCGGCTCAAGGTCGAGGGTTTCAAGGTCTGGAAGGTGCTCATTTGGCCGCTCCATGGAACGGGTGTACGTCATGCCAGTGGCGGGCGATGTCGACGCGGCGGGTGAACCACACCTGGTCATGGCCCTTGGCGTATTCGATAAAACGCTTCAACGAGGCCAGGCGCGCCGGGCGGCCGATCAGGCGGCAGTGCAGGCCGATGGACAACATTTTCGGTGCCTCGCTGCCTTCGGCATACAGCACGTCGAAAGCGTCCTTGAGGTACTCGAAAAAGTCATCGCCCTTGTTGAAGCCCTGCACCTGGGTGAAGCGCATATCGTTGGTGTCCAGGGTGTAGGGGATCACCAGGTGCGGCTTGCCGGTGGGGGTGTTGGGTTCCCAGTAGGGCAGGTCGTCGTCGTAGGTGTCGCAGTCGTAGAGGAAGCCGCCTTCCTCCATCACCAGCCGTCGCGTGTTGGGGCCGGTGCGCCCGGTGTACCAGCCCAACGGACGCTCGCCGGTCAGTTCGGTGAGGATGCGGATGGCTTCGAGCATATGCTCGCGCTCCTGGGCCTCGTCCATGTATTGGTAGTCGATCCAGCGGTAGCCGTGGCTGCAGATCTCGTGGCCGGCGTCGACCATGGCGCGGATCACATCCGGGTGGCGCTGGGCAGCCATGGCCACGGCGAAGATGGTCAGCGGAATGTCGAATGCCTTGAACAGCTTGAGGATGCGCCACACGCCGGCACGGCTGCCGTATTCGTACAGCGACTCCATGCTCATGTTGCGCTCGCCTTGCAGTGGCTGGGCCGAGACCATTTCCGAGAGGAAGGCTTCGGACTCTTTGTCGCCATGCAAAATGTTGCGCTCGCCGCCTTCTTCGTAGTTGAGTACGAACGACAAGGCGATGCGTGCCTTGCCCGGCCAGTGGGGGTGAGGAGGGTTACTGCCGTAACCGATCAGGTCGCGTGGGTAGTCAGCGCTCACTGCAGTCTTCCTTCTTGTTCGTGGTAGCAAGTGTGTGGCGGCCAGCGGAAAGACTGGGTGGCGTCACAGCGATGGGCTGATTGTATACAACTTAATGGTCACTTTGTAAGCCTGTATTTCCGCATTTTTTCCGTGGAGTTGCCGCCGTTCAGCGCTGCAAGAAACTTGCCCGATTGGTCAGTAAACGGACAAAAGGTCTTTTAAAAGCAAGGCTTGCTGGGAAATTCCGTTGAGGATCGAGACGTCGCAGCATGTGCGAAACTTTGTGATTTTTATTGTGTACAATTTTTATTAAAAGTGTCTTAATCGGCCCATCAGCGGCTTTTTGATGCCCCGTAAAGGTGCAGCCTATTTCACTTCATGCAAGGGAGCCCGCCCCATGGGACGACTGACGACACACGTACTCGACGCAGCCCACGGCTGCCCCGGCAGCGCCATCCAGGTTGAGCTGTACCGCGTCGACGGCGCGCAGCTGGAACTGGTCGCCACTGCGCTGACCAACAGCGATGGCCGCTGCGACGCGCCGTTACTGCAAGGTGATGACTACCGCAGCGGTGTTTACCAATTGCAATTCAGCGCCGGCGACTACTACCGCGCCCGTGGCGTGCAATTGCCGGAGCCGGCCTTCCTCGACGTCGTGGTGCTGCGCTTTGGCATCAGTGCCGAACAGGATCACTACCACGTGCCTCTGCTGATTTCGCCTTACAGCTACTCCACTTATCGCGGTAGCTGAGTCGTCAGCTCGCTTCACACCCCCAAAGCTCTTCGTTGGTTTCGCCCGCGCACACTGCGGGCTTTTTTTTGCCTGCCGGTTTTGCGCTCAACTATGTAGCGCCGCAGTGGTCCGTCCGTTGCCTAGCCTTTTCCTTCCATATACAGGGAGGCGATATGAGCACGGTAACGGACAATCAGTTGGACCCCATCAGAGCCGGGTTGACCCGGCGTATCAACGCAACGGCGCAACCGAGCCGGGTCATCAATGAACTGCACAATGCGGGCCTGCGCTGCGAGGTCACGGCCAAGGGCCTTGGGCAGTTGCTCGACCGTGCGCCACGGATTGGCTCGATCATTCGCCAGGCCTTGCGCGACGCATTCGGTGTCGACCCCGACACCCAGTTGCTCAAGGTGCCCCTGGCGCTTGAGGGCATGCCCCACACGCGGGACTTGGTTGAGGCCAGCCTTGGGCTACTGGCGGCGCGGCAGCAGACGCCCCCGGCCCCCGTCCCGGATGATCGGGCCGGGCAGGCGCTGAGCCAAGCCTTAGGGCCGGACTGGCCCGGTCGCTTCGACACCGTAATGGCCCGCTACTGGGACGGCCTGGCCGCAGACTCATGGCGATCAAGGCGAGCCCGCTGGCATGAGTTGTATCAGGCCTTTCTTGCGAGCCAGGCCGTACTCGCCCATGGCGTGTTCGAGTTGTCGGATCATGGCCTGGACATGGTGCAAAGCCTGCTCGACGCGCCGACGGCCGAAGCGCGCCAACGGGCGGGCGGCGACTGGGCGAGCTTGAACGTATCGTCGCTGTACTGGCCACTGAAAGGCGCGACGCCCGTGGCCTTGAGCGGCGGGTTGCACCTGTACCGTGCGGGCCAGCGTCATCAGCGCCAAGTGATTTTTCTACCGGGGTTGGCCCAGGGATTTCACGAATTCGGCTCCTTGGTCCAATTGCAGGAGGCGTTGCCGGCATTGGTCAGTCGCTACCTGGACGGCTGGTGGCAGCGTTTGCCGCTGCGTCAACGACACGCGGTGCCGGACCTGTTCGTTGCTGAATTTCCCGGGTTCAGCCTGCAGCCGGCAGACCCCATTGAAGACGATGCACTGCAACAGGCCGCCGACGCTTTACTCGCCACCCAATGGCAAAACGAATGGGACACCGTGGCGCAGGTCAACCTGGCCTTGTTGTTTCCCCGGGACGCCATCCGCGGTACCCACGGCAGCCTCGTCGAGCGCTTACGCACGGTTGAGCGGCAGCGGCGGCAGTTGATCCCGCTGCGTCCGTCCTTGCATCGAGCGCTGGAGACTTTGCTGGGCTGGGACGCACACCGATGTCGTGATCACATCCACTTTGCCAGCCTGGCCCGCGAGCTGCCCAAGGGTGCCTGTGAACAGACGGTGGCGCGTTATGAGCAAGGCTTGTTGGCGCTGCTGGACCCTGCCGATGCCAGCCAGGAGACCCCAGCCTGGGCGCAGATGCAGGTGCTGCATCAGCAATGGCAAACCCATCAATCCCAGGCATTGGCGATGCTGGAGGCGCATGAAGCAAGCCTTGGCGACCTGGATTTCTGGAATCGAAAAGTCGCGGGGCAACCGCCCAGGGGCGTCCTGTTATTGCGGGCCCGGCGCGGCGCGCTCGAGAGTGAGGCACGGTTGCAGTGCCACCTTAAATTGATCAGCGAGGGCCAGCAGCAACAGGTCGCACAGGGCATGGTCAAGCCCGGCGCCACGCGGGTAACGGGGGTTGTGATTGAACACCAGCGCCTGCTGGGCGCGCTGGTTATCTGCACGGCTGAGGCCGTCCAGCAACCGGTGATGTTGTATGTGCCTGGACGGCAGGGAGGGCTTCAGGCGTTTGCATCGCTGGCAAGGTTGTCCGAAGCACTCAGCGCGAGCTTCAAGGCGATCGACCGTTCGCCGCTGTGGGATTGTCTGCATCGTACCCAGCGCAGTGCCGTCCTGGCCAAGGTCCGAGCGTTGAAGGTCGACGAGCCGGTGAGCGTCGAGTATCCGCAGATCGACGGCGACGGCTTGCTGCTGGCGATCAAAGAGCAGATCAAGGGCTTCAATCAGCTCGACCATCTGTTGGCAGCCGGCGAGCCCGTGCTCAGCGAAGTCAGTGATCCGTCGTTCGCCAGGCTGGCGCTGGCGGATGAGGCGGTCAACAGTCTGCAGGTGCCACCTTGCGAGGCGTTTGAACAGGCCCTCGCCAACGTGCAACTACTGCGGCTTGCCGCTGCCGAGCGCAAGCGGCTTCCAGCTTGGCTGGAGACCGCGCAGGCTTGGCCGCGCAAGCGTTATCGGCGCCTACAGGCGTCATCCCTGCGCAGTTGGCAGGCGCTGGAGTCAGGCGTATTCGAGCGTTTGCCGGCACTGACGGTGTTTGCCCGCGACGCGTTGATCAAGCGGCTGCAAGATGACGGTTTTTACCCTGGGTTGGATATTGACCAGCCGCTGTTGGACATGCCCGATGATGTCAGCGCCCATTGGGTGGGGCATCCAGAGCGGGCGGTGGGGGAGTCCGGCGCGAAAATCGTGGTCAGCCAGGAGCGGCAGACCTACAGCCTGTTGCAATTGGCGTTGCATAACCTTGATGCGAAAGCGCCCTGGGCACGTTGGCGGCTGCAGAAGGCCCATTATCTGCAGCCAGCCTGGAAGGATCGCCTCAGCCCCGACTACTTGCTGGCCACGCTATCGAGGCTGGACCTCGCACAGCGCTATGCCCAACAGATTCGCCAGGCGTTTTATGGCGACCCCCACAGCGACGATCCACAGACCCTGCGACCAGCATTGCTGCGTGCGTTCAAGCAGGCGGCGCAGTGGCATCTGTTCAGCGCCGCCAACAGTGGCCTGAGCGCGCCCGGCCAGCGTTTGTTCGCGCTGGCATTGGCGGCGCAGAGCCGTGCCGATCTTGAGCGTGACGGCCACAGCGTGCAGTTGTGCACGGTCAGGCTGGAGGCGCTGACACTGCCGGCGCCACGGCATATCGCCGGCGTGGTGGTGATCATTGACGAGGTGGATGATCGCTGCGTGCTCTATTGGCCTGACAGCCCTGAACAACCGAGCATTACCGAATACAGCGGCCTGGCAGAGGCCCGCACGGCGTTGATCGGGCTGGCCTCGACGCCGGGCGCAAAGGCTGCGCTGGCCCAAGGGGTTGCCCCGGGGTGGGAGGCTGATGGCCTCGCGGGGTACCCGAACGACCTGCGTGTTGAGGTCGGTTGGATGGAAGGGCTGCTCCGTTATGCCCTGGGTTCCGACGTGTTTCATCTGGCGCGCTGGTTTAACCGCAGTCGAGTGTTTCCGGCCAAAGACTTGAGTGCGATTGAGGCGGAAATTGACGAGCAGCGCACTCATTCCCCAGACAATTGGTTAGGCATCACTCCCACCGAGGGCAATCACCTGCTTGAGCTACTCGCCCACTCCCGCGTATTGACGGCGCAACGCCAGGCTTATAGCCAGTGCAACTCCGATGACGAATTGAAGGTGTACCGCGCGTGGCGTCTCGGCGAGCAGGCCGATACACGGTGGCGAGGGCTGTTGTCATTCGTGCCGGTGCTGGGGTTGGGGATCAAGCTGTATGAAGTGTTATTGGCTGCGCGGCGGCTTCATCAGCAGCATTCACCTGAAGGAATTTTCGAGTTGGTGACCAGCGTGCATATGTTCGTGCTCGAAGTGGCCATGACGTTGCTCCCCGTGCGGGGTTCCCGAGCCGGCGCCAAGCCGCAGGCGCCCAATATGAGCCGGGTCTTGCAAAGGCTGCATCGTCAGCAGCACTTGGCGGCCGGCGGCAGTTTTTTCATGCGTACCTCATTGCCCGCCAAACGGTTCAAGGGCTTGGAAGGCTACCGCAGTCCGAGCGCAGCAGGCGATGGCATCGCGCTAGGCGGGCGCAACAAAGGCAGCTACCTCAAGGATGGCGAACAATTTGTGGTGGACGGCAGGGACCACTATCCCGTTTATCGTCGGCCGGGTGAGTCTGCTTTGCGTCTGAAAAACCGACAACGCCCAGGAGAAAATGAATGGCTGCTGCAGATCGACGAACCTCGACAGTGGCTGCTGGGCGCCGATGCTCCCGAACCGCAGCCGGGGCCCAGTACGGCGTTGTTCCGGCCCTGGGAGCGGCCTGCACCCGGCACGTTCTGGGCTGTTCGCTCACGCCCGACGGCGGAGCGCGTACGCAGCCAGCCGGTGTTGACCGAGAGCTATTGGCAGGCCTGGGGGCACGAGGTGCCCGGAGTCTCGCCGCAGGTGTTGTCGGCGTCCAAACGCTTGTACCGGGTGTATGGCGAGGCGCCTTTCGATGCCGTGAAGCTGGGGGAGAACTACTTCGAGATAGTGCCCGGTGGCCTGCACGCGCCCCATGATGTGGTCTTTGTAAAAAGCCCCAGGGCCCTGGCCCATAACGCAATGGATGACCTTGACCGCTGGTTGGGCGTCAGTCTGGGTGAACAGCCCATTCCCTTCGTCTATGGCGCAGACGGCCGCTGGACGCCTCATCAACCCCTGTTCAATCGCCCCTTGGCGGAGTCGGTCGGGGCTGTTTTTCCAGGCCTGACCCAGGGGAGTCGGCGTTTCGCCGTGCAGCGTCTGGTGGAAGTGGCCGACAGCAGCCGCTCGATGACAGCGACGCGGTTGTTGAACCTGCGCACCACGCTCGACGATTGGCTGCCCGCCGTGCCGCGAGCGGCGGGGTACACCGATGACTTGCTGAAAATGCTCCGGCCGATCGAGTTAGAGGGCAAGTTCAGTGTGAATATCAGCGTAGATGGCTTAGGGCCTGGGTTTGAGCGGGTGGACTTCCTGGTGCCTTTTAGGCTGGAGCCGCGTCTGCTGGACAAGCGCACAGCGCCGGCCTCAAGCAAGATCATCGTTGCTCAGAATGCAGTCAGGCAGGTGTTGGAGCGTCAGGGGTTTCACCTGGAAACGGTGCCCAAGGGCAATCGCGGCGACTTGAACAACTTTATCGTCACGCACCCTAAATCCAACAACGTATATTTCATCCTTACGCGTTGGACGGATTCGAGCAGCATTCCGTTGTCGTCCAATAGGATCTTGCAGTTATCTGACGTGTGGTTCGACCGCAAGCTCGCCAGCCGGGGCAGCCAACGCAGTGTGCAATACGAAACCGTCAAGAAGGCCATCAAAGAACGTCGCCTGGTCCGGCTGGTGGGGGGCATTCAGCAGGACACGCGCGGGTCGACGTTCACGGTGTTTTTCAGCCGCGTGGCCGGGTTGGACTGACCCCGACGCACCCGCGCCGGGGCTGGCAGGCTCAGCGGCTCAATAGCGAGGCCGCGCCCGCACCACTGAACAGCCCGGCGCTGATGCGGTTGAACCAGCTCTGGCCTTTGCCGCTGCGCAGGTAGCGCGCGGCACCGTGGGCACCCAGGCCGTAGGCCAGCTTGCACAACAGGTCGAGCACGGTCCAGGTGGCGATCATTATCAGCAACTGCGGCAGGAACGGCTGCTGGCTGCTGAGGAACTGCGGCAGGAACGCGGCAAAAAACAGGATGTCCTTGGGGTTGCTGGCGCCCAGCACAAAGGCCCGGCCAAACAACGCGCGAAAGCGCGGCACGGGCGCTGCCTGCGGAACCTCCGCACCACGGGCCGGCAGGCGCGACTGCTGCCAGCTCTGCCAGGCGAGGTAGAACAGGTACAGTGCGCCGACGATCTTCAAGGCGCTGAACAACTGTTCCGAGGCCAGCAACAGTGCGCCCAGGCCCAGGGCCGAGGCGCTCAACAGGCAGATCGAGGCAAACACCCCGCCGAGAAACGCCGGGTATGAACGGCGCAGGCCGTAGTTGAGGCTGTTGCTGATCATCAGCAATGACAACGGGCCTGGGATCAGGATCACGATCAAGGCAGCGCCGCTGAACAGCAGCCAGGTTTCCACACTCATTCCATTCCTCCATTCATGCAAAAGCCCCGCCCGAAGGCGAGGCGGTGTTCGCCACTTCCGCGGTTACAGGAAGACAAACTTGGCGATGAAAATCGCGCACAACGCCCACAGGCTCACGGAAATTTCTTTGTGCTTGCCCGTGCCGGCCTTGAGCGCCACATAGGTGATAAAGCCCAGGGCGATGCCGTCGGCGACCGAGAAGGTCAGCGGCATCATGATCATGGTGACAATCGCCGGAATGCTGTCGGTGGCTTCGTCCCACTCGATATGCGCCATGCCGCTCATCATCAGCATCGCGACATAGATCAACGCGCCCGCCGTAGCGTACGCCGGGATCATGCCGGCCAGCGGCGCAAAGAACATCGCAGCCACAAACAGCACGCCCACGGTGACGGCGGTCAGCCCAGTGCGCCCACCGGCGGCCACGCCTGCAGCGCTTTCCACATAACTGGTCACCGGCGGCACGCCGACCATCGCACCGAACACGCTGGAAGCACTATCGGCTTTCAGGGCGCGGGACAGGTTTTCGATCTTGCCGTCGGCGTTCACCAGCCCGGCGCGCTGGGCCACTCCCATCAGGGTGCCGGCGGTGTCGAACATATGCACGAACAGGAACGCAAACACCACGCTGATCATGCTGATGTTGAACACGCCCATCACGTCCATCGCCATCCAGGTCGGGGCCAGGCTTGGCGGGCTGGCGACAATGCCCTGGTACTGCACCAGGCCCAGGCCCCAGCCGGCCAGGGTTACGGCGATGATGCTGAGCAGGATCGCGCCGAAGACGCGGTGGTAGCTGAGGATCGCGATCAGCAGAAAGCAGATGGCCGCCAGCAGCGGGGCAGGCTCATGCAGTGAGCCTAGCTTGATCAAGGTGGCCGGGCTGTCGACGATGATACCGGCGGTCTTCAGGCCGATCACGCCCAGGAACAAACCGACGCCCGCGCCCATCGCGTGGCGCAGGCTGACCGGGATGCTGTTGAGCAGCCATTCGCGGATGCGCGACAGCGTGAGGATCATGAACAGCACACCGGAGATAAACACCGCACCCAAGGCGGTCTCCCAGTTGTAGCCCATGGTGCCGACCACGGTATAGGTGAAAAACGCGTTCAAGCCCATGCCCGGTGCCAGGCCCACCGGCCAGTTGGCGTACAGGCCCATCAGCAGGCAACCCAGGGCGGCGGCGATACAGGTGGCGACAAAGGCCGCACCGTGATCGATGCCGGCGTCGGCCATGATGTTGGGGTTGACGAAGATGATGTAGGCCATCGTGATGAAGGTGGTGAGGCCGGCGATCAACTCGGTCTTCACTGTGGTGCCATGCAGGCGCAGTTTGAACAGGCGTTCGAGCCAGCCGTTCTGTGAGGGGGCAAGGTCCAGCGGCGAGGCTTCGGATTTGCGGCTATCCACAGCGAGTACTCCTCAAGCATTTTATTGTTATGTCCAGCGCGGGGCGCTGTGAGGTACTGGCGGGTTTTGTTGACCAATAGGTCAGGAACTCGCACGAAGCGAATTATGCTTTTGTATACAAAGAAAGCAAATAATGTTTTCTATTTTCTGCGTGAAAAGGATGAAAGGCAAAGCCAGGGCGCCACCGAGGATCAAGGCTGGCCTGCAAGTGCCTGGTTGACTGCGAGCCAACCGTTTACCGCTTCTTCGCCCGCTTCGGCGAAGGCGCGCTGCAACAACTTCACCTGTTCACGGCGCAGCGATTGCTCGAAACGCTGGCCTTCTTCGGTCAATTCCAACAGGCGTTTGCGCTTGTCGGTCTCGGACGCAACGCTGTCCACCAGGTGCATCTCCTGCAATTGGCGCAAGGGCATGTTCAGCGCCTGCTTGCTCACACCGAGCAATTCCAGCAGTTCCTTGACGCTCAACGCCGGGTAGCGTGCGATAAAAAACACGATGCGCTGATGCACCCGGCTCAGCCCACGGCGCTCAAGCATTTCATCGGCCTTGGCAGTGAACGCCTGGTAACCGAAGAAGAACGCTTCCATGGCTTGTTGCTGGCTGCTTTGGTTTTTAAGGTCAAGCATATTGACGTATCCACTCAAGCTGTCGTAATTTCGGTCAACCAGTTTGACGTATTTCCAACAGGCTTCGCTAGCGGTGACCTTATGGCCTTCTCTGAACGTGTTACTCGCCTCAAAAGCTCCTTGATCCGTGAAATCCTCGCGGCCGCCCAGCGCCCGGAAGTGATGTCGTTTGCCGGTGGCCTGCCGGCCGAAGCCATGCTGCCGGCGCTGGACTGGGATGATATGCCGCTGAACATCGGCCAATACGGCATGAGCGAAGGCGAGCCGCAGTTGCGTGAACTGCTCGCCGCCGAGGCACGTGCGTTGGGTGTGCCGTGCCAGGCCAGCCAGGTGCTGGTGGTCAGCGGTTCCCAGCAAACCCTGGACCTGGCGGCCAAGCTGTATATCGACAAAGGCACCAGGATCCTGCTGGAGGGGCCGACCTACCTGGCCGCCCTACAGATCTTCCAGCTGTTCGGCGCCGACTGCCTTACCGTGCAACTGGAAGCCGATGGTCCCGACCTGACCAGCCTGCGCGCCAACCTCGAGCGCCATCGCCCAGCATTCGTCTACCTGATCCCGACGTTCCAGAACCCTTCGGCCGTGCGTTACAGCGAAGCCAAGCGCGAGGCCGTCGCCGCCTTGCTCGATGAGTTCGGCGTGACCCTGATCGAAGACGAACCCTATCGCGAGCTGACCTTCGACGGCGGCAGTGCGCAGCCCATCGTCGGCCGCTTGAAAAAAGCCAGCTGGATCTACACCGGCACGGTCTCCAAGACCCTGCTGCCCGGCCTGCGCGTGGGTTACCTGATCGCCAGCCCGGACCTGTTCCCGCACCTGCTCAAGCTCAAGCAATCGGCGGACCTGCACACCAATCGCGTCGGCCAGTGGCAGGCCATGCAGTGGATCGGCACGCAGAAATACCAGCAGCACCTGGTGGAACTGCGCGGTTTCTACCGTGAGCGCCGCGACGCATTCCAGGCTGCGCTGGCGCGTCACTTCGCCGATCTGGCCGACTGGCAAGTGCCCCAGGGCGGATTATTCTTCTGGCTGACCTTGAAACAGCCGCTCGATACCCGCACCTTGTTGGCACCTGCGCTCGATCAGGACGTCGCGTTCATGCCCGGTGAACCGTTCTTTTCCGAGCCGGACCAGCATTTAGGCTCACTGCGACTCAATTTCAGCCATATCGACCCGGCCCGCCTGGACGAAGGGCTGAAACGCCTGGCCGCGGTGGTCCGTCAAGCACAGCACGCGCAAGCGGCATAAGGGGAGCCCCATGTACAAGGTTTATGGCGATTACAAGTCGGGCAACTGCTACAAGGTCAAATTGATGCTCAACCTGCTGGGCATCCCGTATCAATGGGTGGATATCGACATCCTCAACGGCGATACCGAGACCCCTGAATTCCTGGCCAAGAACCCCAACGGCAAGATCCCGGTGCTGGAACTGGAAGACGGCACCTGCCTGTGGGAGTCCAACGCGATCCTCAACTTCCTTGCCGATGGCAGCGAATTCCTGCCCACCGAACCGCGCCTGCGCACACAAGTGCTGCAATGGCAGTTCTTCGAGCAGTACAGCCACGAGCCTTACATTGCGGTGGCGCGGTTTATCCAGTTCTACCTGAACATGCCGGAAGATCGCCTGGAGGAATACAAGACCACCCACAAGCGCGGTTACAAGGCCCTGAAGGTCATGGAGCGTCAGCTGCAAACCACGCCATACCTGGTGGGCGAGCAGTATTCGATTGCCGATATTGCGCTGTATGCCTACACCCATGTGGCCCATGAAGGTGGGTTTGACCTGACGCCTTACCCGGCCGTGCAGGCCTGGTTGAAGCGCGTGGCCAGCCATCCCAGGCATGTGGGCATGCTCGACTGATCACCGCGGTGAAAAAATGTGGGAGGGCGGTGCGACGATTCGACTTGCCCCCTCCCACATTCAGCTCGATGCCGTGCCAGATAATTCATCGTTCAGCAGGTCGAAACAGCGCTGTGCCGCCGGGCTCAATCCCATCCCGCTACGACTGATCAAGCCGATCTCGCGGTTCACCCCGGGATGATCGATGTGGATGCGCTTCAACCCCTCCAGACTGTCCGCCGCCGACTCCGGCAGTACGCTGATCCCCAGGCCCTGACGCACCAGCGCCAGCACCGTCGACATGTAGTTGGCCTCCATCCCGGCGTTCATCGTCAGCCGCGTCTCATCGAACAGCGCATCCACTTGCTCGCGTACGCTGCTGTCGCGGCCGGTGAGGATGATCGGCTGGTCCGCCAGTTGCTCCAGGGTCAATTGGCGATGGTGGGCGAGGGGGTGATCCAGGGGGACGAACGCACACAATCGATCATTCAGCACCGGCACGAACTCCAGGCCATGGCTTAGCCGCGACCGTACGCCAATACCGAAATCCACTTCGCCTGCGCGGACCTGGGCATGAATGCGATGGGCCACCAGGTCCTGCAGGCGCACTTCGATCCCGGCAAAACGCTCGCGAAACAGGCGCAAGGCCGGGGGCAGGGCGCCGGCGCAGACCGACGGCAGGGCCGCGAGGGTGACCACACCACGGCGCAAGGCCGCGAGGTCGCGGGAGCCGGTGACGATGTTGTCCAGGTCCAGCAGCAGTTTTTCCATCGGCCCGCGCGCGTCCTGGCCGGCAGCGGTGATGCTCACATGCCGGGGGCTGCGGTCGAGCAGGGCGACGCCGAGCCAGTCTTCCAGTTGTTGCACCTGCACGGTGAGTGCCGAAGGCGAAAGATGCAGCTCATGGGCGGCCTTGATAAAGCTGCCGGTGCGGGCCACCGCAAGGAACGCCTGAATGTGCTGGATCGAATTTTTCATTGTTGTTGTTCTCGAGCGTTTTGTTTTTACGAACATGACTGGCTGAACATTCTAATTTACAAAGAGTAACGCGCTTCCAATACTCCAGGGAAAACAATAACCGGCCACCAAGGCCGCTATGGAGTAACCCATGCTCGCAACCCTGGGTGTCATTACCATCCTGTGCCTGCTCGCTGCCGTCATGAGCAAACGCCTTTCGCCACTGGTGGCCCTGATCGCCTTGCCGATCATCGCCGCGCTGCTCGGTGGGTTCGGCCTGCAAACCAGTGCCTTCATCATTACCGGCATCAAGAACGTGGCCCCCGTGGTGGGCATGTTTGTGTTCGCGATCCTGTTTTTCGGGATCATGACCGATGCTGGGATGCTCGACCCCATCATTGATCGCATCCTGCGCACGGTAGGGACACGTCCTACACGGATTGTCGTTGGGACTGCGACCCTCGCCCTGTTGGTGCACCTGGACGGTTCCGGTGCCGTGACCTTTCTGGTGACGGTGCCGGCGATGCTGCCGTTGTATACGCGGCTGGGCATCGACAAACGCATCCTCGCCTGTGTCTGCGCGATGGCGGCCGGGGTCAACTTCCTGCCGTGGACCGGCCCGGTGCTGCGCTCTTCGGCGGCCTTGCACGTGCCGGTGGCGGACCTGTTCCAGCCACTGATCCCGGTGCAGATCGTCGGCCTGATCTTCGTCTTTGCCTGTGCCTGGTGGTTGGGCCGACGTGAAGAAAAACGCCTGGGCCTGGGTGCCGGCTCCAGCGTGGATGCCGTGCCGCAGCGGGTGCTCAGCGACGACGACATCAAGCTGCGCCGCCCCCGCCTGTTCTGGGTCAACCTGATCCTGACCGTGCTGGTCATGGTGGTGATGATCGCCGGCTGGGTCGACCCGGTGGTGATGTTCATGCTCGGCACCGTGGTAGCGCTGTGCATCAACTACCCGAACGTGGACGCCCAACGCGCACGCATCGATGCCCATGCGAAAACCGCCCTGACCATGGCCAGTATCCTGCTCGCCGCCGGGGTGTTCACCGGCATCATGCAAGGCACCGGCATGCTCAAGGCCATCGCTGAAGTGGCGGTGGCGCAGATTCCGGCGGGCCACGGCAAGTTGATTCCGGCGGTGGTGGGCTTTTTGTCCATGCCGCTGAGCATGCTGTTCGACCCCGATTCCTATTATTTCGGCGTGATGCCGGTGATCGCCGAAGTCGGCAAGGCCCTGGGCGTCGACCCGCTGCAAGTGGCCCAGGCGTCGTTACTGGGCGTGCACACCACCGGTTTCCCGGTCAGCCCGCTGACCCCGGCGACCTTCCTGTTGGTGGGCCTGTGCAAGATCGAATTGGCCGATCACCAGCGCTTCACCATCCCTTTTCTGTTTGCCGCGTCGGTGTTGATGACCCTGACGGCGTTGCTCTTGGGAGTGATTTGAAATGAAAACCTTGCGCATCGGTTCCGGCGCCGGCTACTCCGGCGACCGCATCGAACCTGCCGTGGAACTGGCCGAGCTGGGCGACCTGGATTACCTGGTGTTCGAGTGCCTGGCCGAACGCACCATCGCTTTGGCGCAACAGGCGCGAATCAGTGACCCGCAGGGGGGGTATGACCCGCTGCTCAGCGAGCGCATGCGCCGGGTGTTGCCCTTTGTCGGCCAGCATGAGGGGCGCCGTCGCCTGCGGGTGATCACCAATATGGGCGCGGCCAACCCGGTGTCGGCGGCGCTCGAAGTGCGGCGGATTGCCCATGAGCTGGGCCTGGGCCTCAAGGTGGTGGCGGTGGTCGGCGATGACGTGCTGGACGTCTTGCGCCCCGAGCAGGTACTGGATAACGGCCGAACCCTGGGTTCACTGGGCGCGCGACTGATTTCCGCGAATGTCTACCTGGGCGTCGACGGCATTCTTGATGCCTTGCGCGCCGACGCCGATGTGGTGATCACCGGGCGGGTGGCCGACCCGTCGCTGTTCCTCGCCCCGCAGGTGTTTGAATTCGGCTGGGCGATGGACGACTGGCAGCGCCTGGGGCGCGGCACGTTGGTCGGGCATCTGCTGGAGTGTGCCGGGCAGGTCAGCGGCGGCTATTTTGCCGATCCCGGTTTCAAGGATGTGGATGACCTCGCACGCCTGGGTTTCCCGTTGGCTGAAATCGATGCTGAGGGTGAGGCCGTGATCACCAAGGTTGCAGGCTCCGGTGGGCGGGTCAGTCGCGCCACCTGCACCGAGCAATTGATCTACGAAGTGCATGATCCTGCGGCGTATCTCACCCCGGACGTGACCGCCGATTTTTCCCAGGTGGGGTTTGACGAGGAGGGCGTTGATCGGGTGCGTGCCCACGGTGCTGCTGGCCGCGCACGGCCCGAGCAGTTGAAGGTGAGCGTCGGTTACCTGGATGGCTGGATTGGCGAAGGGCAGATGTCCTACGGCGGCCCCGGCGCGGTAGCACGGGCGCAGTTGGCGCGGGATGTCGTACTCAAGCGTTTGCAACTGATGGGTGTGAAGATGCAGGACGTACGCGCCGAACTGATCGGCATGGACTCGCTGCACGGTCCGCGCAGCAGCGTAGAGCCCTGGGAAGTGCGCCTGCGCGTGGCGGCCCGCTGTGAAGACCGCAGTGAAGCGGTGCGGGTCGGCAATGAAGTGGAAACCCTCTACACCAACGGCCCGTCCGGCGGCGGCGGTGCCAGCAAGAGCGTACGGCAGGTGGTGGCGGTGGCGTCATTGCTACTGCCCCGTGACGCGGTCAACCCGAGGATCGAAGCATGAAACTGCACACGCTGGCCCATTCCCGTACCGGCGATAAGGGCGACACCTCGAACATTTCGATCATTGCTTACCGAGCCGAGGATTATCTGCTGTTGTGTGAACAGCTTACCGCCGAGCGCGTGGCCGACTTTTTTGCCGGCCTGCTGGAGCCTTACGCTGCCCCGGTGCGGCGCTATGAACTGCCGAATGTGCAGGCGCTGAACTTCGTACTGCCGGGGATATTGCGCGGCGGCGTAACCCGCTCGCTGGCACTGGATGCCCATGGCAAGTGCCTCGGCTCGGCGTTGCTGGAGCTGGACCTGGATTTGCCAACACCGAACTGAATGTGGGGGGGGCAAACTCCCTCCCACATTGGATCTCAGCAGGTCTGTCAGACCGCAGCGAAACGCTTGTCCAGGTAATCGATGATCACCTTGGAGTCATACATCCAGGTGGTCTGGCCATTCTCTTCGATACGCAGGCACGGCACTTTGATCTTGCCGCCTTGCTCCAGCAGGGTCTGGCGGTCCTGCTCGTTGTTCTTCGCATCCTTCAGCGCCACCGGCACATTCAGGCGGTGCAGGGTGCGGCGGGTCTTCACGCAGAACGGGCAGGCGTGGAATTGATACAGGGTCAGGTCCTTGGCCGCTGCGTTCACCTGTGCCTGTTGTTCGGCAGGGCGCTGCTTTTTGCGCGGACGGGTAAGTAAGTCGCCGGCGATGATGACGTGGCCGAGGCCCACTCGAAGTGCTTTGACGAACATGGCTGAAACCTCTTGCCCATGAAGAAGGGGCCGCAGCTTACCTTAATTCTGCAGGCGAAAAAAAACCGGCGATGAACGCCGGTCTTTTCCTACGCAGCCTGTTACTTGATCAGGCTGAGGAATTCACTGCGGGTGGCCGCGTTTTCGCGGAACTCACCCAGCATCACCGACGTGATCATCGACGAATTCTGTTTCTCCACACCGCGCATCATCATGCACATGTGCTTGGCTTCGATCACCACGGCCACGCCCAAGGCGCCGGTCACTTGCATCACCGCGTCGGCGATCTGGCGGCTGAGGTTTTCCTGGATCTGCAGGCGGCGCGCATACATGTCGACAATCCGCGCGACCTTCGACAGGCCCAGCACTTTGCCGCTTGGGATATACGCCACATGCGCCTTGCCGATAAACGGCAGCAGGTGGTGTTCGCACAGCGAGTACAGCTCGATGTCCTTGACCAGCACCATTTCGCTGTTGTCGGAGCTGAACAAGGCACCGTTGGTGACTTCTTCGAGTGTCTGTTCATAGCCGCGGCAAAGGTACTGCATCGCCTTGGCGGCACGCTTGGGCGTGTCGAGCAGGCCCTCGCGGGAGACGTCCTCGCCGAGTTGGCCGAGGATCGCGGTGTAGTTTTGTTCCAATGTCACAGGACTGTTTCCGTATGGGTTTCAGAACGGTACGGTGTATGCCTGTACCAATGTGAAGCGCTGCCCGGCGCGCAACAGCGGCGGGTGATGTGGCGCACATAGTAGCGTAGGTGCGCCGACAGTTGTATTCCCGGACGATACCGATGTTAGAGTCGGCCTCCGTTGAGGAGGACGTGATGACCCCGCTGGAGCGAAGTATTTCTGAGCGCGCCCTGATCTTTGCCAAAGCAAATCGGACCCGCATTGCCCGTGAACTTGCCTGCCTGACTAAGTACCCAGGTGAAAATTATCCGGTTTCAGTGTTTATGGCGGGCTCGCCTGGCGCCGGCAAGACAGAAGTGTCCAAATCATTTATTCGCTTGATGGAGGAGGGGGGATCCAGTGCATTGCGAATCGACCCCGATGACTTCAGGGAATACTTTCCTGACTACACAGGCGCAAACTCCAGTCTTTTTCAACGTGGCGTAACTGCCATGGTGGAGAGGACTGTCGACCTCGTTTATCAGCAGCGCCAGTCTTTCCTGTTGGACGGAACGCTGGCCAACTTTGCCGTGGCTCGGAAAAATATCCAGCGCGCCCTTGATAAGGAAAACCGGTCTGCACAGGTTATCTACGTCTACCAGAAGCCTGAGCTGGCGTGAGTTTCTGGGGCGTCTTCAAGTCGATGTGCTCATCAAGGACACTGATGGCGGGGAGTCATACATCGGCATCGACCTATCGGCTGAGGAAATTGACGAACTCGTTATACAGCCCTACCATCCTGATCAACTTGAGCAAATTTTGACCGGAGTAGCCTTATGAAAGGCGAAATTACGGAAGTTGTAGAAAAATATTCATCCACCACCATGTCAGACTTTTTTCGAAGTGGTTCGGTAGAAGAAAAACGTGCTGTTTACAGAAGCGCAGCCGATACTGCGATCACCATGCAAAAGGCAGTGATCTCGCTGGCGAAAGAGAAAAAAGCGAAAGAGCTTTTCGACAACTGACGTTACTGGCAATACCACAATAGCCCAGCTCAATTGCTGGGCTTTTTATTACTTATTCGTCGCGCCCTTCCATCATCGTGCGCTTGAGCATCACATACACCGCACCCGCGCCCCCATGACGGGCCTGGCACGAGGTAAAGCCGAGCACCTGGGCATGCTGGCGCAGCCAGGTGTTGACGTGGCTCTTGATCATCGGCCGCTTGCCGTCCAAGCGCACCGCCTTGCCATGGGTGACGCGCACGCAGCGAATTTCGAACTTGGTGGCTTCGGCGAGGAAGGCCCACAGGGTTTCCCGGGCTTTTTCCACGTTCATGCCGTGCAGGTCGAGGCTGCCTTCGAACGGGATCTGACCGGCCTTGAGCTTGCGCATCTGGCTTTCCTGTACGCCGTCGCGGGCCCACATCAGCTCGTCTTCGGGGCCGACGTCGATCACGAACTGGTCTGACAGGCCATCCACGGTGGTGGCATCGGTGCGCACGGTAGCAGCCTGGCGCAGCTTGGCGATCTGTGCGCGGTCGGCCTTGGGTTTGCCGGTGTCGGCGCGGTCGTGCTTGATCGGCTTGACGCCGCGCAGCTCGTTTTTGAACAGGGAAAAATCGTCGTCTTGCATGTCAGCCTCCGCGAAGGGCGGGCAGTTTACCTAAATCGCGGCGGCCGGGGCGCAGGAAACGCTATCCAAGCGCCATCAGTCGTGCTTTTTCATCAGGTGCGAGGCGATGTTCAGTGACAACGGCTGGCGCATCTTCCGACGGCTGCGGCGCCACAGCCACACGCCCAGCCACAGCACCAGCAGCCCGATCCCCAACAGAATCGCCGAGCCGCCAGGGCTGGCATTCAGTTCGCCAAGGGCCGGCGAGTGGCCAAGCAAACCGGCGCCACCAGCGCCGGTCAACAGCAAACCTACTACCGCCAGCAGCGCGGCAATGCCGGCCACCAGGCGCAGACGCCAGTTGCTCGGGCCCTTGGGGCGCAAGCGACGAGCGTCAAAACCATCGGATATCTTCATTCCGACCTTTCCTCCAGGGTATCGGCCCTTCGACCGGAAGATACACAGGTTGTTCCTGTACCCGAGGTAAATGCGCCAAATGAGAGGGCTTTGCGGATGAGCGGGACCTTCAACAGGCCGCACCGCTCACCCGAAGGGCGATCAGATCAGGTCTTTAGTCAGTGCGAGAGTGGCAAAATTGTCAGCCATGATGGCCATCTCGGTCTGCTGCACATGCTCGGCGCTCAGGATGCCACCTTTGTAAGGCAGGTCGCGGGTGGCGCAGGCGTCTTCCACCAGGGTGCAGCGAAAGCCCAGGTTCTTCGCGGCACGCACGGTGGTGCTGACGCTGGAGTGGCTCATGAAGCCGCAGACGATCAGGTCCAGGGAACCGAGGTCCTGCAGGTGTTTTTCCAGGCCGGTGCCGTGGAAGGCGCTGGGCAGCAGCTTGCCGATGATGGTTTCGTCACCTTGAGGTTCGAGGCCGGGGATGAACTCACCGCGCTCGCCCTGGGGGTCAAACAGGCCGCCCACGGTACCCAGGTGGCGCACGTGCACGATCGGGCGCCCGGCGTTGCGCGCGGCGGCGACCAGTTGCTTGATATTGCCGACCGCCGCGTCCATGCCGGAGAGGGCGAGCGGGCCACTGAGGTATTCCTTTTGAGCGTCGATGATCACGAGGGTCGCATGGCCAAGGTTGGCAGCTGCGTAACCACGACCGCTGAGTTGAAACATCGTCTTTGGAACGGACATTCTGGGGCTCCTGTGAGGGGGGCTTTTGCGTCATTGTCCACTGGCTGAGCGGTTCTGTGAATCGCTACTATCGTAAGGTACGCCGTTGCTGGCGTGCAGCCATGTCAAGTGGCGGCGATGTTTAACCGAATGATGGCGATTTGGATGAAATCCGACGTATGGCAACAGCTTTTCGTACATCGTCGGTACAGGCGAAGGCTGTTAGAATCGCCAGTCGTTTTTTCCAGGAGTCTGCCCCCCGTGATCACATCTCGCCTGCGCACCTTGCGCGACCACATCCGTTGGGCCGTCAGCCGTTTCCATGGGGAAGACCTGTTTTTTGGCCATGGCACCGACAATGCCTGGGACGAAGCCCGGCAGTTGGTGCTCGGCGCCTTGCACCTGCCATGGGAAATTGCCGACAGCTACCTCGATTGCAACTTGGAAGAAGAGGAAATCTCTCACGTACAGCGTTTGTTGCATCGCCGTATTCATGAGCGGGTGCCCACGGCCTACCTGTTGAAAGAGGCGTGGTTCTGTGGCATGTCGTTTATCGTTGACGAGCGCGTGCTGATCCCGCGTTCACCCATCGGCGAGTTGATCGAAAACCGCTTCGAGCCTTGGTTGGCCCAACCGCCGGCGCGCATCCTCGACCTGTGCACCGGCTCCGGTTGCATCGGCATTGCCTGCGCCTACGAGTTCCAGGACGCCGAAGTGGTACTCGGCGACCTGTCCTTCGAAGCCCTGGAGGTGGCCAACCAGAATATCGAGCGCCATGGTGTCGACGAGCGCGTGTACACCGTGCAGGGCGACGGTTTCGACGGCCTGCCGGGCCAGCGCTTTGACCTGATCGTGTCGAACCCGCCGTATGTGGATGCCGAAGACTTTGCCGACATGCCGGACGAATACCAGCACGAGCCGGAGCTGGGCCTGGCCTGCGGCGACGATGGCCTGAACCTGGTGCGACGCATGCTGGCCGAGGCGGCGGACCACCTGACCGAGAAGGGTTTGCTGATTGTCGAGGTGGGCAACAGCCAAGTGCATGTTGACGCGCTGTACCCGGAAGTGGACTTCGCCTGGCTGGATTTCCAGCGGGGTGGGCATGGGGTGTTCATGCTCACGGCCGAACAGTGCCGGGAACACCAGGCAATCTTCGCCGCTCGGGTTTAACCAACCTTAGGGTAGAAAATGTGGGAGGGGGCAAGCCCTAATGCCAGTCAGTTAAGCGTACATCGCCTCCTGTAGGAGCGAGCTTGCTCGCGAAAAACGTCAACGATAACGCGTGCTTCCTGAATGAGCGCGGCGCCTGTGAGTTTTTCGCGAGCAAGCTCGCTCCTACAAAAAGCCTTAACTGACTGGCATTAGGGGCAAGCCCTTCCCGCATTTCGATGGCTTTCCAGCCGGCTAGCGGTGCGTGGCAATCCAGATCAACAGCCCCGCCTGAAACACGGTGAACGCCACCAGGCAGGTGATGGTAAAGCGCAACCCGCTGTCCTCACGCTTGAACTTGGTGACCTTTTCTTCTTCCTTGCGCAGTTTCACTTCCTGCTCCAACAGGTTGTGCTCGGCCTGTTGCAGCATCTGCGCGGCTTCAAGGATCTCCACGAACTGCACCTTCTCGGTGTTCCAACTGTCCAGTACATCGCTGACCTTGCCCGGCTGCACGTTGCCTTTGAGGTGCTGCACATCGGCGTAGGCCACATCGAAACCCTGGACGCGCAGGAAGTGATCGCGGCGCAGGCGTGTGGCTTCGTTGAGTGCGTCCTTGTTGGCCAGGTCCACGCCGTCGACGCGGTAGCTTGACCATTTTTTCTTCGTCCACGCGGCGCCCTGGGCCACCAGGAAGCGACCGATGCCGCGGTTGGCCGGTTCGATTTCCAGGCTGTTGCCCGGGCCGAAGTGCACGCGGTGTTTATCGTGATCCACCCAGATATCCAGATGGTTCTGCTCGCGGCGCACCCGCTGCCCCGGCAATTGGATCACCATGCGCAACAGGCTGTGGTGTTTGTCATGGCGCTCGGCATAGCCGAACTGTACGAACCGCAGCGGCCGCAGGCCGGTGGCGCGGTCGGTGGCCAGCGGGGCCAGGCGCAGCATCTTGAAATGCTCGGCCTGAACATCCGCCCACGGCAGGGGCGCCGCCGTGTCGATGGCCTCGGTTTTTTCAGCCGGGGTGTCGGCGGTCGGTTCCGGTGTTGCTTCAGTGGTTGTCATGCGGTGCGATCCTGTCCAAGCCCTGCCAGTCGACAGTCTTTTTGCTGTCGACTCTGGGCTTATCGGCCGCTTTTTGCAGGACTGGAGGCAAATTGTCGCTTAACGGGGTTGAAGTCCGTCGATAAAGCCTGCCAAGCGGGTGCCCAGCTCAGCGGCGAGCGGCAATTGCGGGTCATTGTAGGAGGCCAATTGTTGCTTTACGTCGTTGGGCACGATGCGCATCACGTGGTTCATGCCTTCGATCACCGCCAGTTCGGCATCGGGCTTGGCCCTTTTGAGTTGCTCGGCGTCGCCCACACCGACCTGAATATCGTTGCTGCCCTGGATGATCAATGCCGGCATGCGCAGTTTTGCAAACGCCGCTGAAGGGTCGGCGCGAAACAGGCTGATCAGATACGGCTGCACGCTGGGTCGGAAAATGCCCTGCAACGGGCCAGGCACATCGGCGTCCACCTGACCGGCCTTGAGGTGATCGAGGATTTCATTGCTGCGCAGCAGCAGGGCAGGGGGCAGGTGATCGGCCAGTTGCTGGCGGATCACCTGGTCGACCGGACGGGCGCTGCCGGACAGGGAAATCACCCCGGCCGGGTCGAGTTGCGGTGCGGCCAGTGCCGCCACCAGCGCGCCTTCGCTGTGGCCCAGCACAATCAGCGGGCCCATGCGTGTGTCGGCCTTGAGCAATTTGCCCCAGGCCACCGCGTCGGCCACGTAGGCCTCCAGGGTCAGGTTGCGTTCGTCGGGCGTGGCGGCGAGGCTGGCGGCCACACCGCGCTTGTCGTAGCGCACGCTGGCGATGTTGTGCCGGGCCAGCACCCAGGCCAGGCGCTTGAGGCTGTCATTGCGAGCGCCGTCGGCGCTGTTGCCGTTGCGGTCGGTGGGGCCGGAGCCGGCGATGATCAACACCACCGGCACCGGTTTATCGGACTGCGGCAGCAGCAGCGAGCCAAACAGTTCGCCGCTGCCGGTGTCCAGGCTGATCGGGCGTTGCAGTACGACAGGGGAGGCGGCGTCGGCCACGGCGGTAAACAGGGTCAGGGTAAACAGGGTCAGGGTAAACAGAAGAACTCGCAGCATCATCGCGCCATCATGAGGAAGGTGCCGGTTGGACCAAGGTCTACCGGTAAGGTTTCGAGGATGAACTAGTCGGTTAGCCTGCGTATACTGGCCGCCTTAAGTTATTACGGTTGACTTGATTCAACTGATTTCACGGAGCGCCCTGCATGTCCGGCAATACCTTCGGCAAGCTGTTCACTGTCACCACCGCGGGCGAAAGCCATGGCCCGGCGTTGGTCGCCATTGTCGACGGCTGCCCGCCCGGCCTCGAGCTGTCCCTGGAAGACCTGCAGCGTGACCTCGACCGCCGCAAGCCCGGCACCAGCCGCCACACCACCCAGCGCCAGGAGCCCGATGAAGTCGAGATCCTTTCCGGGGTGTTCGAAGGCCGTACCACCGGGTGCGCCATCGGCCTGCTGATTCGCAACACCGACCAGAAGTCCAAGGACTACTCGGCGATCAAGGATCTGTTCCGCCCGGCCCATGCCGACTACACCTACCACCATAAATACGGCGAACGCGACTACCGTGGCGGCGGCCGCAGCTCGGCGCGCGAAACGGCCATGCGCGTGGCAGCCGGGGCCATCGCCAAGAAATACCTGGCGACCCAGGGCATCGTCATCCGTGGCTACATGAGCCAGTTGGGCCCGATTGAAATCCCGTTCAAGACCTGGGACAGCGTTGAAGACAACGCCTTTTTCTGCCCTGACCCGGACAAAGTGCCGGAGCTGGAAGCCTACATGGACCAGCTGCGCCGCGACCAGGATTCGGTCGGCGCCAAGATCACCGTGGTCGCCGAAGGCGTCAAGCCGGGCCTGGGCGAGCCGATTTTCGATCGCCTCGACGCCGAACTGGCCCATGCGCTGATGAGCATCAATGCGGTGAAAGGCGTCGAAATCGGCGCCGGGTTCGCCTGCGTGTCCCAGCGTGGCACCGAGCACCGCGATGAACTGACGCCGGAAGGTTTCCTCAGCAACAACGCGGGCGGCATCCTCGGCGGTATTTCCTCCGGCCAGCCGATTGTTGCGCACCTGGCACTCAAGGCCACCTCGAGCATCACCACCCCGGGCCGTTCGATCGATGTACACGGCAACCCGGTGGACGTGATCACCAAGGGCCGTCACGACCCGTGCGTGGGCATCCGGGCCACGCCGATTGCCGAAGCGATGATGGCCATCGTGTTGATGGACCATCTGTTGCGCAATCGCGGGCAAAATGCCGATGTGCGCGTGAGTACCCCGGTGCTGGGCCAGCTGTGACGGCGCGGCGGTGACAGCCCTCCCGTACTGGCGCCTCTCCAGCTTCTACCTGTTCTACTTCGCCCTGCTCGGGGCGACGGCGCCGTTCCTGGCGCTGTACTTCGACCACCTGGGGTTCTCCAGCGCGCGCATCGGCGAGCTGGTGGCCATCCCCATGCTGATGCGCTGCGTGGCGCCCAACCTGTGGGGCTGGCTGGGCGACTACAGCGGCCGACGCCTGGCTATCGTGCGCTTCGGCGCGGTGTGCACCCTGCTGAGTTTTTCCCTGATCTTCGTCAGTCACACCTACGCCTGGCTGGCCCTGGTGATGGCCCTGCATGCGTTCTTCTGGCACGCGGTGCTGCCGCAGTTTGAAGTGATCACCCTGGCCCACCTGCAAAAACAGACCGCGCGCTATAGCCAGGTGCGCCTGTGGGGCTCCATCGGTTTTATCCTCACCGTGGTGATCATGGGCCGCCTGTTCGACTGGCTGAGCCTGGATATCTACCCGGTGGTGGTCGTGGTGATCATGGCCGGCATCATCGGTGCCAGCCTGTGGGTGCCGAATGCGCAGCCCGCCAGCCACGGCAATCGCCTGGCCGCTGATGGTTTCCTCAAACAGCTGCGCAGCCCCGGCGTACTGGCGTTTTACGCCTGCGTGGCGCTGATGCAAATGAGCCATGGCCCGTATTACACCTTCCTGACCCTGCACCTGGAACACCTTGGCTATAGCCGTGGCATGATCGGCATGCTGTGGGCCCTGGGGGTGGTGGCGGAAGTGCTGATGTTCCTGGGCATGAGCCGCATCCTCACGCGTTTTTCGGTACGCCGGGTGCTGCTGACCAGTTTCCTGTTGGCGGCCCTGCGCTGGCTGCTGCTGGGCTCGTTTGCCGAACTGCTGTGGGTACTGTTGCTGGCGCAGGTGATGCACGCTGCCACGTTCGGCAGTTTTCACGCGGCGGCGATTGCCTTTGTGCAGCGCAGTTTTGGCGATAAGCAACAAGGCCAGGGCCAGGCGCTGTACGCCGCCCTGGCCGGCACCGGCGGTGCGCTGGGTGCGCTGTATTCCGGCTACAGCTGGAACCTGCTGGGGCCGACCTTCACCTTTAGTATTGCCAGCGTCGCCGCCCTGGCCGCGGCCGCTATCATCGGTTTTCGATTGCAAGAGCAGAACCAAGGAACCCTTCAATGAGTTATGTCGCCGTCTACCCCGTCGCTTCACCGGATACCCCGAACAAGGTCCTGACCCATGTCGACGACATCGCCGCTACCCTGGCCGAGCACGGTGTGCGGTTCGAGCGCTGGCAGCCTGCCCTGATCGAGAGGGGCGCCAGCGACGCTGAGATGATTGCCGCCTATCAGCCGCAGATCGATGCCCTCGGCTACGGTGCGGTGGCGGTGCTCAGTGTCACCAGCGACCACCCGCAAAAAGCCGAATGGCGTGCCCGGTTCCTGGATGAACGCCGCTACAGCGAAGACGAAGTGCGTTTTTTCATCGCCGGCCAGGGCTTGTTCAACCTGCATGTTGGCGACTACGTGTATGCCGTGCGTTGTGAGAAAAACGACCTGCTGGTGATCCCGGCTGGCATGGCGCACTGGTTTGATATGGGCGAGAACCCCCACTTGGTCATGCTGCACTTGTTCAACACCGCGCAGGGGTGTGTACCGACGTTCACCGGCGACGATGTTGCCAGCCATTTCCCAGGTTTGGACGATTGAACTCAGGTAATTGGAATCTTCAACCCCGGCGAGTTGGAAGTTGTTGTGGGAATAAGCTTAGTTACGCGTAGGGTTTGGCTGTTTATCCAGGGCAATGCGCACTGAAACCATTCGTTATGTAACTCTCTGCGTCGCCAGTGTTTGTGCCACCTGTCAATAGGAGGAATCCGAATGGTGGTAGGGCATCAGCCAATAAAAGGAGAGATGTAATGAATGGCCCAGAGGAGTCGTGTCCGCCGCCGTGTGTCGTAACCAATGCTGTCAGGAGACGCCTGAGCCTGTCCGGTAAGCCCCTGACTCCAGCGGAATTGGAGATCTTACGCTGGGCCTCGGAGGGCAAGACTGTCTGGGAAATCAGCCAGATTCGTGCCACGTCCGAAGCCACCGTCAAATTCCACCTGCGCAATATCTACGGCAAGCTGGAAGTCACTAACCGCGTGCAGGCGATGAATGAGGCGGCTCGCCAAGGCCTGTGCTGACACACATCAATAAAAAGGCCGCGACGCTCAATAGCGTCGCGGCCTTTTCATGACTGCGGTATTTACGCCGAGTGGTAGGTCGGCAGGGCAAAGCGGTTCTGGCTTTGCAGCATGGAAATTTGCGGCAATTCACTGGCTTGTTCGGCCAAGTCGCGACGAATCGCGCTGATCACCCAAGTCAATTGATCGGCGGTGTGCAACTGCTGGTAAGAGATCGAACGCTTGACCTGCTTGCCGTCACTGTTGCGCAGGGTCAACAGAATGCCGCCGTCGGGACGTGGCTGGGTGGTGACATCGTAGTTGGAGAATACTGAAGCGAATTTATCTTGGATCAGGCTCATGTCTATCAGCTCCGTTGGCTCAAGTTGGCAAGCATGGAGTGATAGGTGCAGTGATTGTGCCAGCTCATGATTTATAAAAATATCGTTATAAATCAACAGATTGAAAATATCTTGGATTTTCGATTTCGTGCAATTTGCATGAATGGCCATCATGCATCCTGCATTTTGCGCTACTCGATAGGGTGGGATGGGCGCGTCGATACTCGTAAAGACTGTTTCTGCGCAGCTAAATTCCTTTTTTGAGGGCATGCCGGTTGGGATACAAAACTTTTCAAATCCCGCGTGTACAGCCGAAGAACGGCTGACGTATTTTCCTGCAATGCATTCGGCCTTCCGCTTACGGAGGTATCGGTGCTTTTGGATCAGACGAAGAATAAGAAAAAGGACGTTCCTCCATGAGTCACCCGCACAACGACATGATCACCTGGGGCAAGCTGCTGAGTAAGGTGCCGGCCATCGTCCGTGCCTTGCCGCGCGTAGTGCGTGGCATGCGTGCCGCCAATGTCACCGACCCCGCGCAGCCTTGCGGGCTGGGCTGGCACTTTGAGCAAGCCACCCTGCGCAACCCCGACGGCAACGCGTTGCTGTACGGCGACCGTGTGCTCAGCTACACCGACGCCAACCAGCGTGCCAACCGTATTGCCCATCACCTGCAAGCCCAGGGCATCGGCAAGGGTGACGTGGTGGCGCTGTTTATCGAAAACCGCCCCGAATTACTCTTGAACGTGCTGGCCGTGGCCAAGCTGGGTGGCATCTGCGCGATGCTCAATACCGCGCAAACCCAGGCGACGCTGGTGCACAGCCTGACCCTGGTGAGCCCGGCAGCCATTATTGTCGGCGCGGAACTGGTGGCCCCCTATGACGCGGTGCGCGATCAGGTGGCCATCGCGGCTGATCGAACCTGGTTCGTCGCCGATCAACCGTCCAGCCTGGTACCGCAGGGTTATATCGACCTGGTGGCTGCGAGCGCCGAGTGCCCGGTGGACAACCCTGCCAGCACTGCGCAGATCTTCTTCAACGACCCTTGCTTCTATATCTACACCTCCGGCACCACCGGCCTGCCGAAGGCCGGCATCATGAAACATGGCCGCTGGACCAAAACTGCCGTCAGCTTCGGCAGCATCGCGCTGGACATGGGCCCTGACGACGTCCTGTATTGCACTTTGCCGCTGTACCACGCCACCGGCCTTTGCGTGTGTTGGGGCTCGGCGATTGTCGGGGCATCGGGCTTCGCCATTCGCCGCAAGTTCAGCGCCAGCCAGTTCTGGGACGATGCGCGCCGATTCAAGGCGACCACCCTCGGCTACGTCGGTGAGTTGTGTCGTTACCTGCTCGACCAGCCACCCGGTGAAAACGACCTTGATAACCGCGTGACCAAGATGGTTGGCAATGGCTTGCGCCCCGGCGTGTGGGCGCAGTTCAAGGCACGCTATGGCGTGGAGCATATCTGCGAGCTGTACGCGGCCAGTGACGGCAATATCGGTTTTACCAACGTGCTGAATTTCGACAACACCATCGGTTTCTGTCTCCAGCACTGGGCGCTGGTGGACTACGCCCATGACAACGGCGAGCCGCTGCGTGGCAGCGACGGTTTTATGCGTAAAGTCCCCACGGGCGGGCAGGGCCTGTTACTGGCCAGGATCGATGAAAAATCGCCCTTCGACGGCTACACCGACCCGGAAAAGAATCGCCGGGTGGTACTCACCGACGTGTTTGAAAAAGGTGATCGCTACTTCAATACCGGCGATTTGTTGCGCAGCATCGGCTTTGGCCATGCGCAATTTGTGGATCGTCTGGGGGATACCTATCGCTGGAAAGGTGAAAACGTGTCCACCACCGAGGTCGAGAACGTCCTGCTGCAACACCCGCAGATCGCCGAAGTGGTGGCTTATGGCGTCGAGATCGAAAACACCAATGGCCGTGCGGGCATGGTCGCCATCACCCCGAGTGAGTCCCTGGCCTCGCTGGACATGCGCGAGTTGCTGCAATTCGCCCACGGCCAGTTGCCGCACTATGCAGTGCCGCTCTTCCTGCGGATCAAGGTCAAGATGGAAACCACCGGTACCTTTAAGTACCAGAAGGTCAAGCTCAAGGAAGAGGCCTTTGATCCGGACAAGGCCGGCAATGACCCGGTGTATGCCTGGTTGCCGGGGTCGGACTGCTATGTGCCGGTCACCGGGCAACTGTTGGCGCAGATCCAGGGCGGCCAGTTCCGCTATTGATTCTGTCTATGGCCGCTTTTGCTAAAAAGGGCATGACAGTGGGGAACTCCCTCGCGACACTGGCGGCCTATAAAGCACCAGACAAGGAGCCCCACATGTCAGACCACGCCAAACAAATGACTGAAGACGAAGCCGCCGAATTTGCCGAGCAGGTCTTCGACGTCGCCCGCAAAGGCGACGCCGCCATGCTCGCCGCGCTCCTGGCCAAAGGCTTGCCGGCCAACTTTCGCAACCACAACGGCGATACCTTGCTGATGCTGTCTGCCTACCACGGCCATGCCGAAGCGGTAAAAGTGCTGCTGGAGTTCAAGGCCGACCCGCTGATCGCCAATGACAAGAACCAGCTGCCCATCGCCGGCGCGGCGTTCAAGGGCCACTTGCCGGTGGTCAAGGCGCTGATTGAAGGGGGCACGCCGATCGAGGCCGCCTCGTCCGACGGGCGTACCGCGCTGATGATGGCCGCCATGTTCAACCGCGTCGAGATGCTCGACTACCTGCTCAGCCAAGGCGCCAACCCCAGGGCCACCGATGCCCAGGGCGCGACTGCGCTGGCGGCGGCGCAGACCATGGGGGCGAAGGACACGGCGGCGCAGCTGGAGAAACTGGTGTAGGCTGTGCGCCCTCAAAAACCAGCCCGCTACAGGATCACCCCATGAAAACCGCCCTCGTCGAACTTATCAGCAAAATCAGCGCCGGGGTCATGGGCGAGGATGAGGTGGCGCGCATCGCCGAAGAGGCCGCCCAGGCCTACGCCGACCCGGCGGCCTTCCTGGCCGCCAACCCGGACATCAACTACGACGACAGCTTTCCGATCCCGCTGGGGGAGTGGGTGGTGGTCGGCAGCCTGCCGGATACCGTGCTGTTCCAGGCCGATACCTATGGCGACCTGTTTGCGCAGATCGCCGCGTCGTTCGGCCCGGGTGTGTCGTTCAACCTCAAACCCAAGCAACTGGCCAAGACTGACGGCCTCACCGCCCTGAACCGTATCCAGATCCAGATGAGTGCCCTGAGCCCGGAAGACGGCGGTTATGTGCTGCTCAACTTCAGCCAGTTGCTGGACGACGAGATCCAGGCGGTGCTGGTGTTCGGCAATGACCTGCCGCGCGTGCTGGCGTTGTGCGCCGAAGTCGGCATCCAGGCCGAGCCGTCCCTGGAAGCGCTGAAGGTCGCCGTGCACGTCTGAAATAAAACGGAACCCCGGCCAGGGCTGGCTATCCTACAAGGGCATGCCCTCACTTAGGAGCGACACCATGGGTTCCACTTTCAACGGTCTGATCGGGCTGATCATCCTGGCGCTGGATATCTGGGCGATCATCAATGTGTTCAAAAGCGGCGCAAGCACCGGGGCCAAGGTGTTGTGGATCCTGTTGATCCTGCTGCTGCCGGTACTGGGCCTGATCATCTGGGCTATCGCCGGGCCGCGCGGCAACGTGCGGATCTGACCCCGCACCCTCCTTGTAGCAGCTGCCGAGCCTTGGCGAGGCTGCGTCAGCGGTGTATCAGACACACCGCACACGCAGCCTCGCCAAGGCTCGGCAGCTGCTACGGTACTTGCTCGTTTCTTCGCTGCATTTTGTGTATCGAAATATTCGCTGCACACAATTTTCACATCTTATCCAAGACAATCCGCCGGCTCTATCTTTCCCTGCCAAGGCCCTGCCTCAGGTGCTTTTAAAGGCGGCGCAGCGGTGCTCGTTCAGTAATTAATAGCCTTGATGCCGTTGATCGGGCACCATTCGCGCCACTGCACTACTTCGTCACTAAACTTCCAATGGGTCCTGAAACGACATGGCAAACCCGGACGCCCTGAGTCAGCAGCGAGCTTCTAATCGCCTGCTGCAACCGACCGTCAAATCCCATCTGGCGTACACGCTGCTCTGCGCACTGGTCATGATGGTGATGCTCTCCCTGCTGCGCCTGGCGCTGCTGGTCTACAACCGCGAGATGATCCTCGACACGCCGGCCTCGACCTTCCTTGAAGCGTTCGCCAACGGCCTGCGTTTTGACATCCGCCTGGTGGTCTACCTGCTGATCCCGCTGCTGCTGGCACTGTTCAGCGTACGGGCCATGGCCGCGCGTGGGTTCTTCCGCTTCTGGCTGACCCTTGCGTCCAGCATCGCCCTGTTCCTGGGCTTGATGGAGATGGACTTCTACCGCGAGTTCCACCAGCGCCTCAACGGCCTGGTCTTCCAGTATGTGAAGGAAGACCCGAAAACCGTGATGAGCATGCTCTGGTACGGTTTCCCGGTGGTGCGCTACCTGCTGGCCTGGGCCGTGGGCACGCTGATCCTGAGCATCGCGTTCAAAGGTGCCGACCGCGCCACGCGCCCACGTGGTCCGTTCAGTGGTGGCAGCATCGGCACGCGCCAGGTGGCGCCGTGGTACAGCCGCATCGCGGTGTTCGTGGTATGCCTGCTGATCGCCGTGGTTGCCGCCCGTGGCACCCTGCGCCAGGGCCCGCCGCTGCGTTGGGGCGATGTGTACACCACCGATTCGAACTTCGCCAACCAGTTGGGCCTCAATGGCACCTTGTCGCTGATCGCGGCGGCCAAGGCCCGGTTCGGTGAAGACCGCTCCAATGTCTGGAAGGCGACCCTGGACCAGCCGCTGGCCACCCAGACCGTGCGTGACATGCTGGTGCTGCCACAGGAAAAACTGGTCGATACCGACATCGCCGCCGTGCGCCGCGACTACACGCCGCCGGCCGAGAAGACCCTGCCGATCAAGAACGTGGTCGTGATCCTGATGGAAAGCTTCGCCGGTCATTCGGTAGGCGCCTTGGGGCGTCCCGGCAATATCACGCCGTACTTCGACAAACTCTCCAAGGAAGGCCTGCTGTTCGACCGTTTCTTCTCCAACGGCACCCATACCCACCAGGGTATGTTCGCCACCATGGCCTGCTTCCCGAACCTGCCAGGCTTTGAATACCTGATGCAGACCCCGGAAGGCAGCCACAAGCTGTCGGGCCTGCCGCAGTTGCTCAGCGCCCGTGATTTCAACGACGTGTATGTCTATAACGGCGACTTCGCCTGGGACAACCAGTCGGGCTTCTTCAGCAACCAGGGCATGACCAACTTCATCGGCCGCAACGACTTCGTCGACCCGGTGTTCTCCGACCCGACGTGGGGCGTGTCCGACCAGGACATGTTCAACCGTGGCCTGGAAGAGTTGAAGGCCCGTGAAGGCGGCAAGCCGTTCTACGCACTCCTGCAAACCCTGTCCAACCACACGCCGTACGCATTGCCGACGCCGTTGCCGGTGGAGAAAGTTACCGACCGTGGCAGCCTCAACGAGCATTTGACGGCCATGCGTTACTCCGACTGGGCCCTGGGCCAGTTCTTTGAAAAGGCCCGCAAGGAGCCGTACTTCAAGGAAACCCTGTTCGTGATCGTGGGCGACCATGGCTTCGGCAACGAACAGCAGATCACCGAGATGGACCTGGGCCGCTTCAACGTACCGATGCTGATGATTGCACCGGGCGTGCAGGAGAAGTTCGGCGAGCGTGACCACACCGTGGGCACCCAGATCGACATCGTGCCGACCATCATGGGCCGCCTGGGTGGCGACACCCTGCACCAATGCTGGGGCCGCGACCTGCTGAACCTGCCGGAAGGCGACAAGGGCTTTGGCGTGATCAAGCCATCGGGCAGCGACCAGACCGTGGCCTTGGTCACCGCAGACCGCATTCTGGTACTGCCCAAGGAAATGCCACCGAAGCTGTGGCAATACGAACTGGGCGCCAACCCGAGCGGTAAAGTGATTGCCGAATCGCCGGACGAGGCTGCACTCAAGCAGAAACTCGAAGCGTTCCTGCAAACCGCGACCAAGAGTTTGCTGGATAACACCGCAGGCGTTGTAAACGGTAAGCCGGACTAATTAACCGGCAATAAAAAAGAGGCCTTTTTCAAGGCCTCTTTTTTTTTGCTTCGTTATTACCGCGGAGCGGTTATATCCGGCCCAGCAACAACAGGACCAGCAGCACCACCAGCACCACACCGAGGATACCCGACGGGCCATAACCCCAATTACGCGAGTGCGGGAATACCGGAAGGCCGCCGACCAGCAGGAGGATCAAGATAATGATCAGAATGAGGCTCATGGTTTTTTCCTTATTGTCTTTCTGCAAAGACCGGTTGTTTAACGATAGGCCTGCAGAGTTAATTACAGACGCCTTAACTACTCCGACTCTGGTGCTTCGCAGAAAATTCCATGTTTTTTTAAAGCATTTCGATCACTCGTTTATTTCTTTTGATTCGCGCTCATCCAGCACTTATTAGTTGAAAAACATTGAACTTAGGCGGACGGCAGGTATCCGACCCGGCCCACGGTTTGCCTGGGGCATTCATCACTCTGATGGTGCGTGGGTGCAGGAAAAACCTTCGCTACACTGCCGATCACTTCTTCTGTGAACCACAAGGCTACTTCCTATGCAAAATCGCATGATGATCACTGGCGCCGGGTCCGGCCTGGGTCGTGAAATCGCTCTGCGCTGGGCCCGTGAGGGTTGGCAGTTGGCCTTGTCGGACGTCAGCGAGCCAGGCTTGCAGGACACCCTGAAGCGCGTGCGTGAAGCCGGTGGCGATGGCTTTATCCAGCGCTGCGACGTGCGCGACTACAGCCAGCTCACGGCGTTTGCCCAGGCCTGCGAAGTGAAGCTGGGCGGCATCGATGTGATCGTCAACAACGCCGGCGTAGCCTCGGGCGGCTTCTTTGCCGAGCTATCGCTGGAGGACTGGGACTGGCAGATCGCAATCAACCTGATGGGCGTGGTCAAGGGCTGCAAGGCGTTCCTGCCGCTGCTGGAAAAGAGCAAGGGCCGCATCATCAACATCGCCTCGATGGCGGCCCTGATGCAGGGGCCGGCCATGAGCAACTACAACGTGGCCAAGGCCGGTGTGGTGGCGCTGTCGGAGAGTTTGCTGGTGGAGCTCAAGCAGCAGGAAGTCGGCGTGCACGTGGTGTGCCCGTCGTTCTTCCAGACCAACCTGTTGGACTCGTTCCGTGGGCCCACACCGGCGATGAAGGCGCAGGTCGGCAAGTTGTTGGAGAGTTCGCCGATCTCGGCGGCGGACATTGCCGACTACATCTACCAGCGTGTGGCGCAGGGCGAATTCATGATCCTGCCCCATGAGCAGGGGCGGATGGCGTGGGCCTTGAAGCAGAAGAACCCGCAGTTGCTCTATGACGAAATGACCACCATGGCCGACAGGATGCGGGCCAAGGCACAGGCTGTTAAGGGCTGATCAGGCAGTGGTCTGTCAGGCAATTTACCTACATATGTAGGTGTTGCCTGATTTTGCCGCGAGGCATTGCTGCGCCCACACCCAGCGCGCATGGTCGGGGTCCTGTCATTCAATAAGGACAACCGCCATGCTGGTCTTAAGCCGCGCCGTAGGCGAAATCATCGCCATCGGTGATGACATCACCGTGCGCATTCTCGAGCTGAACGGTAATCAGGTGAAATTTGGTGTTGTTGCGCCCGTCGGGGTGCATGTCCATCGCGCCGAGGTGTACCAAAAGATCCTCAAGCGTCAAACCCCGCAATCCCAGCCCGCCACCAACCCCTGAGTCAGTCGAACAGATGCTTGGGCACATCGTGCTTGAGCATCAACTGGCACTGCTCGCTGTCCGGGTCGAACACAATCAGCGCCTGGCCCTTGGTCAGCGCCTGGCGCACCCGCAGCACGCGGGTTTCCAGGGGCGTGTCGTCACCATTGTCGGTGCCGTCGCGGGTCACGAAGTCTTCGATAAGGCGGGTCAGGGTGTCGACTTCAAGTGCGTCGTAGGGAATCAGCATACAAGCCTCAGATGATGGATCCCGGCGATCCTACTGCGCCGGGACCGCAGTTGCCAGCGTCAGGACTTCTGGCCGACCAGGCTGTCCACCGATGGCACACGCGTGTCGCTCTCCATCTGCGTTTCGTGCTCGATCTGATGGCTGAACCGATCCAGTGAGCCCTGGGCCGGTTGTGCGTCACTGGCGAACACCGGCGGGCTGAGGATATACGCGCCCAACAGCCGGCTCAGTGCTGCCAGGCTGTCGATATGGGTGCGCTCATAACCATGGGTCGCATCGCAACCGAACGCCAGCAGCGCCGTGCGGATGTCGTGGCCGGCCGTCACCGCCGAGTGGGCATCGCTGAAGTAATAGCGGAACAGGTCGCGGCGCACGGGCAAGTCGTTATCCGAAGCCAGGCGCAGCAGGTGGCGGGAGAGGTGATAGTCATACGGCCCGCCGGAATCCTGCATGGCCACACTGACCGCGTGCTCGCTGGAGTGCTGGCCGGGAGCGACCGGGGCGATATCGATACCGACAAATTCACTCACATCCCAGGGCAGGGCCGCCGCAGCGCCGCTGCCGGTTTCCTCGGTGATGGTGAACAGCGGGTGGCAGTCGATCAGCAGCGGTTCGCCGCTGTCGACGATGGCCTTGAGTGCGGCCAACAGTGCGGCGACGCCGGCTTTGTCGTCCAGGTGGCGGGCACTGATATGCCCGCTCTCGGTGAACTCGGGCAACGGGTCGAACGCCACGTAGTCACCGATGCCGATCCCCAGGGAATCGCAATCGGCGCGGGTGGCGCAGTAGGCATCCAGGCGCAATTCCACATGGTCCCAGCTCACCGGCATTTCATCCACGGCGGTGTTGAACGCGTGCCCGGAGGCCATCAACGGCAACACGCTGCCACGGATCACCCCGTTGTCGGTAAACAGACTGACGCGGCTGCCTTCGGCAAAGCGGCTTGACCAGCAGCCAACCGGGGCGAGGGTCAGGCGGCCATTGTCCTTGATCGCACGCACGGCGGCGCCAATGGTGTCCAGGTGCGCGGACACCGCGCGGTCGGGGCTGTTTTTCTGACCCTTGAGGGTGGCGCGAATCGTGCCGCGCCGGGTCATTTCAAACGGGATACCGAGTTCTTCCAGGCGCTCGGCGACGTAGCGCACGATGGTGTCGGTAAACCCGGTGGGGCTGGGAATGGCGAGCATTTCCAGCAGGACTTTTTGCAGGTAGTTGAGATCCGGTTCGGGGATGGTTCGGGTCATAAAGGTTTCCTTTAGTTGCAAGCTTTGAGCTGCAAGCTTCAAGTTAAAAGCGGTATCTGAGGCTTGCCGGCATTGCTCTAGGCTTGAGGCTTGCAGCTTGTAACTTGAGGCTATCCACTGTGGGGGAATAGCAGGTCCACAAACTTCTCCGCCGTCGGCTGCGGTTCATGGTTGGCCAGGCCGGCCCGTTCGTTGGCTTCGATAAAGACGTACTCGGGTTGATCGGCCGCGGCCACCATCAGGTCCAGGCCCACCATGGGGATATCCAGGGCGCGGGCGGCGCGCACGGCGGCGTCCACCAAGGTGGGATGGAGGATCGCGGTGACGTCCTCCAGGCAGCCGCCGGTGTGCAGGTTGGCGGTGCGGCGCACGGCCAGGGTCTGGCCCCGGGGCAGGATGCTGCTGTAGTCGTAGCCGGCGGCGTGCAGGGTGCGTTCGGTTTCTGCATCCACGGGGATTTTGCTTTCGCCGTCGGTGGCCGCCTGACGGCGTCGGCTCTGGGCTTCGATCAGTGCGCCAATGGAATGCTGGCCGTCACCGGTCACTTCGGCGGGGCGGCGGATCGCGGCGGCGACCACCTCGAAACCGATCACCAGGATGCGCAGGTCCAGGCCTTGGTGAAAGCTCTCCAGCAACACGCGGCTGTCGAACTGGCGCGCCGCTTCGATCGCCTGCTGCACCTCTTCGATGCTCTGCAGATCCACCGCCACGCCCTGGCCTTGCTCGCCATCGAGCGGCTTGACCACGACGCGCTGGTGTTCGTCGAGGAACTCCAGATTGTCATCGGCGCTGCCCGCCAGTTGTTGCGCAGGCAGTTTCAAGCCCGCCGCTTTCAACACCTTGTGGGTGAGGCTCTTGTCCTGGCACAGGGTCATGCTGATCGCGCTGGTCAGGTCGCTCAGCGACTCGCGGCAGCGCACGCGGCGGCCACCATGGCTGAGGGTGAACAAACCGGCATCGGCGTCATCCACCTGCACATCGATGCCGCGTCGATGGGCCTCTTCGACAATGATCCGCGCATACGGGTTGAACCCCGCCTGCGGGCCGGGGCCGAGGAACAGCGGTTGGTTGATACCGTTCTTGCGCTTGATCGCAAAGGTGGTCAGCGCACGGAAGCCGAGCTTGGCGTAGAGGTTCTTGGCCTGGCGATTATCGTGCAGCACAGACAGGTCGAGATAGCTCAGGCCACGGCTCATAAAGTGCTCCACCAAGTGGCGTACCAACACTTCGCCCACGCCGGGGCGTGTGCACAGCGGGTCGACCGCCAGGCACCACAGGCTGCAACCGTTTTCCGGGTCGTGGAAGGCTTTCTGGTGATTGAGGCCCATCACGCTGCCGATCACCGCGCCACTGTCTTCGTCCTCGGCCAGCCAGTACACCGGGCCGCCTTCATGGCGCGGTGTCAGGCGTTCGGCGTCGACCGGCAGCATGCCGCGGCCTTGATACAACTGGTTGACCGCCAGCCAATCGGCCTCGCTCTGCACCCGGCGAATGCGGAAACCGCGAAACACGCGGGTGGAAGGGCGATAGTCGCTGAACCACAGGCGCAGGGTGTCGGATGGGTCGAGGAACAACTGCTGCGGATCAATCCCGAGGATCTGCTGGGGCGCGGCCACATACAGCGCGATATCGCGCTCGCCGGGCTGTTCGTTGAGCAGCTCCTGGGCCAGGCTGGCCGGGTCCGGGAAGGTATGGCCGATCAATAGCCGGCCCCAGCCGCAATGCACCGCAATCGGCTCGGCGGCCAGCGGGCTGCCATCTTCGGCCAGGCGCGCTTGCAGGCGCTCGTAGGTCGGCGCCTGGCCCTTTAACAAGCGTTGGCTGTAAGCCGCTGCATGGGGTTTCATCAATCAGATTCCTTGTTCGCTGAGCCACAGGTTCAACGCGGCCAGTTGCCACAGCTTCGAGCCGCGCAACGGGGTCAATTGACCTTGCGGGTCGGTGAGCAGGCGGTCGAGCATGGCCGGGTTGAACAGGCCGCGATCCTGGCTTGGGTCCAGCAGCAGTTCGCGCACCCAATTCAGGGTGTCGCCCTGCAAATGCTTGAGGCCCGGCACCGGGAAGTAGCCTTTCTTGCGGTCGATGACTTCGCTCGGAATCACCCGGCGCGCGGCCTCTTTCAACACTTGCTTGCCACCGTCGGGCAATTTGAATTTACCCGGTACACGGGCCGACAGTTCCACCAGGCGGTAGTCGAGGAACGGCGTGCGCGCTTCCAGGCCCCAGGCCATGGTCATGTTGTCGACGCGTTTGACCGGGTCATCCACCAGCATCACCGTGCTGTCCAGGCGCAGGGCCTTGTCCACGGCGGCGTCCGCGCCGGGCATCGCAAAATGCTCGCGCACGAAGTCGCCGGCGGCGTCGTTGGCGGTCAGCCATTTCGGTGCGACGGTGGCGGCGTAGTCATCGTAGCTGCGGTCGAAGAACGCCTCGCGGTAGGCGGCATACGGGTCGCTGGCGCCATCCACCTGCGGGTACCAGTGGTAACCGGCGAACAGCTCATCGGCGCCCTGGCCGCTCTGCACCACCTTGCAATGCTTGGCCACTTCCCGCGACAGCAGGTAGAAGGCGATGCAGTCATGGCTGACCATCGGCTCGCTCATGGCGCGGAACGCCGCCGGCAGTTGTTCGATGATCTCGCTTTCGGCAATGCGCAGTTGGTGGTGACGGGTGCCGTAGTGCTTGGCGATCAGGTCCGAATACTGGAACTCGTCGCCGCGCTCGCCGCCGGCGTCTTCAAAGCCGATGGAGAAAGTCGACAGGTCCTGCACGCCGACTTCACGCAGCAGGCCGACGAGCATGCTCGAGTCGACGCCGCCGGAAAGCAGCACACCGACATCCACGGCAGCCCGTTGACGAATGGCCACGGCTTCGCGGGTGCTGTCCAACACGCGGTCGGTCCAGTCTTCCAGGCTCAGGTTTTTTTCATCTTCATGGGGGCCGTAGGGCAGCGTCCACCAGGTTTTCTGCTCGGTGTTGCCTTCGGCATCGATGCGCATCCAGGAGGCCGGCGGCAGTTTTTCAATGCCCGCCAGCAGCGTGCGCGGAGCGGGCACGACGGCATGGAAATTCAAGTAGTGATTGAGCGCCACCGGATCGAGGATCGGGTTGATATCACCGCCCTTGAGCAGCGCCGGCAGGGCCGAGGCAAAGCGCAGGCGCTGACCGGTGCGCGACAGGTACAACGGCTTCACGCCGAGACGGTCACGGGCGATGAACAGGCGCTGGGCATCGCGCTCCCAGACGGCAAAGGCAAACATGCCGTTGAGCTTGGGCAGCAGTGCTTCGCCCCAGGCGTGGTAACCCTTGAGCAGCACTTCGGTGTCGCCGCCGGAATAGAAGGCGTAACCCAGGGCTTCAAGCTCCTGGCGCAATTCCGGGAAGTTGTAGATCGCGCCGTTGAATGCCAGGGACAGGCCCAGTTGGGCGTCGACCATCGGTTGGGCGGAGCCGTCCGACAGGTCCATGATTTTCAGGCGTCGATGGCCCAGGGCAATCGGCCCTTGGGCATGGAAGCCCCACGCGTCAGGGCCGCGGGGTGCCAAGTGATGGGTAATTCGCTCCACCGCTGCGAGGTCCGCAGGTTGGTGATCGAAACGTAACTCGCCAGCTAATCCGCACATAGGTTCCTTACCGGTTTTTCCGTTGGGGAGGGATAGAAATGCACGCGCCGAAACGGCGGGTACCTAGGGACTGACCCGAGGCTATACGCGGAGTTTTAGATCAATAAGTTATATGGCAAACCGCCGCCCCCCATTCGGAACACCCCTGCAGCCTGTGCGGCGTGGGTGAAAGGGGCGGTAATTAAGTCGAGGCGAGATGCAAAAAATCGACGCTTGCGCGGGCTGAACCTGCAGCTATTTGAACCCTTTTGCGCGGTCGCAGCGCTTATCGTCTGGCGTCATTGTTCAACGCGATAAAGGAACATTGCGAATGACGCAAACCACTGATTTGACCCAGGCGCTCGAGCCGGTGCCCCACGACCAATTGATGGCGGCGCTGCTGAATATCACCGGCGACCTGGATAAAGCGCAGGTCTTGCATGACACGCTGCCGGCCTGGTTGGTCAAGGCTGACTCCCACGTATTGCAGGCCATCGAGCAGGCGTATGCCGACAGCGAGCGCCCCCGTGAAACCCTGCACCGGGTGCTGAACCGTCTGCAACCGCTGGATAAATTCTGTGCCGAACGGCTCAAGGCATTCCTGGACGGCAAGGGACATGGGGGCCTCGACATCGAAAACGACACCCTGGAAATCCCCCGGCGCTCGTTCATCGGTGTCAGCCAGGACCTGGGTGGCCAGGTGGTCGAGACCGTCACCCTGGAGAAGCACAGCCTGCTGCAAGCGGCCATGCAGAATTTCTCCCAGGCGGCTGCCGAGCCTGGCGGCTCGCCGACCACTGCCGTGGTGCGCATCGGCCCCAGGCGCCGAATTGCGCAAACCCTCAGCGCTCAGGCCTTTATCGGCTACTGCCGCGAGCTGAACCTGGGAGAGGCCTATCAGACCCATGTGCGCGAAGTGTTCAACCTGGTGGCGCCCGACCAGGACTTCAATCCTTCGGTGACGCAGGTCGGCCAATCCCGTTGCGTGGACATGCAGATCGACCTGCATCTGGCCCATGCCAAAGGCGATATCGATGCACCGACCCGCGCGTTGCTGCTGGGCCTGGTCAAGGCGGATATGCCCGCCGGTGACATCCGGCAATTGTGGTTCAACCAGCAGCCGCTGACCTGGCAAGGCCTGAACATCGACGGCGCCTGCCTGTGGGGGGTATTGGTGTTTTCCAGTGCATCGGCCGAAGGGTTCTCCAGCGGCCCGATCGTGGTGTATATGCCCAACGAGCCCGTGCGGCCGTGGTACCGCTATGAATCACTGGAGCATTTCAAGCTCTACCTCACCCTCAAGCTTCACGTCAGTACCTATCGTGATTTCTTCAAGGGTTACCTGGACGAGTCCGAGCGCTTCGGTTTTTTCGAGCGTTTTGACCAGGAGGCCATCGTCGTGCGGGTGGCGCCGCTCCCGGTCACAGACAAGTTGTCGACATTCTTTTTCAATGCCTGCGTTGGCAAGATCCAGCTGGATGCGCAGGTATTGGCGGTTCCCAATGCCCAGGCCGATGACGACGCGCGTCGCAAGCGTATCCAGGATTACCTGGATGTCGGCTTGACGGTGCTCAACGTCGCCGGGTTCGTGGTACCGGTGGTGGGCCAACTGATGACCGGTGTGGCCATTGGGCAATTGCTTGGCGAGATGTTCGAGGGGGTGGATGACTGGCTGCACCATGACAAGCTCGGCGCCCTCAGGCACCTGACGAACATCGCGGAAAACCTCGCTGCCATGGCGTTGTTCGCCGCGGGTACAAAAGTCGTGGGCCGGCTGTGGCGAACCACACCGTCGGCGGCGGGGTTCTACGACAGCCTCGAAGCCGTGCGGCTGCCCGACACGTCCACGCGCTTGTTGCGCAGTCGTACCGAGCCGTATCGTCACACCGTCTCGCTCGAAGGCACAGTGGCCAGCCCGCGTGGGGTCTATCAGCTCAATGGCCAGTCCTATGTGAATGTCGACGGGGCGCTGTATTCGATTGTCTTTGACGCCCGCACCGGGCGCTGGCGAGCCCGGCATCCGCAGCGGGATTCGGCCTATCGGCCACCCTTGACCCACAACTACCAGGGCGGCTGGCAGTTCTCGTTCGAGCAGGCGGATGAATGGCGCAGCCCTGACTATATCCTGAGGCGGCTGGACCCCAGTCTCAGCGCCTTATCGGCCGGACACCTGCAGGAGATCGCCGCTATCACCGGCTCGACCTTACCGCGCTTGCAGCAACTGGCCAGGCAGAACCTGCCGCTGCCGGAGCGGCTGCGCGACTGTGCGCTGCGGTTCAAGCTGAACCAGGGGGTTCGCGACCTGATCTGGCAAATGGAGCATCAAGCACCGCTCGATGCGGCCACCACCCGTGTGCAGATGCTGGCCCTGCCACTGATGGACGGGTGGCCCCGTGGGCGTTTTTTCGAACTGCTCGACGACGAGGGCTACCTGCTTGAGCGCCATCCAGACACCGCGCCGTTCGATTACGAGGACTTGAGCATCCACCTCACCACGCAACAACTGCGGAACGGACAGATCCTGCCTACCCTGCTGGCCGCACTCGATTCCGAAGAAACCGCGCAATTGCTCGGCGGCACCTTCTACGCCGATGAAGCGCAAGCGGTACTGGCGCGGCGTCTCACCGCCTCGCTCAAGACCACGCATCAGGCGGTCTATGAGCGGCTGCGCATGGATGCCGATTTCATCGATCAGACCGATCACGGCCAGCTCAAGCAGCGCTTGCCGCAATTGCCGATCCGGGTGGCCTGGGAGGTCATGACCCAGGCCTCCACGGCCGAGCGCTGGCACTTGCGCCATACCGGGCGTGTGCCGCTGCGGGTCAGCCAGTGGGCCCGGGAAGCCCTGGAAGCGTTGGAGGAAGACGACGCGCTGGCCGGCCTGTATTTGCCGGAGCTGGCCACCGATGCGACACGGCGCGTGGCCACCGGCTTGCTGCAACGGATTCCAGGCTGGCCCGAGGATCTGTTCTTGCAGGTGCGCCGCGAAAGCGTACAGGGCGCTGTCCTGGGACAGGTGGGCGACCCAGGCACTGATATCAGTCGTTTCGTGGTGCAGTCGGCCAAGGGCTTTCGCGCCCACGATGGGCAAGGTAAGGCCTTGGGCGCGCTGGCCGGCGGGCCGGAAGGTTTCTACGAGGCGTTGCTCAACAGTTTGTCTGCCGCCCAACTCGACGCGCTGCGCCTGACCGCGAGCGGCAGGGCCAGCCAGTTGCGGCATGCATTGATTGGCAAGGCCCAGGATGAACGCAATCGCATCGGCCGTTACTTATGGCCCGAGCGCGCGGTACCCGAGGAGCCGGCCCTGTCGTGTGTGCAAGGCTCGCCGCCTGCGCTGCCTCCACAGCCTGCGGGCCTGATGCGCAAAGCTCGCAAACTCTTCCCGTTATTCGATGACCGGCGCCTGTCGACCTTCCTGCAGGACTTGGGCACCGATCACCTGTCCCGGGCCAAAGCCGTGCGCACCCTTGAGCAGCACTATGAGGCACTGCAGCGGGCGTTGAGGCTGTGGGCCAAGGGCAAACCGGCGCAGCCACACTCGGACGTCGCGCTGCAAGACTACCGCCTGGCTCGACACCAGGCCGCACGGGCCATCGAGCGCAGTTGGCAATATGCGTCGCTGGCGCCGGATGAACACCATCGGCAAGTGCCGAGCCTGTCCCTGGACGGCATGGCCATCGGGGCGTTGCCGACCTTGCCGGCGCACGTGCAGTTCGAGCATGTCCGGCAATTGTCATTGAAACGCATGGGGCTCAACGATGACGTTGCGTATTTCCTCAAGCACTTCAAGGGGCTGCGCAGCCTGGAGTTGAACGGTAACCGGCTGACGCGGCTGCCGGAAGTGCTCCAGCACATGCCGTTGCTCAGGCAGCTGTACATGGCCGATAACCACCTGCAACTGACCGAGTACACCCGCACCAAACTTGCGGACCTGAAGAGCCTGGTCGTGCTCGACCTGAGCAACAATCCCCTGGTGGACCCGCCGGTCGTCAACAAGATGTTCGAGTTGCGCAACCTGATGCTGCGCAACTGCCGGCTGACCAGTCTGCCCACCGGCTTTACCCGCGTTCCGTACCTGGAGCAACTCGACCTGCGGGACAATGACATCGCCAGTTTGCCGGCATGGTTGTTCAATGCGCCGCGCGAGCACACCGAAGTCATCAATGTGCGGCATAACCCTTTGGACGCCAGCACTCGTCAGGCCTTGAACCGTTACCGGGACACCATCGGCGTGGGCATGGGCTTCGTGGAGGATGACATTGCGCGACTCAACGAGCAGACCGCACGTGAGCTGTGGCTGGGCGATGAGCGCGCGACGCACTTCGCCGAAAAGGCCGAGACCTGGCTGGGGCTCAAGGATGAACCCGGCTCCGACGGCCTGTTCAAATTATTGGCCGGCCTGGGCGGAGCCGCCGACACCAGCCACGTGCGCGAGGACATGAACCGCCGCATCTGGCGCGTGCTGGATGCCGCCGCAGCCGATACCCGACTGCGGGCCGAGATTTTCGAGCGCGCGGCCACGCCGTTGAACTGTGATGACGCCGCTGCCGTGAGCTTCAGTAGCCTGGAGGTGCTGGTTGAAATCCACGAGGCCGCGCAGCGGGTGGAGGGCGGCAGGGTCACGGCCAAGCCGCTGCTCAGGTTGGCCAGGGGCTTGTTTCGCCTCGACCGCCTGGAGTCCATGGCCAGCCGGCACAGCGCCGAGCATCCGACGCTCGATCCGCTGGAGGTCAGCCTGGCTTATCGCACCGGGCTGGTGGAGCGCTTTCATTTGCCCGGGCAGCCCCGGCATATGCGCTTCGCCAGCCTGGCTGGGGTAACCGAGCATATGCTGGAGGTTGCCGAAGCGCAGTTGAAGGAGGCCGAGCTTTCCCCGCAACTGCTGAACTATATGGTGAAGCTGCCATTCTGGAGCAGTTACCTGAGGCGCACCCATGGCGGTTCGTTCGACACCCTGACCCAGCCCTTTGGCGAGCGCATGGAAGCGGTGTGGGCGCAAAGGGAAAGCTTGGGTGACGCTGACTATCACACCCAGATGGGCGCGATCCAGCGCGCGCGGGAAAGCGCCGAGCTCGTCGAGCTCAAACGCCTGACCCAGGAGGCGTTGAGGTTCGATGCGCTGGGCACCTGCGAATTGTCCCCGGCGGGTTGAAGCGCCGCCTACGGGGTCGTTTTTGCAACGTTGCTGCGAATCAACCCGCGCACCGCAAAGCGATTCGGGTGACAGGCCTCGGCCACGCTGCGGGGCAGGGGCAGCGGTTCGTTGTCCAGCCATGCCGCCAGCAACTCGCCGGACAGCGGCGCGGTGATCAGGCCCCGGGAGCCGTGGCCGCTGTTGATGTACAGGCCGTCCAGCCACGGGCAAGTGGCCTGTGGCGTGTGGCGGGCATCTTTGCGCAGCACGTCGTAGGCCTGGGCGAATGCCAGGCTGTCGGCCAGCGGCCCGACAATCGGCAAGTAGTCCGGGCTGGTGCAGCGGAAGGCGGCGCGGCCCTCCAGGGTCTCTGCGGCAAGGTCGGCGGCGTGCAGGCGCCGGGCCAGGTCCGGGGAAATCTCTTGCAGCAGCTCAAGGTTACCGGCGTGCTCGGCGGCGGTAGGGATGAGGTCATCGTTGTTGAAATCAAAGCTGGCCCCCAGGGTGTGTTCGCCCAGGCGAGCCGGCGCCACGTAGCCCTCGGCACACACCACCGTGGCCAGGGCCTGGCTGGCGGCGGTCTGGGGCAGGCGGGTGATCTGCCCGCGAATCCGCTTGAGGGGCAACTCGGCGCCGGCGGCAAATCGTTTGACCTCAGCGGCCCCGGCCAGCACCACCACGGGGGCGCTGGCCAGCAGCCGATCACCGTCCCAGGCCTGCCAGTGGCCGTCGACTTTGCGCAGGTCCAGCACCTCATGATGGGCCAGCACCTCGATACCTGGCTGGCGCGCCTGCCATTGGCACAGCGCGGGTGGATGCACCCAGCCGCCTTCGGGGAAAAACAGCCCGCCCTGTTCCAGGCCCACCCCGGCGCGAGCCTGGGCTTGAGCCTTATCCAGCAGATGCAATAACTGCGGTGCGAATGCCTGGGCCAGTTGCGCCTGGCGTTCGGCCTCCTTGGCATTGAAGGCCAGTTGCAGCACGCCGCAGCCGTCCCAATCCACCCCGCGTTGCAGGTGCTCCAGCAGGCGCCGGGTGTACCCGAACCCGCTGACGATCATCTGCGACAACGCCGTGCCGTGTGCCGACAGCTTGAGATAAAGCACCCCTTGCGGATTGCCGGAGGCCTCCTGGGCGAGGCCGCCATGGCGCTCCAACAGGCTGACCTGCCAGCCCCGCGCCGCCAGGCTGGCCGCGCTGGCGCAGCCGGCCAGGCCGCCGCCGATCACCAGGGCGTGGCGCTCGCCAGTGGGCATGGTCGGGCGGACGAACCAGGGTTTGGCGGCGGCCGGTGCCGGCGTGTCGGTCGGCCAGCCGAGAAACTCCCCGCGCAGGATTTCCCACTTGTGGCCGATGCCCGGCGTACGCTTCATCTTGAAACCGGCGGCGTTGATCAGCCGGCGCACCCAGCCGGTGCTGGTGAAGGTGCTGATGGTCGAGCCCGGGGCCGCCAGGCGTGCCAGCTCGGCAAACAGTTCGGCGCTCCACATCTCGGGGTTTTTCGCCGGGGCGAAGCCGTCGAGAAACCACGCGTCGATCTGTGCATCCAGTTGCGGCAACTGTTCCAGGGCATCGCCGATCAGCAGCGTGAGGGTGACGCGGCCGTTGTCCAGCACCAGGCGCTGGAAGCCTTGGTGGATGGCGATGTAGTGCGCCAGCAGTTGCTCGGCGAACGGCGCCAGCTCGGGCCAGAGGGCGAGGGCGCGTTGCAGGTCGGCGTGGCTCAGGGGGTACTTTTCCACGCTGACAAAATGCAGGCGCGCACCGGCCACGGCGTGTTGCTCGAACAACTGCCAGGTACAGAGGAAATTCAGGCCGGTGCCGAAGCCGGTTTCGCCAATCACCAGACGCCCGCCCGCCGGCAGGGCGGCGAAGCGCTCCTGCAAGCGGTTCTGTTGCAGGAACACATAGCGGGTTTCGTCCAGGCCCGATTGGTCGGAGAAATACACGTCGTCGAACACCCGCGAGTGCGGGCGACCTTGATCATCCCAGTCGAGCTGGGCGTGGGTTACGGGGTTCATGGGCGGCTCGGTAAAGGCAAGGCGGCCATTCTAGCCGATCAACAGGCTTTGAATTGACCCACGGCAAGCCCCGGTGGAATTTCCTCCCGCGCGTTGTTGCCCAATCCGCTAGTCTTGCTCACTTCTGGAACGGAGCCGCCCATGTTCGAATCTGCCGAAATCGGTCACGCCATCGACAAAGACACCTTTGAGGCCGAAGTGCCCGCCCTGCGCGAGGCTTTGCTGGAGGTGCAGTACGAGTTGCAACAGCAAAAGCGCTTCCCGGTGATCATCCTGATCAACGGCATCGAAGGCGCCGGTAAAGGTGAGACGGTCAAACTGCTGAATGAATGGATGGACCCGCGCCTGATCGAGGTGCGCACCTTCGACCAGCAGACCGACGAAGAACTGGCCCGCCCCCCGGCCTGGCGCTACTGGCGCCAACTGCCTGCCAAAGGCCGCATGGGCATTTTTTTCGGCAACTGGTACAGCCAGATGCTGCAAGGCCGGGTGCACGGCGAGATCAAGGATGCGCGGCTCGACCAGGCCATCGCCGGCGCCGAGCGCCTGGAGAAGATGCTCTGCGATGAAGGCGCGCTGATCTTCAAGTTCTGGTTCCACCTGTCCAAGAAGCAAATGAAGGCACGGCTCAAGGCCCTGGCCGACGACCCGTTGCACAGTTGGCGCATCAGCCCGCTGGACTGGCAGCAATCCGAGACCTACGACAAGTTCGTGCATTTCGGCGAGCGCATCCTGCGCCGTACCAGCCGCGATTACGCGCCCTGGCATGTGATTGAAGGCGTCGACGCCAACTACCGCAGCCTCACCGTGGGCAAGATCCTGCTCGAAGGCCTGCAGAATGCCCTGAAGCTGCCCAAGGGCAAGGCCAGCGGGATGAACCCGGCGCCGTTGCCCTCGGCCATCGACCAGATGAGCCTGCTCAACAGCCTCGACATGACCCTGAGCCTGGACAAGGACGATTACGAAGAACAGCTGATTACCGAGCAGGCGCGCTTCTCCGGCCTGATGCGCGACAAACGCATGCGCAAGCACGCGCTGGTGACGGTCTTCGAAGGTAACGACGCGGCGGGCAAGGGCGGGGCGATCCGTCGAGTGGCGGCCGCGCTCGACCCGCGCCAGTACCACATCGTGCCGATTGCCGCGCCCACCGAGGATGAACGGGCCCAGCCGTACCTGTGGCGGTTCTGGCAGAAGATCCCGGCGCGGGGCAAATTCACCGTGTTCGACCGCTCGTGGTACGGCCGCGTGCTGGTGGAGCGTATCGAGGGCTTCTGCACCACGGCCGACTGGATGCGCGCCTATGGCGAGATCAATGACTTCGAGGAGCAACTGCGCGACGCCGGTGTGATCGTGGTCAAGTTCTGGCTGGCCATCGACAAGCAGACCCAACTGGAACGCTTCCAGGCCCGTGAGGAAATCCCTTTCAAGCGCTTCAAGATCACCGAAGACGACTGGCGCAACCGCGACAAATGGGACGACTACCGCGCCGCCGTGGGCGATATGGTCGACCGCACCAGCACCGAGGTTTCGCCGTGGACGCTGGTGGAGGCCAACGACAAGCGCTGGGCGCGGGTCAAGGTGTTGCGCACCATCAACCTTGCCCTGGAGGAAGCGTTCGCGAAAACCGACAAGCACGACAAGAAGAAAAAGAAATAACCACTGGCCTGGTGTTGTTCAGGATGCAGCCCTCTGTGGTGAGCGGGCCTGTTGTGGTGAGCAGGCTTGTTGTGGTGAGCGGGCCTGTTTTGGTGAATGGGCCTGTTGTGGTGAGCGGGCTTGCCCCGCGCTGGGCTGCGAAGCGGCCCCAAAACCAGCCAATAAGGTCTGCCTGAAATAACGCGGCGCCTTGGTCAGGGCCGCTTCGCAGCCCAGCGCGGGGCAAGCCCGCTCACCACAACAAGCCCGCTCACCACAACAAGCCCGTTTGCCACTACAAGCCTGCTTGCCACGATAAGCCTGCTCACCACAACCGGCCCGCTTGCCACAACTAGCCGGCCAGCCACAGGTTTATGTCCGTCACCATGCTTTTGTATACGCCGGATGAATGATCGTCGCGGTGGGGCAGGCCTGGATCTATCCTCGATCCATCTCCCCACAACGACAAGATCGAGGTAGCCCATGCGTGAAGTAGTGATCGTCGACAGCGTGCGAACCGGCCTGGCCAAATCCTTTCGCGGCAAGTTCAACCAGACCCGCCCGGATGACATGGCGGCCCATTGCATCAACGCACTGCTGACCCGCAACGGCATCGACCCGGCCAGCGTCGAGGATTGCATCGTCGGCGCGGGTTCGAACGAAGGCGCCCAGGGCTACAACATCGGGCGCAACGTGGCCGTGCTGTCGCAATTGGGCACAGGTACGGCGGGCATGACCCTCAACCGGTTCTGCTCGTCGGGCTTGCAGGCGATTGCGATTGCGGCCAACCAGATCGCGTCGGGTTGCAGCGACATCATCGTTGCCGGTGGCGTCGAGTCCATCAGCCTGACCATGAAAAGCGTCAACACCGATAACCTGATCAACCCGCTGCTCAAGGAGCAGGTGCCGGGCATTTACTTCCCCATGGGCCAGACCGCGGAAATCGTCGCCCGCCGCTATGACGTCAGCCGCGAAGAACAGGACCTCTACGCCCTGCAAAGCCAGCAGCGCACCGCCCAGGCCCAGGCAGAGGGCTTGTTTGATGATGAAATCGTGCCGATGGCGGTCAAGTACAAGGTAGAGGACAAGAACACTGGCGCTGTGCAGATCCTTGACGGCGTGGTCGACCGCGATGACTGCAACCGCCCGGACACCACGTTGGCCAGCCTCTCTGGGTTGAAGCCCGTATTTGCCGAAGACGGCTCGGTGACGGCGGGTAACTCCTCGCAGCTCTCCGACGGTGCCTCGATGACCCTGGTGATGAGCCTGGAGAAAGCCCTGGCACTGGGACTCAAGCCCAAGGCGTTTTTCCGCGGTTTCACCGTGGCCGGTTGCGAGCCGGATGAGATGGGTATCGGCCCGGTGTTCTCGGTGCCCAAGCTGCTCAAGGCGCGGGGCTTGCAGGTGGCGGACATCGACCTGTGGGAACTCAACGAGGCCTTTGCGTCGCAGTGCCTGTATGCGCGCAATCGCCTGGGCATCGATAACGCCAGGTACAACGTCAACGGCGGCTCGATTTCCATCGGCCACCCGTTCGGCATGACCGGCTCGCGGCAGGTGGGGCACCTGGTGCGTGAGCTGCAACGGCGCAATGTGCGTTATGGCATCGTCACCATGTGCGTGGGTGGCGGCATGGGCGCCACGGGGCTGTTCGAAGCCGTGCGCTGATAAGTGTGGGAGGGGCAGTGCGACGATTCGACTTGCCCCTCCCACATTTTAACTGCGGCGTATCCCAATTCGCTCACTTCCCCCTAGAATGCCCGCTCCACTTCCTCTGGCTTCTGGGGCACTCATGCACATCTCTTCCGGCCGCTGGGTCTACGGTTTTCTCCTGACCCTGCTGACCGCGCTGCTCTGGGGCATTCTGCCGATCAAGCTCAAGCAAGTGTTGCAGGTGATGGACCCGATCACGGTCACCTGGTTTCGCCTGGTGGTGGCCGGCAGTTGCCTGTTCGTGTACCTCGCCGCGACCAGGCGCCTGCCCAGTCGTAAAGTACTCGGCCCCAGGGGCGGCTGGCTGGTGGCGATGGCGGTGTGCGGCCTGGTGGGCAACTACGTGTTGTACCTGGTGGGCCTGAAACTGCTCAGCCCCGGCACTGCGCAACTGGTGGTGCAGATGGGCCCGATCTTCCTGATGATCGCCAGCGTGTTTGTGTTCAAGGAACGTTTCAGCGTCGGGCAGTGCGTGGGCCTGGTGGTGCTGATCGTCGGCTTCGGTCTGTTCTTCAACCAACGCCTGGGAGAGTTGCTGACGTCCCTTGGCGCCTACACCGCCGGCGTGCTGACGATCCTGCTCGCGACTTCGGTCTGGGTGTTCTATGCCCTGGGCCAGAAGCAGTTGCTGACCGTGTGGAATTCGCTGCAAGTGATGATGGTGATCTACCTGTCGTGCGCCGTGCTGCTGACGCCGTGGGCGCATCCGCTGGAGGCCCTGCAACTGAGCCCGCTGCAAGGCTGGCTGTTGCTGGCGTGCTGCATGAACACCCTGGTGGCCTACGGTGCATTTGCCGAAGCCCTGGCTCACTGGGAAGCCTCACGGGTGAGTGCGACCCTGGCCCTGACGCCGTTGGTGACCTTTGTCGCGGTGGCGTTGGCGGCGTGGCTGTGGCCGGACTATGTGCAGGCCGAAGAGATCAATGCCCTGGGCTATTTCGGCGCGCTGGTGGTGGTGCTGGGGTCGGCGGCGGTGGCGCTGGCGCCGTCGTTGCTCGCCGGGCTCAAGGCCCGGCGGCTACGCATGGCGTCCTAGGCGCCCAGCATGTTTTCCGGGCGTACCCACTGGTCGAATTCTGCGTCGGTGAGGTAGCCCAGGTCCAGCGCCGCTTCCCGAAGGGTCAAGCCTTCGGCGTAGGCCTTCTTGGCGATCTCTGCCGACTTGTCATAGCCGATGTGCGGGTTGAGCGCCGTGACCAGCATCAGCCCGCGCTCCAGGTGCTCGGCCATTTTCGCGGCGTCGGGTTCGAGACCGGCGATGCAGTGCTCCTGGAAGTTATTGCAGCCATCGGCCAGCAGGCGGATCGATTCCAGCAAGTTGTGGATGATCACCGGCTTGTACACGTTCAACTGCAAATGCCCCTGGCTCGCCGCGATGCCGATGGTCACGTCATTGCCCAGCACCTGGCAGGCCAGCATCGACAGCGCCTCGCACTGGGTCGGGTTGACCTTGCCGGGCATGATCGAGCTGCCGGGCTCGTTGGCCGGCAGTTTCACCTCCGCCAGGCCGGCACGCGGGCCGGAGCCCAGCAGGCGCAGGTCGTTGGCGATTTTCATCAGTGCCACGGCCAGGGTTTTCAGGGCGCCGTGCAGGGTCACGATCGGTTCATGGCCGGCCAATGCGGCGAATTTGTTCGGCGCGGTGACGAAGGGCAGGCCCGACAAAGCCGCCAATTCCGAGGCGATCGCCTCGCTGAAGCCATGGGGCGCATTCAGCCCGGTGCCCACCGCCGTGCCACCTTGGGCCAGCTCGCATACCTGGGGCAGGGCGCTGCGGATCGCCCGTTCGGCGTAGTCGAGCTGGGCGATAAACGCCGAGAGTTCCTGGCCGAAGGTGATCGGCGTGGCATCCATCACGTGGGTGCGGCCCGTCTTCACCAGCCTTGCATGCCGCGCCGACAGTTCCGCGAGGCCGCCGGACAGTGTATTGATCGCCGGCAACAATTGCTGGTGCACCGCTTGCACCGCCGCAATGCTCATGGCGGTAGGGAAGCAGTCGTTGGAGCTTTGGGAGCGGTTCACATGATCGTTGGGGTGCACCGGGCTCTTGCCGCCACGGGGCTTGCCCGACAGCTCGTTGGCGCGGCCGGCGATGACCTCGTTGGCGTTCATGTTGCTCTGGGTGCCGCTGCCGGTTTGCCAGACGACCAGGGGGAACTGGTCATCATGTTGGCCATCGAGCACTTCGTCGGCGGCCTGTTCGATCAGGCGGGCAATGTCGGCGGGCAGGTCACCGTTGCGGTCGTTGACCCGGGCGGCGGCCTTCTTGATCAGGGCCAGTGCGTGCAGTACCGCGAGGGGCATGCGCTGCTCGCCGATGGCGAAATTCACCAGCGAACGTTGGGTCTGGGCGCCCCAGTAAGCGTCATCCGGGACTTCCACTTCTCCCAGGCTGTCGGTTTCGATACGGCTCATCGGGCACACTCCTTCAGGTTCGTTTGCGCAGTTTAGGCCCTGATCGGCCTGGGGGGTTCCCTAAAAGACTTTTCATCGGATTCATTCACTGCAATCCGCGCCCGGTAAGGCCCGGGGTTGAGCCGCAGCGTTTTTTAGGCGCAGAATGGGCGCCCTTGGGGTCTTACCTCGCCTGCTAGAAAAGGAAACTCGATGACTCGTCTTCGTGCCATCTGTACCGCGGTTGCTCTGGTTTGCGCCAGCGGCCAGGTTTTTGCCGATACCGCCAGCCACAACGCCAGTGCCGAAGCCTTCCTTACCCTGGCCCATGCCGACAAGCTGGGTACCCCGGTGTACATGCAAGTGCAGCAAATGTTCGCCCAGCGTTTCGAACAGACCAAGGCGCCTGCCGCCAAGCAGTCCGTACTGGACAGCTACCAGGCCAAGGCCAACGCCGCCCTGGACCAGGCCATCGGCTGGCCGAAGCTGAAGCCGGACATGGTCAAGCTCTACACCACCAACTTCAGCGAATCCGAGCTCAAGGACCTGGTTGCCTTCTACCAGTCGCCACTGGGCAAGAAAGTCCTGGAAAAAATGCCGCAACTGACCCAGCAATCGGCCCAGATGACCCAGGCCAAGCTGGAAAGCGCCGTGCCGGTGGTGAACAAGCTGTTGGAAGACATGACCAACGAGCTCACGCCAAAAGCCGCCGCACCGGCCAAGAAGAAGTAAGCAGGAATGACCATGCAACAGCGTATCGAAACGGCGCTCGCCGCCCTGGCCCCGGAGCACTTGAGCGTGCTGGATGAAAGCCATATGCACAGCCGTGGGTTGCAGACCCACTTCAAGGCCGTGCTGGTCAGCCAGCAGTTCGAGGGGCTTAACCGCGTCAAGCGCCACCAGAAGGTCTACGCCACCCTGGGTGACCTGATGAGCGAATTTCATGCGCTGGCGCTGCATACCTACACGCCCGAAGAATGGGCGAAAATCGACGCAGCCCCGGCCTCGCCGACCTGCGCCGGCGGGCATAGCTGATACGCGGGTGTCTCTGACACCCTGCATTTGCTAGAATCCGCAGCGCGCCGCTCAGCCGGCGCGTTTTTTTTGCATCCGGTTCACCCCTTACGAGGGTAGCCACCTGGAGAGAACACCCATGACTCAACCGATTGTCGTGGCGGCACTGTATAAGTTCGTCACCCTCGAAGATTACGTCGCCCTGCGCGAGCCACTGCTGCAGGCGATGGTCGACAACGGCATCAAAGGCACCTTGCTGATCGCCGAAGAAGGCATCAACGGCACCGTTTCCGGCAGCCGCGAAGGCATTGATGGCCTGATGGCCTGGCTGAAGAACGACCCGCGCATGGACGACATCGATCACAAAGAGTCGTACTGCGATGAGCAGCCGTTCTACCGCACCAAGGTCAAGCTCAAGAAAGAGATCGTGACCCTGGGCGTCGAAGGCGTCGACCCGAACAAGAAAGTCGGCACCTATGTCGACCCGCAGGACTGGAACGCGCTGATCAGCGACCCCGAAGTGCTGTTGATCGACACCCGCAACGACTACGAAGTGTCGATCGGCACCTTCGAAGGCGCAATCGACCCGAAAACCACCAGTTTTCGCGAATTTCCCGACTATATCAAAGCCAACTTCGACCCGGCCAAGCACAAGAAGGTCGCCATGTTCTGCACCGGCGGCATTCGTTGCGAGAAGGCGTCGAGCTACATGCTCAGCGAAGGTTTCGATGAGGTCTACCACCTCAAGGGTGGCATCCTGAAGTACCTCGAAGAGGTGCCGCAGGCAGAAACCAAATGGCAGGGCGACTGCTTTGTGTTCGACAATCGTGTCACTGTGCGCCACGACCTGAGCGAAGGCGACTACGATCAATGTCATGCCTGCCGCACACCGGTGAGCGCCTCCGACCGCGCATCCGAACACTATGTGGCTGGCATCAGTTGCCCCCATTGCTGGGATAAGCTGCCGGAGAAAACCCGTCGCAGCGCGATCGACCGGCAAAAGCAGATTGAGCTGGCCAAGGCCCGCAATATGCCGCACCCGATTGGCTTCAACTACAAGCAAACCCCTTCCGAGGCCTGACCCATGCCCGCGCGCCTGCTCTATGTGATGGACCCAATGTGTTCCTGGTGCTGGGGCTTTGCCCCGGTGGCGCAGGCGCTGGTCGAGCAGGCCCAGGCGGCCGGCGTGGACGTGCACCTGGTGGTGGGCGGCTTGCGTACCGGCAGCGGCGCGGCACTGGAACCGACCACGCGGCGCTACATCCTCGAGCACTGGCAGGCGGTCACCGACGCCACCGGCCAGCCGTTCAAGCGCGATGGCGCGTTGCCCGACGGCTTTGTCTACGACACCGAGCCTGCGTGTCGCGCCATTGTTACTGCGCGTAGCCTGGCACCGGATTGCGCATGGACGTTGTTAGGGCTGATCCAGCGCGCGTTTTATGTCGAGGGCCGCGACGTGACCCTCGCCAGCGTGCTGGTGGAACTGGCTGAAGAGGCGGGTATCCCGCGCATTGAGTTTGCCGGCGCATTCGACCGTGCCGAGCAGCATGCCGCGACCGCCGCTGACTTCACCTGGGTCCAGGACCTGGGCATCGCCGGGTTTCCGACCTTGCTCGCCGAGCGTAACGGCCAGTTGGCGCTGCTGACTAACGGCTACCAGCCGCTGTCCGAGCTGTCACCGTTGTTGGGGCGATGGCTGGAGCGAGCAACCTGTGCATGACCAGTCACCACGCACCGACCGACTGACCTGGGCGGAAATTCGCCGCCTGGCCCTGCGGCACAAGAAGTCCCTGTGGATCGCCAATGGCGTCGCCGTGCTGGCGACCCTGTGCAGTGTGCCGATTCCCCTGCTGTTGCCGTTGCTGGTGGATGAAGTGCTGTTGGGACACGGCGATGCCGCGCTCAAGGTCATGAACCACGCATTGCCCCTGGGGTGGCAGAAGGCGGCCGGCTATATCGGCCTGATGCTGCTGGTGACGCTGTTTCTGCGTTGTGGCGCGCTGCTGTTCAACGTGGTGCAGGCGCGGTTGTTTGCGCGCTTGGCCAAGGACATCGTGTACCGCATCCGCGTGCGCCTGATCGAGCGGCTCAAGCGCATCTCCCTGGGCGAATACGAAAGCCTGGGCAGCGGGACCGTCACCACCCACCTGGTCACCGACCTGGATACGCTGGACAAGTTTGTCGGTGAAACCCTCAGCCGTTTCCTGGTGGCCATGCTGACCCTGGTGGGTACCTCGGCGATCCTGGTGTGGATGCATTGGCAACTGGCGCTGCTGATCCTGCTGTTCAATCCGTTGGTGATCTACGCCACGGTGCAGTTGGGCAAGCGCGTCAAGCACCTGAAGAAGCTGGAAAACGACAGCACCTCGCGCTTTACCCAGGCCCTGACCGAAACCCTGGATGCCATCCAGGAAGTGCGCGCCGGCAACCGCCAGGGCTTTTTCCTCGGGCGCCTCGGCCAGCGGGCCCAGGAAGTGCGTGACTACGCTATTCACTCGCAATGGAAAACCGACGCTTCGAGCCGCGCCAGTGGGTTGCTGTTCCAGTTCGGTATCGACATCTTCCGTGCGGCGGCGATGCTCACCGTGCTGTTTTCCGACCTGTCCATCGGCCAGATGCTCGCGGTGTTCAGCTACCTGTGGTTCATGATCGGCCCGGTGGAGCAACTGCTTAACCTGCAATACGCCTACTACGCGGCAGGCGGGGCGCTGACGCGGATCAACGAACTGCTGGCGCGTGCCGATGAGCCGCAATATGCCGGCGGTGCTGATCCGTTCACCGGGCGCGACACCGTGGGCATCGAAGTGCGCGGCCTGGACTTCGGCTACGGCGAAGAACTGGTACTCGACCAGTTGAACCTGACCATCGCGCCCGGTGAGAAGGTGGCAATCGTCGGCGCCAGCGGCGGTGGCAAAAGCACCCTGGTGCAATTGTTGCTCGGGCTCTACACGCCCCAGGCGGGCAGTATCCGTTTTGGTGGTGCCACCCAGCAGGAGATTGGCCTGGAGACCCTTCGCGAGCACGTTGCGGTGGTGCTGCAACACCCGGCGCTGTTCAACGACACCGTGCGCGCCAACTTGACCATGGGCCGGGAGCGCAGCGACCAGGCCTGTTGGCAGGCACTGGAAATCGCCCAGTTGGATGCTACCGTCAAGGCACTGCCCTTGGGCCTGGACAGTGTGGTGGGGCGTTCCGGGGTGCGTTTTTCCGGTGGGCAGCGCCAGCGCCTGGCGATTGCGCGCATGGTCCTGGCCGAACCCAAGGTGGTGATACTCGACGAAGCAACCTCCGCCCTGGACGCCGCCACCGAGTACAACCTGCACCAGGCGCTGGCACGGTTCCTCAGCGGGCGTACTACACTGATCATCGCCCACCGTCTGTCGGCTGTTAAGCAAGCGGATCGAGTCTTGGTATTCGACGGCGGTCACATTGCCGAGGATGGTGACCATCAGCAGCTGATTGCCGATGGCGGGCTGTACGCCAAACTGTATGGACACTTGCAACAGGTACGTTGATTTAGCCTAGGCTGAGCTATCGAAAGCGGGTTTTCGCGTGCGTATCCAGCAGTGCATGTGCAAGGGACTTCATGAAGCAAAAGCGGACTTTAGGAACGCCCCGGTTGTTGGGCATTGTCTGGCCATTTATCGCCGTGGTGCTGTTCCAGGCATTATTGGGCTGCGTCAGTCTCTACGTGCTTTCGGCCGTGCGTGGTTACGTGGCCGGCGAGAGCCTGTGGTCCAAGGGCCAGAAGGACGCCATCTATTACCTGACGCTCTACGCCGATAATCGCGACGCCGGCACGTACCTCAAGTACCAGCAGGCCATTGCCGTGCCCCAGGGCGGGCACGAACTGCGCGTTGCCCTTGACCGTCCCGTGCCCGACCTTGCCGCAGCCCGCCTGGGTATCCTCAAAGGGGGCAACCATCCGGATGATGTCTCCAGCCTGATCTGGCTGTACCTCAACTTTCGCCATTTCAGCTACCTGGAAAAAGCCATCCAACTGTGGACCGTAGGCGATGGTTACCTGCTTCAACTGGATGACCTGGCCCGCGAGATGCACCAGGCGATCATTCACGACCAGATCGGCGCCAACGATGTGCGCCAGTGGAAGGCGCATATCATCGCCATCAACGAAGGCGTGACACCCGCCGCCAAGGCCTTCAGCGATGCTCTCGGCGAAGGTTCGCGCATGATTCTGCGGTTGCTGGTCATCACGAACCTGGCGACGGCCCTGGGCCTGATCGTATTGGCACTGTTGCGCACCCATAAGCTGCTGGCCCAGCGCCATGCCTTCGCCGATGCCTTGCAGGAAGAAAAGGAGCGGGCGCAGATCACCCTGGAGTCGATTGGCGACGGGGTGATCACCACCGACGTCGACGGTGCCATTACCTATATGAACCCGGCGGCCGAGGCGCTGACTCACTGGCACTCGGCGCAGGCCCAGGGCCAGCCCCTGGCAGCGTTGTTCAAGTTGCTGGAAGACCACGCACAGCCGGATGGCTTCACCTTGATCGAACACATCGTCAAGGGCCAGCTCAGCGGCGGCAGCGAGCATTCGAAGACGATCCAGCGCCTGGATGGCAGCACGGTCTCGGTCACCCTGGTGGGCGCGCCGATCCGCAGCGCCGGCAAGGTCTCGGGCGCGGTGCTGGTGCTGCATGACATGACCCAGGAGCGCCAGTACATCGCCAATCTGTCATGGCAGGCGACCCACGATGCGCTGACCGGCCTGGCCAACCGCCGCGAATTCGAGTATCGCCTGGAGCAGGTGCTGCACCCGGCAGGGCAGGCGCAGGCCGGGCGGCATGCGTTGATGTTCCTGGACCTGGACCAGTTCAAGCTGGTCAACGACACCTGCGGCCATGCGGCGGGCGACGAACTGTTGCGGCACATCTGCGCGCTGTTGCAGTCGGACCTGCGCGAAGGTGACACCCTGGCGCGCCTGGGCGGCGATGAATTCGGCATCCTGCTGGAGAACTGCCCGGTGGCGGTGGCGGAAAAAATCGCCGAAAGCCTGCGTCATACCGTGCAAAGTCTGCATTTCGTATGGAAAGGGCGGCCGTTCATGACCACCGTGAGTATCGGCCTGGTACACATTGCCAGCACCCCGACCACCCTGGAGGCCTCGCTGCGGGCCGCCGACATGGCGTGCTACATGGCTAAGGAAAAAGGCCGCAACCGCGTGCAGGTGTACCACGCCGACGACTCCGAACTGTCCCTGCGCTTTGGCGAAATGGCCTGGGTGCAACGCCTGCACATGGCGCTGGAGGAGAACCGCTTTTGCCTGTACTCCCAGGAAATCTCCCCCCTCGGGCATACCGACGGCGGCAATGGGCATATCGAAATACTGCTGCGCCTGCACGATGAGGCGGGGCGTGTAATCCTGCCGGACAGCTTTATCCCGGCCGCCGAGCGCTATGGTTTGATGACGTCCCTGGACCGTTGGGTGGTGGAGAATGTATTTGAGATTATTGCCCGTTGCATTAACGAGCGTCCGGGCCGTCCCATGGCCCTGTGTGCGATCAATCTGTCAGGTATAACGATTGGCGATGATGACTTTCTCGGATTCCTGCGAGAGAAATTTCATACTTACGCTATTCCGCCCAGCATGATCTGTTTTGAAATTACCGAAACCAGCGCCATCGCAAACTTGGGCAGTGCCATCCGCTTTATTAATGAACTCAAGGCCTTAGGTTGCCATTTTTCGCTGGATGACTTTTGCGCCGGAATGTCCTCATTCGCTTATCTCAAACATTTACCTGTAGACTTCCTGAAGATCGATGGAAGTTTCGTAAAGGATATGCTGGACGACCCGATTAACCGCGCGATGGTTGAAGTGATCAATCACATCGGCCATGTCATGGGTAAGCGCACAATTGCCGAGTTTGTTGAAACACCGCAAATCGAACAGGCCCTGCTCGATATTGGTGTGGATTACGCTCAGGGCTACCTGATTGAACGACCGCAATTGTTTACCTTCGATAGCTTGCAGTGTCGACCCGTGCGGCCGCAGCCTCTGTTATTCAGGGCGCCCGGCACATTCCGCTGAAACATTTGCCGGTCTGTAAATCACACTTAAAAAGGAGCCTTAATAGTGATCGACACATTCAGCAGAACCGGCCCGCTTATGGAAGCCTCAAGCTACCCCGCCTGGGCTCAGCAATTGATCCAGGACTGCAGCGAGAGCAAGCGCCGGGTTGTCGAACACGAACTGTACCAACGCATGCGTGACAACACGCTCAGCGCCAAGACCATGCGTCACTACCTGATCGGTGGCTGGCCCGTGGTGGAACAGTTTGCCTTGTACATGGCACAGAACCTCACCAAGACCAAGTTTGCCCGCCATCCGGGGGAAGACATGGCGCGCCGTTGGTTGATGCGCAATATCCGTGTGGAGCTGAACCACGCGGACTATTGGGTGCATTGGGCGCGTGCCCATGGCGTCAGCCTCGAAGAACTGCAGGCCCAGGACGTGCCGCCGGAGTTGCATGCGCTGAGCCACTGGTGCTGGCACACCAGCTCGGCCGATTCGTTGATCGTGGCCATTGCCGCGACCAACTATGCGATTGAGGGGGCGACGGGGGAATGGTCGGCGGTGGTGTGCTCCACCGGCGTGTATGCGGCAGCCTTTCCCGAGGAAGACCGCAAGCGTGCGATGAAGTGGTTGAAGATGCACGCCCAGTACGACGACGCCCATCCTTGGGAAGCCCTGGAAATCATCTGCACACTGGCCGGGATGAACCCGACCAGGGAACTGCAGGCAGAGCTGTGCCAGGCCGTGTGCAAGAGCTACGACTATATGTACCTGTTCCTGGAAAGTTGCATGCGCCTGGAGAAAGAAAAACCGGCGAGCGCTGCTGTGCGCGAGCGCCCTTTGCGCGTCGCCAGCGAAGCGTGATGTAACGGGGATGGCGGGGTTTTACCCCGCCATTGCCAGGCGATTGCGGCCTTCGCGCTTGGCCACGTACAAGGCGCTGTCGGCGCGACGCAACAGGCTCTCGGCCGACTCGGCGGCCAGCAAGGTCGAACAACCGAGGCTCACCGTCAATTCGATCCGTCTTCCTTCCGCCCAATAATCCTGGGCCTGTGCCGCCTGGCGCAGGCGTTCACCGACCATGGCCGCCGCATCCCGGCCGGTGTTGGACAGCAGGATCAGAAACTCTTCCCCGCCAAACCGAAACACCATGTCCACGTTACGCAACTGGCTCTTGATCGCCCCGGCGACGGCGCGCAATACGTTATCGCCGGCCGCATGGCCGTGGGTGTCGTTGATGGTCTTGAAGTGGTCGATGTCCAGCATCAGCAGGGACAGCGGGTTCAGGTGCCGGCGCGCCATGTCGATTTCCCGTTGCAGGGTCTGGTCCATGGCAATGCGGTTGCCCGTTTCGGTCAACGGGTCGCGCAGGGCGCTGCGGGTGGCGACGCGGTAGAGCAGGGCGTTGCGCATCGGGTAGAGCAGGGTCGACAGCAGTGATTCGAGCTGGCCGAGTTCCTCTTCCAGCAGGCGCTGGTTGCGGCGAAAGACCAGCTCGCCGAGGTGCTCGCCTTCGTGGCTGAGGCTGTAGCTCACCGAGTGGTGGCCACGGTGGCCGAACTCCAGGCGCAGGTCACTGGTTTCGTGGCGATATTGCAGGGCATCCAGGGGGACCAGGCGCTGGATCTCACGGAAAAACACCGCGAGGATACGCTGCGGTTCCAGGCTGGTCTGCAATTGCATCCCCAGTTGCTGGCGAAGTTGTGCGACGGTCGTCGGGCGGCGAGGTACGAGTGATGGCTGACCAAAGCCCAGGCGTTGCAATTTTGCACTGTCGAAGTCAATTGCGTTGGTCTGGGTGGGGGTTTTCATAAGCAAACGGCCTCTAAGCACTTAGCTGTCTTACAGGCTGGATGAGAGTGGCAAATGCCAGGCGTCTTACTGTTCCTTCAGTTCCGTAAAACATTGGAAACAGTTTAGACCGCTTTACTGGGGGTTTATAACCCCTGGGCACTGCCGCACGTCTTGTCATCGCTTGACCTGCTTGGAAGGTGTTAGAGCGAGATTCGTGCCATTTCGTTTAAATAAATAAAAAACCTTACAAATCAAAGACCGTTTTTAAAGTAAAAAACGGTCGTTAAGCACTGACGTCAGTTATTTGGCTGATTGCACCAGCGTGTTGTGGTCAATCTGGTCGATGGACGTGACACCGGTCAACGTCATGGCCACGCGCATTTCCTTGGCGAAGATGTCCAGCAGGTTCTCTACCCCGTGCTGCCCGTCGGCGGCCAGTGCATAGGCGGTGGCGCGTCCGAGCAGGCACGCCTTGGCGCCGAGGGCGAGCATGCGCACCACGTCCAGCCCGGAACGGATGCCGGAGTCCACCAGCACCGTCAGGTCATCGCCCACGACATCGGCAATTGGTGGCAGAGCCTTGGCGGTGGACAGCACACCGTCCAGCTGACGGCCGCCATGGTTGGAAACCACGATGCCATCGGCGCCGAAACTCACTGCGTCCCTGGCGTCCTGAGGATCGAGGATGCCCTTGATAATCATCGGGCCTTTCCAGAAGTCGCGGATCCACTCCAGGTCTTTCCAACTGATGGAGGGGTCGAAGTTATTGGCCAGCCAGCCGATGTAATCTTCCAGGTGAGTGGGTTTGCCGAGGTACCTGGAGATATTGCCCAGGTCGTGGGGGCGGCCCATGAGCCCTACGTCGAACGCCCATTGCGGCTTGGTGACGGCTTGCAACATGCGCCGCTGCGCCGCGAACGGCCCGGACATGCCCGAGTGGGCATCGCGGTAGCGCGCACCGGGCGTGGGCATGTCCACGGTGAACACCAGGGTGGTGACCCCCGCCGCCTGGGCCCGCTCCAGGGCATTGCGCATAAAGCCCCGGTCCTTGAGCACATACAGCTGGAACCAGATTGACTGCGGGCTCTGCGACGCCACTTCTTCAATCGAACACACCGACACTGTCGACAGGCAGAAGGGGATGCCCTTGTTCGCCGCCGCCTTTGCCGCTTGTACTTCGCCGCGCCGCGCATACATGCCGGTCAAGCCGACAGGGCTGAGGATGACCGGCATGTCCAGGGCCTGGCCGAACAGCGTGGTTTTGAGGCTGAGGTTATCGACATTGCGCAGCACGCGTTGGCGCAGGCTGATCTCGGCCAGGTCCGAACTGTTCGCGCGCATCGTGTGCTCGGCGTAGGCACCGCCGTCGATGTAGTCGAACAGGAAGCGCGGCAGCTTGCGTTTGGCCGCTGCGCGGTAGTCGGAGGCGGACGAGATGATCATTAAGCGTGTCTCCACAAGGCTGGGCGGGTCAGGATAGGCAAATATCTGTCATGATAAAAACAACTTTTATCGCTAGATACCAGTCGCTAAAGGAATACCCATGAACTTGAGAACGTTGCGCACGTTCGTCGAAGTGGTGCGCCAGGGCGGATTCTCCCAGGCCGCCGACGTGGTGGCCTTGACCCAATCCACGGTGAGCAAGGCGGTCAAGACCCTGGAGGAAGAACTCGGCATGCCGCTGCTCGATCGCCTGGGTCACCGCAACGAACTCACCGCTGCGGGTGAGATCGCCTACCGCCGCGCCCTGGTACTGCTCGCCGAACACCATGACCTGGTCGCCGAGATCAACGACCTGCGCGGCCTCAAGCGCGGCGTGTTGCGCATCGGCCTGCCACCGGTGGGGTGCGGGGTGTTGTTTGCGACGATGTTTGCCACCTATCGCAGTCGTTATCCGGACATCGACATCGAACTCACCGAATACGGTAGCAAGAGATTGCGCGAGTGCCTGGAAGCGGGGGAGGTCGACCTCGCTGCGTTGCTGCTGCCGGTGGATGCAGGTTTCGATTATCAGCCCGTGCGCAACGAACCGCTGATGGCCGTACTGCCCAAGGGCCACCCCCTGGCCCAGCGTCAACGCATCGACTTCGCCGACCTGGCGGACTCGCCGTTCATCCTGTTCGAAGCCGGCTTCGCCCTGAACGCCAAGATCCTCGCCGCCTGCGAGCGCAAAGGCGTGATACCCCGCGTGGCGGCGCGCAGCGGGCAGATCGACTTCATCGTCGACCTGGTCGCCGCCGGCCTCGGCGTCGCCTTCCTGCCCCGCATGCTGGCGCACAAGCATCAACACGCAGGCATCGCCCTGATCCCTCTCGACGAACCCCACACCGACTGGCACATCGCCCTGGCCTGGCGCGCCAGCGCCCACCTGCCCCCCGCCGTGCGCGCCTGGCTGGACCTGGCCAAGGAGCAGCAGCTTTCAGCCGGTCATCCGAATTAATCGTCCAGGCCGTCAGGGAAAGCTTGACTTCTCCTTTTCAATCAGTAACATACGGCGCATTCCGCGATAGCTCAGTTGGTAGAGCAAATGACTGTTAATCATTGGGTCCCTGGTTCGAGTCCAGGTCGTGGAGCAAGATAGGGAAAAGCCTGCAGCGATGCAGGCTTTTTTTTGCTCTGGATTTTTCCGGGGTGATCAAAGCGCACAGCGTGACCCGCATGAATGCATCTCAAATCCTACGATTCAGAGGTCAATATCATGAAAGTCACTGCGGTCGTTTCAACCAAAGGCGGGCCGGGTAAAACTGCGGTTGGCGTCAATCTGGGCGCGTTCTGCGCCGATGATGGGGTATACCTCACTGGCCGCACTCCTCTAAAAAAGGCAATCAGCCAATAGCACCACCATTGAGCGGTTTTCTCCCATAAAAAACTGCCGGCTAAGCCAGAGGCGCGAATTTACCTCCCAATTGCGTTGCCAAGTACGGACCTGAATTGCATGTTCACGATTTCTGTTAAGTAATTGATGTTAAAGGCCTTAATTTTTCAGACTACAAGTGATCGTGTGTCACCACTGAAACAAAGTTGTACATTTAATTGACGCCACTAAAACGCCACCATAAGATCGCCGCCAATTGATGGCACAAAGCCATGTAGAGGGATCTAGAAATGTGGCGTTCGGCACACCGGACCAGGCTCAGTCTGCTGTCCGCTTTTTTTTGCCTGGGCTTTGCTGGGACAGCTCAAGGCGCTACCCCGCAGAACACGCCGGGCGTTACTGACCTGATCCGTGACCGCCAGGATCGCCTGCTCGAAGAGCAACAACGCCGCCTCGAAGAACTCAAGGACCTGCCCGGCAAAGCTGCTACGCCTACCAAGCCGACAGCGCCCGCCGACACGCGCTGCTTTACGATCAAAACCATCGAACTTGCCGGCGCCGATGCCTTGTCCGAAGGTGAGCGCGCCAGTCTGATCAAACCCTATATTGGCCAATGCCTTGGCGTGCCCCAACTCAATGAGCTGCTCAAGGTCATCACCGACCGCTACTTGGGCAAAGGCTTGGTCACCAGCCGCGCGTACTTGCCACAACAAGACCTCTCCAGCGGCGTCCTCAAAATCCAAGTCGTCGAGGGCAAGCTGGAAAGCTTGAAGGGCGCTGAAGGCAGCGGCATTACCGATCGACAATTGGCCATGAGCTTTCCGGGCAAGACGGGCGAGTTGCTTAACCTGCGCGAGATCGAGCAGATGGTCGACCAACTGAACCGTCTGCCCTCCAACCAGGCCCAGATGGAATTGGCCCCCGGCAAGGAAGTCGGCGGCAGCGACGTGCTGGTCAAAAACACCCCGCAAAAACCTTGGCGCGTCGGCCTGTCCCGCCACAACGGCGGCCAGCGCAGCACCGGTGAACAGCAATGGGGCGCCAGCCTGGATTGGGACAACCCTCTTGGCCTTGCCGACCAACTCTCCCTGCGTGGCGGCCACGATGCCGTCAGCGACCACCAGAAAACCTCGCGCAACTCGATGCTCAATTACAGCCTGCCGTTCGGCTGGTGGAACCTCAACTACACCTACAGCGAAACCGAATACCGCTCGCTGGCCCAAGCCAGCGGTTTCAACTTCAAGCAGTCCGGCGACAGCCAGAACCACCAACTGCGCCTGGAACGGGTGATTCACCGCGATGCCCTGAGCAAAACCTCCCTCAGCACCGGCGTGGCGTACCTGCGCACCAACAACTTCATCGAAGACAGCAAGCTCGCGTTGAGCAGTAACCGCCTCAGCGAAGCCCAGTTCGGCATCAACCATGGTCGACGTATCGGCGGCTCATTCCTCAACATCGACCTGGGCATGCAGGACGGCATTGGCGCATTCGACGCCCAGGCCAACCACAATCCGCGCCCCGGCCAGGCCGATGCGCGCTACCGCAAATACACCGCGACCCTGAGCTACCTGTACCCGTTCAAGCTGTGGGGCGAGTCGTTCAGTTTCAGCAGCCTGATGACCGGCCAGCGCAGTGAAGACGTGCTGTTCAGCCCACAGCGCATGAGCCTGGGCGGGCAGTCGTCGATTCGCGGTTACAAGGATCAAAGCCTGTCCGGCGACAGCGGCGGCTACTGGCGCAACGACCTGCGCTGGAGCCGCCCGGTGACCATCGCGTGGTTGCAGCCGGTGTTCAATGAATATGGCACCAGCCTTGGTTATGACCAAGGCGTGATCAGCCACGGTCGCTATAACGCCGAACAACACGGACGCATGACCAGCAACTCCGTGGAGCTGTTCGCGCGCGGCCAGAACGTCGCCGCCACGGTGACTTTTGCACACTCTTTGGAACGCCCGGGGCCGATCACTGAACGTGAAGCGCCGGTTTATTTCCGTATGGATTTCTTCCTTTAAATCTTTACCGCCCCTTGGGCATCGAGATATGACATGGACGTTCGCCAGTTCGCCTTCCTCGCGCGCCAACCTTCTGCGGCCCTGAAAACGCGCTCCACTTTCCTGGGAGTGCCCAAGCGCGGCTTGGCGTTGGTGCTGGCCAACGCGATGTTCTGGCAGCCGTTGCTGGCCCAGGCAGATGGGATTGTGGTGAGCGCACCCGGCACAACGCTGGGCCAGGCGGGTAACGGCGTACCCATCGTCAATATCGCGGCGCCCAATGGCAGCGGGTTGTCCCATAACCAGTTCCAGGATTACAACGTCGGCCAGCAGGGCGTCATCCTCAACAACGCCACCAGCCGCACCCAGTCGACCCAGTTGGGCGGGATCATCCTCGGCAACCAGAACCTCAACGGTACAGCAGCCAGCGTGATCCTCAACGAGGTCAACGGCGGCAGTCCGAGTCAGTTGCGCGGGTACACCGAGGTGGCGGGGCAATCGGCCCACGTGATCGTGGCCAACCCGTATGGTGTCACCTGCAACGGTTGCGGTTTTATCAACACGCCGCAGGCCACGTTGACCACCGGCAAGGCGGTGATCGAAAACGGCCAGATCACTCGCTACCAAGTTGATCAGGGTAGCGTTGCCATTGACGGCACCGGCCTGAATGCCAGCAACGTCGACCAGTTCGAAATCATCACCCGCGCCACCACCATTAACGCGCAGATCCAGGCAAAAAAACTCACCATTGTCGCGGGTCGCAACGATGTGGACGCACGCACCTTGAACGCCACGGCGCGTGCATCGGACGGCAGCAAGGCGCCGGATTTGGCGATTGATTCGTCGGCGCTGGGCGGTATGTACGTAGGCGCGGTCAAGCTGGTGGGCACCGAAGCGGGTGTGGGGGTGAAACTGTCCGGGGACATGGTCGCGGGTGGTGACATCCAGATTGATGTGGCGGGCAATGTGGTTATGGGCCAGACCTCGGCCGCCGCAGCCGTTAACGTGAAAGCTCAGAGTGTCGACGCGAAAGGCGCGGTCTACGCCGGGACCGATCTGTCGGTGAAAACCCAAGGTGCCCTGACCAATCAACAAACTCTCGCTGCCAAGGACAGCATCACCCTGGACGCCGCTGGGCGGTTGACCAATAACGGGATTATCGAAGCGGGCGTCAACGCCGATAACAGCCGCAATACCCAAGGCGACGTGCGCTTGACCGCACAGGCTATCGATAACAGCGGCAAGACTGTGATCGCCAGCCGTGACCTGACCATCGGCACCGGTGAACTGGCGAATCAGGGCGGCACGTTGAGTGCTCAGCGCACTGCGCAACTGACCGCTACGCGTGTGGATAACCAGAATCAGGGACGCATCTTGAGTGCGGGAAGCCTGGATATAAAGGCCGAGCAACTGCTCAATAGCCAAAACGGTCTGGTCACCAGCACGGGAAACTTGACGGCAGGCATCGGGCGACTGATCAACCGCAATGGCGAGCTGTCGAGCCAGGCACAGGTCACCTTGCAACTGGCCTCTTTGGATAACGTGGCTGGGCTGGTGTCGGCGGGGCAGTCGTTAAGCTTGAATGCCACGGGCCTGATCAATAACCAGGGGGGTCTTATTGCCGGGCGCCAGGCTGTTCATGTTACTACCGGCTCGCTCAACAACAGCCAGAGGGGTTCGCTCACCAGCCAGGGCAACCTGGACCTGGAAGCGGGCGCGGTGGATAACAGCGCCACCGGCCAGATCGCTAGCGCTCAAGCTATCACGGCCAACCTGCACAACCTTGATCAGCATGACGGCGGCCAGCTCGTCAGTACCACAGGTTTAACCCTGGACCTTAACCATGGCCACCTCGACAACCGTAGCGGCTTGATCAACACCCGCGGTCAACTGACTCTGAATAACCTCAATGCCGTTGATAACCGGCAAGGCGAAATTTCCAGTACGCAATCATTTGTCCTGGCTGCCAGCAGCCTCGACAACGGCTCCGGCAAGGTGCTCAGTGATCAAGCGTTAAGCCTCAAAATCGACCTGGCGTTGGTCAACCTTAAAGGTGTGATTTCCGCCGCCGGGCTCACCACCGAGGCGGCCCGTCTGGATAACAGCAGCGGCGTGTTCAGCAGCTCCAAGGACTTGGCACTGACCCTCGGTGCCGACCTGCTCAATGACGATGGTGAGGTGTCCAGCAGCGGTGCAAGCGTGGTTAACGCGATGACGTTGAATAACCGCAATGGCGGCAAGGTAATGGGGGATATCAGCCTCGACCTGACCACCACCGGCGCACTCTTCAACCAGGGTGGCACCTTGGGCAGCGGCCAGCGTTTGAACGTCACGTCGGCCAGCTTGGATAACAGCCAGTCCGGCAGCCTGGTGAGCGATGGTGGCTTGACGGTGAAGGTCGAAGGGCTACTGGACAACCAAGCCAAGGGTGCAGTGCTGGCCAAAGGCGTGATGGATATCCAGGCGGGCGGTGTGGACAACCGCACCGGCCGGCTGTTCGGGCAAAACCTGCTGATCCTGCGTAGTACCAGGCTGGATAACAGTGTTGGTGCGGTACGTGCCAATCAGAGTCTAGACCTGCAAGTTGGCCAGATAGATAACCGTGAAGGCGTACTCTACAGCAAGCAGGCGTTGGCCATCGCAGGGCAATCGCTGAGTAACCAGGGTGGTCTTGCCAGCGCCATCGGCCCGGTTCACCTGACCTTGGACAACGTCAACAATGCCAAGGGCCGCATCGCCAGCCAAGATGATCTGGAGGCCACCGTAGGTGTATTGAACCAGCAGGGCGGCGAGTTGGTCGCCCAGGGCAACCTGACCCTCAACGCCGACACCCTGGATAACCGCGACAAGGGCCTGGTAACTGCTACAAAAGCGCTGAAGCTCAAAGTCAGCAACCTCGACAACCGCGCCGGGGAAATTTCCAGCCAGCAAAACATAGACCTCAGCGGCCAGCGCCTGGACAACAGTGGCGGCAAGCTGCTGGCCGGGACTGCGTTGGAGCTGGCGATGGACGAGGTGATCAACCAGGCGAGAGGTCTGGTCTTCGCCCAGAACACCCGCTTTACTGGCGCTCGCCTGGATAACACTGAAGGCATCTTCGGCGCCAAGCACTCTTTGGTGGTGCAACTGTCGGCGGGCCTGGACAACACCCGCGGCAAACTCACCAGTGAAGGTTCGATGGACCTGACTGTTCAGCGCCTCGATAACACTGGCGGCAGCCTCTCCGGAGCCGGCCCGCTGACCCTCAGTAGCGCCACGGACGTGCTCAATACAGACGGGACCCTCGAGAGTGCACAAGGCCTCAAGCTGACCAGCGTTAGCCTCGATAACACCAACGGTCTGCTCAAAAGCCAGGGCGCCACAACCCTCACTACCGGCGTGTTCACAAACGGCTTTGGCGCGCGCGTCACCAGTGCCGACAGCCTCGACCTCACGGCCACCCAAGTCACCAACAGCGGGCATATCGGCAGCGTCGGCAGCCTGAACGCCAACTTCACCGGCCTGACTCAACGGGGCGGCGCCGAGCTGGTGAGCACCACGCAACTGACTCTCGACCTGCACAACGGCGAACTGGTCAACGCAGGCGTGATCAACGCTCCCCTTCTGGCGCTGAAAAACCTTGCCAGTATCGATAACCAGAACGGCGAAATCTCCAGCCAGAACGCTTTCACCTTGGCCGCGAAAAAACTCGACAACAGCCACGGCAAACTTATCAGCAACCAAGCGCTGACCTTGCGCGTTGACCAGGCGCTGACCAACGTCAAAGGCCATATCAACGCCGTTGGCCTCGACGCCCGCAGCACCCGCTTGAACAACACTGACGGCCTGCTCAGTGGCCGGGGTGATGTAACCATCAGCGCCACCGAACTGTTGGATAACCAACGCGGCAGCGTGATTGCCGACGGCGCCCTGCTGCTGACCGGCGCCGCCCTGGATAACCGTCATGGCGAGATCGCCGGCAAGGCCCAGGTTACGGCTATCACCGCGAGCATCGACAACCAGAACGGCAAGCTGATCAGCACCGAAGGCCTGCACCTGCGCGGCGCCAGCCTGGATAACCGTAATGGTCTGGTAGGCGCCACAAAAGCGCTGAAACTCGACGTAGATATGATCGACAACCGCGCCGGTGAGCTGACCGGCAACGCCGACGTCGCCGTCACCGGCCAGCAATTGAACAACAGTGACAAGGGCGTGGTGTATGCGGAAGGCGGCCTGAGCCTTACGGTTGATCAGATCATCAACCGCACACTGGGTGTAATGAGCGGCCAGCGCCTGACCCTGACCGGCACGTCGCTGGACAACAACGGTGGCAAGCTGCTCAGCCAACAACCGTTGATGTTGGAACTGGCAGGCGACTTGGACAACAGCCAAGGTGTGCTGGGCAGTGAAGATACGCTGAGTATCAAGGCGCGCAGCCTCAATAACAGCGAGGGCAGCCTTTCCAGTGCCCAAGGCCTGAACGTCGCCGTCACCGAAAATCTGAATAACCACAGTGGTAAATTAGTCACCGATGGCAACCTGACGCTGCGCAGTGCCAACATCGGTAACGAACAGGGCACTATCAGCGGCAAGGGCCCGGTCTCAGTCACCACAGGCGTGCTGAATAACCAGGGAGGTCGCCTCAACAGCGGCGACACCTTGACGCTGACTACCGGCCAGTTGAACAACGGCGGCAACATCGGCGGCGAGCAGGGCGTGACCTCCAGCGTCACCGGGTTGGACCAGCAAGGGGGCAAGCTGTTCAGCAACGCCGGCTTGAGCCTGGACCTGAACAACGGCGTATTGAATAACACAGGCGGCTTGCTCAACGCCAAGGGCCCGTTGTTGCTCAACAACCTCAACACCGTCACCAACCAGCACGGCGAAATCTCCAGCGGCCAAGCCTTCACCCTGGCCGCGCAAAGCCTGGATAACAGCAACGGCAAACTGCTCAGCAACCAAGGTCTGACCCTGCGCGTCAACCAGGCGCTGAGCAACATCAAAGGCCTGATCGGCGCAGCCAGCCTTGATGCTCGCGCGGCGGCCTTGGACAACCGTGGCGGCACCTTGAGTAGCCGCAGTGACCTGCAGTTGACGAGTGATGGACTGCTGATGAACACCGAGCAGGGTTTGATCAGCGCGGCGCAAACGCTGACCGTACAAAGTGCGGATTTGAATAACCAGAATGGCAACGTGCTGGGCGCTGCTGTCACTCTCAACTCCATGGCCCTGGATAACACTGTGGGCGGCCTGATCAACAGCAAAGGCAGCCTGAGCCTGACCGCTGCCAGCCTCAATACCGGCAGCGGTGGTGAGGTTTCAGCTAAAGGTGCGCTGGGCATCGACGTCAATGCCCTGGCAGTGGCGGGCGGTCGTATTGTCGGCGAGCAGGGCGTGACCATTGACCTTAACAACAGCGACCTGGATAACCGTAACGGCCTGCTCCTTGCCGACGGCCCGCTGACCCTGAAAAACCTGCGTGACCTCAACAACCAGGGCGGTGAAATCTCCAGCCAGCAAAGCTTTTCGATGGCGGCGCGCACCCTGGACAACAGCGCCGGCAAGCTGATCAGCAGCCAGGCGCTAACGCTCAATGCAGGTAACCTGCTTAACGCAGCGAATGGCTTGATGTCCGGCTGGCAAGGCTTGAAAGTCAGTGGTGAGAGCCTCGACAACAGTAATCATGGAACGCTGTCCAGCCGCAACGGTGCTGTGGATGTGCGCCTGACGGGGGCGTTGCTCAACAACGCGGAGGGCGCACTGGTCAGCCAGGGCCGGCTGGACGTCAGTGCGGCCAGCCTGGATAACCGGGACAAGGGGGTTCTCTCCAGCGTAGCGGGGCAGAGCCTGACTGTCTCCGGGCTACTGAGCAATGCCAACGGCGGCCTGATTGACAGCGGCGCCGCCCTGGATGTGCAAGCGACCACGCTGGCTAACATCTCCGGCACGATCAACGCCCAGCAAGCCCTGTCCATCACCGGCACGGACCTGACCAACAACGGCGGCATCCTGGTCAGCAACGGCCGGTTGACCCTTGACCTGCTTGGCAACCTCAACAACGGTGGCGGCAAACTCGCCAGCGTTGGTCCGTTGCTGCTGCAACGAGCAAACCAAGTCTACAACGACGCAGACGGTCAGATCGCCAGCCAAGGTCTGCTGACGCTGTTTGCCGGCGGGCTGAACAACAGCGAGCGCGGCACCATCGCCGGTAAGGAAGGGGTGGCAATCACCACCAGCGGCGTGCTGCAAAACCAGGCCGATGGGCTGATCTACAGCCAGACCGCTGATGTGCAGTTGAACGCTTCCAGCCTGAACAACGCCAAGGGCAGGGTGCAAGGCCAGAACGGCCTGAATGTGGACATCACTGGCGACATCGACAATCAGGGCGGCAAACTGCTGGCGCAAACCGGCGACACTTACCTGAAAGCCAACACGCTGGATAATCGTGGCGGTACCTTGGCCAGCCTCAAGGGGTTGCTGGATGCCAAAGTGACCGGCGTTCTGCGTAACGGCTATGACCAGAGCAACCTGGGCGGCATCGCCCAAGGCCAACGCCTGAACCTGACCGCTGCAAGCCTCGACAATCAGGGTGGCCGCATCGCCGCACTGGCGGGCGACACCGTGGTCAACGCCGACTACTTCGCCAACGCTAACGGCGCCGCGTTCGCCACAGGGTTGTTGCGTTTCTCAGGCCTGAACCTGGACAACAGCGCCGGGCAAATGGCCGGCGGCGCGATCGACCTGGGCGTGGGCGGCGTACTGGTCAACCGTTCGGGTGTGATTGAAAGCGATACAACACTGAGCGTGGCTGCCGACAGCGTCGACAACCAGGGCGGCAAGCTGCGCGCCCTGGGACGCGAAGGCAAGACTCTGTTCGAGATCGGCAATCTGTTTGATAACCGCAATGGCGTGGTAGAAACCGCCAACACCGACCTGACCCTGGCGGCGAACAACTTCCAGAACAGCGGCGGCCAATTGTTGCATGTGGGCGAGGGTGACTTTGATATTTCCTTGCCCAACGTCATCGGTGCAGGCGGCAGCATCGTCACCCGTGGTGGCCTGACACTTAACGCCGACACCTGGACCAACAGCAGCGTGATCCAGGCCGGGCGCCTGAACGTTAACGTCAATAACTTCACCCAAACGCAAACCGGCCAACTGCTGGCGTCTACGCGCCTGGAAGGCAAGGGCGGGAACTGGACGAACAACGGGGTGATTGCCAGTGACGGCAGCCTGGCGTTGCAATTGACCGGCAATTACCAGGGGGATGGACGGGTTAGCAGCGTTGGGGCGCTGGACGTATTGGCGGCGCAGATGACTCTTAACGAGCCGGCAAGCATGGCCGGTGGAGGGCTGACCAACGTGACGGTGGCCAGGCAGTTGACCAACCGGGGGCGCTTGACTTCCAACAGTGGCATGACGATCAACGCCGGCGGAGTCAGTAACTTGGGCACTTTGGCGAGCGCACAGAATTTACTGATCAATGCGCAGACCCTGACCAACGAACGGATTCGGGCCAATGAGGGTTCGCTGTTGCTCAGCGGTGGCGACATGAAGTTGCAGGTGGGGACGTTGACCAACACCTACAGCGATGTTTACAGCCTCGGCGGGGTCGAGGTGGGTGGATATAACGGTGTTGAGCGTGCAGCGCGGGTGGATAACCTGTCTGGGCGGATTGAGTCGACGGGGGATATGTCGCTTAAGGCAGCGGTTGTGGCGAATAAGATGGAGAGTTTCAGTGTCAAGGCCACGAACGCGGTGTCTGCCTCGATTGGGGTGAGGTGCCTTGACTGTAGCTATGTCGGACAGAATGGTGTTTTCACCTCTCATCTCGTCTGGCAGCAAAACTTTAATGTCGAGGCCACGGGTGAGCAGGTGGCGGCCAGTCTCGTGTCGGGCAAAAAGCTGAGTGTGCAGGGTGATAAGTTCGAGAACTTTAACTCTACTGTTTCCGCTGTCAGCGATATCAACATTGCAGTTAATGATTTTAACAACACAGCCAGTGCACTGGGGGGGTATCAGAGTCTCAAGTATATAACGATGCGCCCCAGCGTGGATCTGTGGTCGCGGATATTTAACTACAACGCGAAAAACGACCCAAGGTATAACCGGAGTATTCGTTTCTGGAACGCGGCAGAACAGGAAAGCGGCGTTGGACTTAAGCAGCCCAGCGATCGTGGTCAAGCTATTGCAACCTATACATTGAATTTCGGGCCAAAGGGAGGGGTTGGCGCGAAAGTCCCTAAAGCTAACTTCATACCAGGCGTCACTGTTCAGGCCCCGGCAGAAATCCTCAACGCCACACCGTTCGCCGAAAAAATAATTGCTTCTCCAGGGGCCAGTTTTGTACCTGCCGTTATTCAAGCCGGCGGTAATGTGTCCATCAATGCGGCCAACAAAATCACGAACGGTGTCGAGCGTTCATTTAGTACAACCGTTGCCGGATCATCTCGCGACATCGATACCCAGGTTTCAGGTACTGGCAACTCCACGATCATCAGCCTCAATCGCCAACTGCCTCCGGATCTAGCTCAGCAGAAAGTCGACCCATTGACGCTGCCGGGGTTCAGCCTGCCCAGCGGCAAAAACGGCCTGTTCCGCTTGAGCGAGCAGGGCGCGAGCACCCAGCAGGCGGGGCAGGCTCGTCCTGAAGCGCAAAGTTGGACCATGGGCGCAGCTGACATCGGCTTGACTCAGCGCCAACAAGCCATGCCTGAAAAACAAGGGCGTACGATCCAATTCGACGATGCAGGCCTCATCACGGCGAGCACTCCTCAAGTGACTGTCGCCGCCCGCGAGGCGAGTAACATCAACGTAGATCGCACGACTCACGTAGACGATAGTCAGCATGATGTTACAGCCCCCGACCTAAGCATTCCTGGTGTTACTCCGCTGGCCGCCGTCGTGGGTGTGGCATCGGTAGGTCAGCCTGTTGGCGGGGAAGCTTCGTTAGTCAGTCGTCAGACTATTACACGCGTGGAAGGCCTACCTTCAAGCAAGGCGACCTCTCAGCCACATAAATACTTGGTCGAAACCAACCCTGTACTCACTGATCTCAAGCAGTTCATGAGCTCAGATTACTTGCTTGCAGGCCTTGGATATCAGCCTGATGAAAGCGCCAAACGCTTGGGTGATGGTCTTTATGAACAGCGCTTGATTCAGCAGGCCATTGTCGAGCGTACCGGGCAACGGTTTATCGACGGCCAGACCTCGGACGAGGCGGTATTCCGTTACCTGATGGACAACGCTATCCGCAGCAAACAGGCTCTCGGCCTATCGGTAGGAGTGTCGCTGACGGGGCAGCAAGTGGCTGCACTGACCCACGATATCGTCTGGCTGGAAGAGCACGTGGTCAACGGAGAAAAAGTGCTGGTACCAGTGTTGTACCTGGCCCAGGCCGACGGTCGCCTGGCGCCCAATGGCGCGCTGATAGCGGGCCAAGATGTGAACTTGATCGCCGGGAAAGACCTGGAAAACGCTGGAACATTGCGCGCAAGCAATAACCTGTCGGCAGTCGCGGGCAACGACCTGATCAACAGAGGCTTGATCGAGGCCGGGAATCGCCTGGACCTGCTGGCCGGTAACAGTATCGTCAACAAGTCCGGCGGCATTATTGCGGGGCGCGATGTGTCGATGACTGCGATCAACGGCGACGTGATCAACGAGCGCACCATGACCGGTGCGGGTTACAACATCGGCTTCTCCAAACACAACGATTACATCGACAGCGCTGCCCGCATCGAAGCTGTCAGCGACTTGAGCATCAGGGCCGGTCGTGACGTCACCAGTGAAGGTGGCGTGCTGCAAAGCGGCAATGACACCACCATCGTTGCTGGGCGCGACGTCAATCTGATTGCTGCGCAACAGCACGACACGATGAATGGGGGCAAGCGTAATCGCTCCGAGGAAATTACCCAGAGTGGTTCAAGTGTTGAGACCGGGCGTGATCTGAAAGTGACTGCGGGGCGTGACTTCACTGCGATTGCCAGCGAAATCGAGGCCAAGCGCGACGTATCGATGAGCTCGGGCGGCGATATCTACTTGGCCTCAGGCGCTGATGAGCAGCACTCCTATTCCAAGACATCCAGCACCAAGCGCCAAGAAGACCACGTCAGCCAGATATCCACGAGTGTAACTGCCGGCCGCGATGTGACGTTGAGCGCGGGTAAAGACCTGGCGTTGATTGCCAGTCGTATCAGCGCGGGTGATGAAGCCTACCTCGTTGCGGCCAAGAACCTCGGACTGCTTTCAGCTGAGGACAGCGATTATTCGCTGTACGACATGAAAAGAGGAGGAGGGTTCGGCTCAGGGAAAACTCAGCGTGATGAGTTGATGAAAGTCAGCAATATAGGCAGTCAGATCAAGACTGGGGGCGATCTTACAATTCAGAGCCAGGGTGACCAGAAATATCAGGTTGCCAGGTTGGAAAGTGGAGAAGATCTGACGATTGTCAGTGGTGGCAGTGTCAGCTTCGAAGGGATGAAGGATCTTCATCAAGAAAGTCACCAAAAAAGCAAAAGCAGCTTCGCCTGGAACAGCATGAGCGGTGCCGGTAACACCGACGAGACCTTCAAGCAGACTCAGATGTCTGCCAAGGGCAGCATTGTGATCAAGGCCGTCGATGGACTGAACATCGACGTAAAACACGTTAATCAGCAGACGGTCAGCCAAGCTATCGATGCAATGGTCAAGGCAGATCCGCAACTAGCTTGGCTTAAAGAGGCGGAGAAGCGTGGTGATGTGGACTGGCGCAAGGTCCAAGAAATTCACGAGAGCTTCAAATATAACAACTCAAGTTTGGGAGGTGGTGCAGCCCTGGTGATTGCTATCATAGTCACCTATTTTACTTGGGGATTGGGGGCCGAACTTGTAGGCGCTGCAGCTACTTCCACTACAGGCCTCGCCGCAAGCGCTGTGTACACAGGAGTTGCTGTGAAAACAGCTACGAGCGCTATCAATAACAAAGGGAACTTGGGAGATATTGCTAAGGATGTAACCTCTTCTGACAGCCTGAAAGGCTACGCGATCGCAGGACTTAGTGGCCCTATAGCAAAGCTTTTTGGTGTGACTGGAGCATTCACTGCAGCAGATTTAGGGAGACAACTCGCTGTCAATTCTGCGCTTAAAACCGTCGTGAATGGCGGCAGTTTTACTAGAAATATTGGCCAAGCGGCCCTTGATCTCAGTGCGAGCCTTCTATCTGGAATGATTTATGAGCAGGTGGGTACGAAGCTGGTTGGTTCAGAGCTTTCCACTAAAGTAGCGGTACACGCGATCGTTGGGGGACTGATCGCGGAGGCTGCAGGTGGAGATTTCGCCTCTGGTGCAATTGCAGCAGGCGCTAACAAAGCGCTGGTGCAAGCATTTGGGGACGACTTGTTCCCAGGTGCGGCCCACGAGCGGCTCTTAGCCATGACTTCTCAATTGATCGGAATGACGGTTGCGGCAGGTTTGGGAGGGAGTGCAAAAGACCAGGAGGTTGCAGGCTGGGTAGCGCAGCAGGGAACGATTTATAACGAACTGCAGCACAAAGAAATTGAGGCACTAATAGGTGAAGCGAAGACCTGCGAAGCTACAAATACCTGCGACAAACTCATTAATAAATATGCTGATTTGAATGAGGAAAATGAAAAACGTCTAAATGGCATCTGCGAGAGTGACCCTGTGAAATGTAGGGAGCTTTACGGCGATTGGGTTGTGAGCAATAACAAAACGCATGAGCTGATTTCTCAAGTACGAGCCAGTGGTAGCTTACCTGATGAGGTGTCGCGCATGCTGGGAGCGGTTGACTTGATGAACTATAATTCCCTAAACAAAGTACTCGCGGTAGGTATCGCCCAAGGCGTGTTAGGCGCAGCGAGTAATGCGGCTGCGGAGGTAGGCATTGATGTGGCGCCCCAAACGATTGGTTGGTATTCCAAATGGGCTGCTGTCCTGTTTGGTGTGGGCAAGGCTAGTGCGAAAGGAATACCCAAGGACTTAGGAAAAGCATCTTTTGATGCAGCGAATGGTGTAGGAACGATTTACTCGCCAAAAGTCACTCTGAATAATAATGAAATAATATTTGATGAATTTGCAGTTGGAACATCTAAAGGATTTTTCGGGGTTGGCGCCGATGGCGCAGCTGAGTTGGTTGGGCCGTTGAAGAAAATGCTTGCTTACTCTCAGTCCCAAGGCGCAAAAACAATTACGTTGAGAGGGCGCTATGCATCACCGGAAGGCTCTATGCTCGGGACTGGTAGCATTAATAATGTCAATCAGAACTTTTCCTTCAGCTTTCCAGCGACAAAAGATGGCTTGAAGGAGTTTTTAAAGGGTATTGGAAAATGAAAATTCGTCGAACTCTTGAGAAAAGAATGAAAAGCATACAGGCTTTAGGTCGAGGCCATTTTTATACGGAGGCTGAAGATGGCCAAGTCATATTTTCTACCAATCTTGAAGAAGGGCGGTTAGATATATATCTGGATGGTTTTGCTTTTGGGGGGGGTGAGTTGATGTGTAAGGTTTTTTATGGTGATATTTTTAGTATCCGAAGTCACCTAAGTGTGGAGTTATTCTCAAATGCTAGTCACTCAGGTGACTTGGATTTTTTTGTTCCTTTGGACATAGTTTGTGGGGCATCTAACATATCATTATCTATACCTTTTTTAACGTATTCGAATGTTATGAATATTTTGGTTGGGCTTAGGGAGGACTGGATGATGCAAGTTGTTGGCGTTGATTCCTGATTGCCTCAGATGCCTGATATTTTGCTGACTGGATTATGGGCAGAGGAGAGGATGCTATTTATTTGCTGCTGGATAATTTTGTGCGTGGCGCTCTGGGGTATAAAAGTGGGTGATCGATAACTAATCAACTAAAGATCTATGTTTAAGTTTCAGCTGAGGCCATCAGTAATATGGCTGGTTCTCATGCGTCGGAGTTTGTTGGCGAGAGGGCTGGCTACTTAGGTGAGAAAATAAGGGAACTCTCAGACAGAGAAAGGGGGGCACGACTCTATTATCTGGTTTGTCGTTTTAACCTTAGTCTGAACTCTGTTACTGCTCCCCCGTATTGTTACAACCCCCCTCTGAAGTCCGCCCGTTAGCTGACTGCCGCCGCCTCCTTTTCCTACAAGTCATTGCTTTACCACGCTTTGACAACCCAATCCAACACGACTAACTTTCGTGGCGTGCTGAGCTCATACAGCGCACGCTATGCAGCAACCCTATCTCTCCACCACGCTCTTCCGTGGCACCGTTGCGACTAACAGCTAGCAAATGACTGTTAATCATTGGGTCCCTGGTTCGAGTCCAGGTCGTGGAGCCAGATAAGGAAAGCCTGCAGCGATGCAGGCTTTTTTTTGCCTTGGATTTTTCCGGGGTGATCAAAGCGCACAGCGTGACCCGCATGAATGCACCTCAAATCCTACGATTCCGAGGTCAATATCATGAAAGTCACTGCGGTCGTTTCAACCAAAGGCGGGCCGGGTAAAACTGCGGTTGGCGTCAATCTGGGCGCGTTCTGCGCCGATGCAGGGATCCGTACCCTGCTCATCGATCTGGACAATCAGCCGTCGCTGTCGTCGTTCTATGCGCTATCGCACGAGGCGCCCGGTGGAACCTATCAACTGATCGCGAACAACGAGACCCGGGCCGACCAGGTCATTTCGCACACCTGCATTCCTAATCTCTCACTGATCCATTCCAATGATCCGTTCAATCAGCTGACGCCACCGCTTACATCCGGTGATGCTCCAGCAAGAAGTCTACGAACAATCGCACCCGCGCCGGCATTGCCGAGCCGCCTACGAACACCGCATGAATCGGTTCCCGGTCGCCGGGGTTCCAGGCTTCCAGCAGCGGTATCAGGTCACCGCGCTGCAGATCCTCGCTCACGCTGAACTCGCCGATACGCGCAATGCCCGCACCTACTCGCGCAAGTTGTGCCAGCGCTTCACCACTGCTGCATTCGATGTTGCCGCAGACCTTCAGGGAGAACTCTCTTGCGTCGCGGATGAACGGCCAGTTGGGTTCGGCACGCCGGAAGTTGAAGCGCAGGCAGTTATGCCGTAGCAGGTCTTCCGGTTCGCGAGGGATGCCGTGGCGTTGCAGATACTCGGGCGATGCCACCACTACCTGGCCGGTGTCGCCGATCCTGCGCGCGGTCAGCGGGCTGTCGGGCAGATGGCCAAAACGTACCGCCACATCGGCCTGGCCGCCGAGAATATCGACCACTTCGTCGCCGAGGGTGAGGTCGACCAAGATGTTCGGATGGCGGGCGCTGAATGCCGCCACCAAGGGAACGATGGCCAGCCGCCCGTGGCCAAGGGCGGCACTGACCCGCAATCGGCCCCTGGGTACGCCCTGGTCGGCGATGGCTTCTTCCACCTCGGCCATATCGGCCAGGATACGCCGGGCGCCGCGCAGGAAAGCCTCGCCCTCGGCAGTGAAGCTGATCGCTCGGGTGGTGCGCAACAGCAGTCGGGTGCCAAGGCGCTGTTCGGTACGCGCGATGATCCGACTGACCGCCGAGGGTGTGAGCCCTAATGCACGCGCGGCAGCCGATAGGCTGCCTTCCTGCGCCACGGTGGCGAACACGAGCATGTCACCGGATCTGCCGTTGAAGTCCATTTGTGCCCCTTACGCATAGGTGATTGCCAAAAATGCTATCTACCGCCTTAAAACGCTGGATCGTAGCATTGGCGGCATAGATAAGGAGCCTTCCATGCGTATCAATCCACCACTTGTCGCACTTGCCATAGGTGCCTTTGGCATCGGTGTTACCGAGTTCGCCCCCATGGGCATGTTGCCGGGCATCGCTGCGGATCTCGGCGTTTCTATTCCCGCTGCGGGACTGTTGGTCAGTGCTTACGCCTTGGGTGTACTGCTCGGCGCGCCGCTGATGACCCTGACTACCGGCAGGATCCCCCGGCGCTATCTGCTGATCGGACTCATGGCGATTTTCACCCTGGGTAATCTGATGTCAGCCCTGGCGACCGATTACTACAGCCTCATGATCGCCAGGGTGGTGACCTCACTGAACCACGGTGCGTTCTTTGGCGTTGGCTCTATCGTTGCTGCCAGCGTGGTCGCCCCTGAGAAACGTGCCGGAGCGGTCGCGGCAATGTTTATGGGCCTCACCCTGGCGACCATTGGCGGTGTGCCGCTGGCCGCCTGGTTTGGCGAAATGTTCGGTTGGCGCACTGCATTCTGGGGCATTACCGGCCTCGGCGTGGTCGCCATGGCCGCGTTGTGGTTCGCCCTGCCCAACCTGAAGGCGCCGCCAAGCGTCGGTGTAATGGCCGAAATTCGCGTACTGGGCCGTGGCCCGGTGCTGGGCGCGTTGGCCCTCACGGTAGTCGGCTCGGGCGCAATGTTTACCGTCTTCACCTACATCGCGCCGATCCTTAGCAGCGAGACCCACGCGTCCACCGCCTACATAACCGCCATGCTGGTTCTGTTCGGTGTGGGCCTGACACTGGGCAACATGTGGGGCGGCAAGGCCGCCGACCGCTCGATAGATCGCACACTGATCGTTTCGCTGAGCGTGCTGATTCTCGTGTTGCTGGCGTTTACGGTACTGATGCGTTGGCCGCTGCCGGCGGCCATTGCCATCCTGATATGGGGTATCGCCAGTTTCGCCTTGGTGCCGCCGCTACAGATGCGCGTCATGGAAGCTGCCAAGGACGCGCCCAATCTGGCCTCGGCGGTGAACATCGGTGCGTTTAACTTCGGCAATGCGATTGGTGCGGCACTGGGCGGTGCGGTGATCAATGCAGGGCTAGGTTATCCGGCGATTTCCCTGGCTGGAGCGGCAGTGGCGGGGCTAGGGCTGCTGATGGTGCTGGGATTTGCCTGGCGTTCCAGAAAGATTGCAACTGCATTGGTGTGAGCTTGATGGGAGAGCCAGTCACTCAGTTGCTCCGTGACTTCCATTGTGATTTTGGCATGACCAAATTGGATGGCTGAATCGCCGAGTAACACACGCTTTGCTTGCCCGCGGGAGTACTTGGAGTGGAGCCCAATATAGAGTTTGAACAAGGAATCTAAGGTCAGCGCTTACACCCTCTATCTTCCTCCCATGACGCCTCATTAATGAACGTAGCCTGGCAGGCTGGAGATGTCTACGGTGCCGGGGCGATTCAGAATGCTTGAATGAATCCCCCTCACAACGACTTGAGGGCCGGCTTCATAGAGGTGCTGAGCCGCGTTTACATTCGAGGCTTTCACCTAAGCCACGGATCATCTCCATCAATGCCTTCACCCGCAGCGGCAAGTTTCCGGCCGGGTATACCGCGTGCATCTGTGGGCTCTCACCGCTGCTGGAGGTGAGCTTGTACTCAGGACACACCCGGAGCAGGCGCCCAGTTTCCACTTCGGGTTCCGCCATCCAATCCGCCAGGCGGGCGATCCCGACGCCCGCCAGGGCTGCCTGGAATACTGCCAGGCCGGAGCTGAAACGAAATTTTGGATGAACCCGAAAGCTGATGGCCTGCTCCTCGCTGCGAAAATTCCACTCCTTGAGAATCCGCGGCGCCGTATGCAGGATCAGCGAATGCGACTCCAGTGTCTCGATGGAGTCGGGCATGCCGTTGCGCTCCAGGTAGCCGGGGCTGGCATACAGGTAACGTGAGTAACTCCAGAGCGCAAAGCCGATCAGGTCGCTGGATTGTGGAAACGCACCGCGAATCGAGAAGTCCAGCTTGCTCTTGGCCGGGTCGATGATCTCATCAGTGAAAATCACATCGATGTTAACGTCTGGATAACGCTCGCAGTATTGCGCGATCAACCGGGGCAATACCCCGTGTCCGAGCACCTCGGGGGCGGAAAAACGGATCCAGCCGGAGGCCAGGCCGCTGAGACCGGCCAGGTCTTCATCCACCTCACGTTGCAGATCGAGCATTTTGTACGCGTGGGGCAATAAGCATTCGCCCGCTTCGGTCAAGCTCACGGCATTGGACGAGCGATTGAACAACTTGAGCCCCACACTTTCCTCCAGGGCTTGAACGGCACGGGTCAGTGCGCTGGGGGAGCGCCCCAGCGTCCGTGCCGCGGCGACGAAGCTGCGCTTGCGAGCCACGGTCGCGAAGGCTTCAAGTTCCCCCAACATATTCAATGCCACTTTCCACCTCATTGCATTTTTCACAACGCGGCATTGCAACACAAAAAAGGCCCTTCCGTTAACCTTCCCGTTCAACCCACAAGGATGGTGCAAACAGGAGCGCAAGGACGTGTCGAAGCTGGATGAAGTAATCGGGAAAGCCGCAGCGTGTATTGATGAAGTCATTCATGAAAGGCTGGAAAAAAAATCAGTGACTTCGACCCGACGGGAGATACCGGAAATTCATCTGTCGCTGGAAGAACAACGCACACTTCAGGCCGGGCTGGCATCGCTGGACGTGACCGATAGCGCCTCGGGGATCCGCCACATGCCGGCCCTGGGGCGGTTGCTGGAAAGTGTCCTGGGCACCGAGAAAATCCAGCAGCTGCGCAATTTTCCACAAGCCCGTGACGTGGCGATGATCGTCAGGGGGCTGCCGCTGGACCCGCAACTGCCTGCCACGCCCTATGACCTGGAGCCGGGTATCGAGAACCTGTCGATTCTGGCCGGGGCTATTTTGTCCGTGCTGCACACTCTGCAAACCCGTCCGCTGGCGTACGAGGGCGAAAGCACCGACACCGTGTTCCGTCACGTATCGCCCAAGCGCAAGCGAGAGACCGAAAAAAGCTCCTATGGCTCGCGCGCGGATCTGGACATGCATGTCGACAACCCTCACCTGCCTTTGACCTGCGAACCCGTCTCGCAGTTGTCGGCCTGTCCGGAGTACCTGTCCCTGACCGGCCTGCGCTGCGAGCTCGACGTGCCGACGCGCATCGTCGCCATTGACGAGGTGCTGGCCATTCTGCCGGCCTACGTCGAAGAAGAACTGTCACGACCGAACTTCACCGTTCGCCGACCGGCCTCCTTCGGCAAGCAGGGGAATGTGCTGGAAAACGTCCCCTTGCTCTACAGAAGCGCAACCGATGGCTTGTATTGCCGCTATAACAAAGCGAGTGTCGAAGCGACCTGCGCCCCTGCGCAGTTTGCCATCCAGCTGTTTGCCGCCGCCGCCAATCATCCCGATGTCGTGCACCACATCATGCTGCAACCGGGGGACATGCTGATCTTCAAGAACCAGCAAACCCTGCATGCCCGGGATGGTTTTACCCCCCGCTACGACGGCCGTGATCGCTGGATGTTGCGTGTCTTCGGGGTCAATGATCCGGCACGCGTGGTACCGCTGGACCCCCATCAACCCTACATAGTCAGAGCCTGATTTCATGGTCGATATTGTCATCCTTTGCGTGTTCGCCTTCGCCGCTGGCCTGATCGATGCGGCGGTGGGCGGCGGCGGACTGATCCAGATTCCCGCGCTATTCAACGTGCTACCTACCGCTCAACCGGCGGCGCTGCTGGGGACCAATAAGGTCGCGGCCGCCTGCGGCACCGCATTCGCGGCCCGGTCCTTCGTGCGCAAGGTGGTGATCGACTGGGGGCTTGTGATCCCTGCCGCCTGCGCGGCCTTTGTCATGGCTTTCTTCGGAGCTGCCACGGTGTCGTTCGTACCCCAGTCGATGATCCGGCCGGCGGTGCTGGTGTTGATTGTGCTGATGGCGATCTACACCTTCTGGAAAAAAGATTTCGGCGCCCTGCACAAACCCATGCGCATCGGTACCAAGGAAAAACTGCTGGCGATCGTCATCGGCGGCGCCATCGGTTTCTACGATGGTCTGTTCGGTCCCGGCACTGGCAGCTTCCTGATCTTCCTGTTTATCCGCTGCTTCGCCTTCGACTTTCTCCATGCCTCGGCATCGGCCAAGCTAGTGAACATCGCGACCAACGTAGCCGCACTGATATTCTTCATTCCGACGGGTAACGTGCTCTACCTGATCGCAATCCCCATGGCGGCATTCAACATCCTGGGCGCGCTCACCGGCACCTGGCTGGCGGTTCATAAAGGCGTGCCATTTGTCCGGGCTCTATTCCTGGTGTTACTGGTGATTCTGATCAGCAAGCTGTCCTACGACCTGTTCCTGTAAACCAGAGGAAAACTACATGCATCCCATGTTTGATCGCCTCGTGGCACTACTCGATGCCCGCTCTGCGTCCTACCGGGTGTTGATGCACGATGCCGAGGGCCAGTCGGCGCGCGTCGCCGAAATCCGTGGCACCGAGCCCGGCCAAGGCGCGAAGGCCATGCTTTGCGCCCTCAAGGGTCAGGCCGGCCCCTATGCGCTGGTGATACTGCCGGGCGACCAGAAGCTGGACATGAAGAAAGTCGGAGCGGCCCTGGGCGGGAAAAAAGCCGAGCTGGTGAAGGCCGAAACCGCCATGGAACTGACCGGGTGCCGGATCGGCGCCATCCCTCCTTTTGTTTTCGATGAGCGGATTCAATTGATCGTCGATCCGGCCTTGACCACAGGCTACGCCGAAATAGCCTTCAACGCGGGGCGGCTGGATGCGTCGATGGTGCTCGATACGCAGGACTATCTGGCGATCGCCATGCCTCGATTGCTGGATATCAGCCAGGCCTGAGCAGGCGTTTTCACAGGCGCTGCAAAAAAACGGATAGCCGCCTTGGCCTGTTATGCACTGTAACTGGCCGGTCTTCAGGCTCGAACGACGGGTCGGTCACGTCATTTCCAGAGCACCCTCATCAGGCATGAACCGGTGCGCTCATTCCCTGGCGTAGATTTGCGGGAATTCCTCGGGACCAGGCCGTCCTTTAGTCCATCCACCGTGCAGGTATTGCAGTCTGTGTCTATGCTGCAGTATGGGCGTCGAGACCCGCTACGAACCTGTCTCGACGCCGCACTCTCGCTGTCCGCAGTCCGGATTTTCACCATTACAGCATCCAAACAGCACAGCGGAATGTGCGTGAGCATGAGCTTGAACGCCTGAGCGATTCAGCCACTTATCGAATAGGGAAATAGGCTTGATGTGTCGGTAAAAAAAATTCTTTGCGTGGTCGGAACGCGTCCCGAAGCGATCAAAATGACCCCGGTCATTCTGGCCTTGAAGCAGCAGGGCTGGGTCGATGTGCGTGTGGTCGCCACGGCACAGCATCGCGACATGCTGGATCAGGTCCTGGCGTTTTTCGGCATCGAGCCCGATATCGACTTGGACGTCATGCGACCCAATCAAACCTTGGCCACCCTGACCGGGCAGTTATTGCTCAAGCTGGATGTTGTCCTGCTCGAAGAACGGCCCGATGCGGTTCTGGTGCAAGGCGATACCACCACGGTGATGGCCTGTGCCCTGGCCTGTTTTTATCGGCGTATACCGGTGGGGCATATTGAGGCCGGCCTGCGCACGTGGGATCTGCAGCATCCGTTCCCCGAGGAAGCCAACCGGGTCATTGCCGGTAAATTAGCGCACTGGCACTTCGCGGCAACGCAAGGCACTCGGCAAAACCTGCTGAAAGAAGGCGTAGCCAGTGGGGACATTTTCGTTACGGGCAACACGGTGATCGATGCCCTGCTCATGACCGCGGCCAGTGAGGTGGAGATCGGCCTTGATCTTGATCCGAGCAAGCGCCTGGTGCTGGTGACGGCCCATCGCAGGGAGCATTTTGGCGCGCCGTTTCTCGACATCTGCCGAGCGCTGCGCACCCTTGCCGAGAACAACCCTGGGGTTCAGTTTCTCTACCCTGTGCACCCGAACCCGAATATCCAGGACGTCGCCCAGGCGTGCCTGGCAGGTATACCGAACTTCAGGCTGTGCGCGCCGCTGGGTTACGCGGCGTTCATCGCCGCCATGAAAGCGGCGTATTTCATCCTGACCGACTCGGGAGGCGTCCAGGAAGAGGCGCCGGCGCTGGGTAAGCCGGTGCTGGTCATGCGGGATGAAACCGAGCGCCCGGAAGCGGTGGAGCAGGGCAGCGTCAAGCTGGTGGGGGCCAACTATGAACGTATCATCGAGCAGGCGCAGCGCCTGCTTGACGATGAGTCGGCCTACCGTGGCATGGTACGAGGTGTTTCGCCCTACGGCGATGGGCAGGCTGCCGGGCGTATCGTGAAGGTCCTGCGCGAGCACTTTTCTTGAAACGCCTGGTATTTCTCTCGCCGTTGCCCTGGTACAGCTTCGCCCAGCGGCCGCACAAGTTTGTCGATTGGATGCACAGCCGCACGGGGGCGTCGGTGCTCTGGGTCGATCCTTATCCCACGCGGCTGCCCAGGTGGAGCGATCTCAAGGCGGCTGCGCCCTGCGCGCAAACCAGTCCACCCAGCGGCACGCCACCATGGCTCACGTTGATCAAGCCTGGCGGCCTACCGATAGAACCTCTACCGGGCTCGGGCTGGGTGAACCGCTTTTGCTGGCGGCATGCATTGAGCAGGATCGAACAATTCACCCACGCCTCCCCAGCCTTGCTCGTGGTCGGCAAGCCCTCGGTCCTGGCACATCTGTTGTTGCAGCGGCTTCGTCACTGCGCGTCCTTGTATGACGCGATGGACGATTTCCCGGCGTTTTATACCGGCCTCTCGCGATCGGCCCTGGCGCGCCGTGAGCGGCTGATCGCCCAGCGCGTGGACGTCATCTGGACATCGAGTTCCGTGCTCGACGCACAGTGGCGGCGTTATCGCAACGAGGTGTGCCTGGTGCTGAACGGCCTGGACTTGGCGGCGATCTCTGCCGTAAAGCGGACGTCGACGTCATCGAGTCGAAAGGTTTTTGGCTACGTGGGCACCCTGGCCACCTGGTTTGACTGGGCCTGGGTGGCGGCTTTGGCCGAAGCCAGGCCCAACGATGAAATTCGTTTGATGGGGCCGATCTTCGGCGCCGCGCCCGCGCACTTGCCGAGCAACGTAGTGGTGTTGCCTGCCGATAGTCATGGCGCGGCGTTGGCCGCCATGGCCGAGTTCGACGTGGGCTTGATTCCTTTCAAAAAGACCCTGCTCACCGCGTCGGTCGATCCGATCAAGTACTACGAATACCGCGGCCTGGCATTGCCGGTGATCTCGACTGATTTCGGCGAGATGCATGGCCGTTCAGGGCTGCCGGGTGTTTTCATCAGTCACTCGCACAGCGATATTGCCGGGCTGGCCGAGGCCGCCTTGCAGTGTGAGCGCAATGCGGACGAAGCCCGTGCATTTGCACTGCAACACTCATGGGAAGCGCGTTTTGATGCCGCCACGCTTCATCCATGACTGCGACGTGATCGTCGTCAACTACAACGTCGGCACGCTGCTCGGCGAATGCGTGGCGTCGGCCTTCAGGGAAGGCGCGCGGCGGGTGATTGTGGTGGACAACGCTTCGACTGACGGCAGCCTGGCGTACCTGGATGAGTGCCCGGCCGATACCCGCCTGAGCATCATCCGGAATCAGCGGAATATGGGCTTTGCCTCGGCCTGTAATACCGGTGTGGGGGGGGCGAGTGCCGGCGCATTGTTGTTCCTGAACCCGGATTGTGTCCTGCTGCCGGGCTCATTGCAGGGCATGATGGAAGCGCTGCACGCGGATGCAGCCACGGGCATGGTGGGGGGCTTTCTATGCAACCCCGATGGGTCCGAACAGCCGGGCGGGCGCCGGGTGTTTCCGACCCCCAGGAGAGCATTCGTCCGGGCTTTTGGCTTATCGCGCCTGGATGGAGTGTTTCCCACGCTGTGCGCCGACTTCCTGTTGCATCGTGAGCCGCTGCCCACCGAGCCCGCCGCGGTGGAAGCCATTTCCGGTGCCTGCATGCTGGTCAAGCGTGAAGCGTTGAAGTCTGTGGGCCTCTGGGACGAAGGCTATTTTCTGCATTGCGAGGATCTGGACTGGTGCATGCGCTTCAAGCTGAAACAGTGGCGCGTCGTGTTTGTGCCACAGGCGCGCGTCATGCACTGGCGGGGCGCCTGTAGCCGGAATCGACCGTTTTTTGTCGAGTGGCACAAACACCGAGGGATGGTGCGGTTCTACGCAAAGTTCTTCAGGGTCAACTACCCCAAGGGGTTGTGGTGGTGGGTGGTCCTGGGGGTGTGGCTGCGCTTCGGTTTGGTCTGCATCTACCATGGATTCAATTGGATGCTGGGACGAACCCGGAGTGGGCATGCCTGAGGTCACGGTCGGTGTGCTGGGGGCCAGCAGCCTGGTAGGCCGCTGCCTGCTTGCGTTGCTTGTGCGCGAACAGTTCAAGGTCGTCGCTTTTTCCCGCCAGCCCCGGCACGGCAGCGACAGTGACACGGTCAGTTGGCAACGGCTTTCTGAGACGGGTGTAAGCGCGTATGCCGCGCCGATTCCCTACTGGATCTGCGTGGCACCGATTTGGACGCTGCCGCAGCATTTTGCGCTGCTGCAGGCCTGCGGAGCGCGCAAAGTCGTGGCCTTGTCTTCCACCAGTCGCTTTAGCAAAAGCCACTCCGTCGACTCCGCAGAGCGGCGCCTCGCCAACCTGTTGGGCGATGCCGAGGCGCGTGTTGAGCAGTGGGCGCAGGACCACGGGGTGCACTGGGGCATCCTGCGTCCGACCTTGATCTACGGCCAGGGCCGCGACAAAAACATCACCGAGATCGCACGCTTTATTCGGCGCTTCGGCTTTTTCCCGCTGTTGGGGGGCGCGATGGGGCTGCGTCAACCCGTGCATGCCGAGGATGTGGCGAGCGCCTGTGTGCGTGCGTTGCAGGCACCCCAGGTGTGCCGCCATGCCTACAACCTCAGCGGCGCAGAAACATTGCCCTATCGGGAGATGGTCTCCCGCGTGTTCACCGCGCAGAAGCGCCGCCCGCGTTTTCTCACGGTGCCGCTCTGGGTGTTCCGGATGACGTTGTGGCTGTTGCGAGTACTGCCACGCTACCGCCATTGGTCGGCGGCGATGGCGCAGCGCATGAACCAGGACCTGGTGTTCGAGCATACCGAGGCTGCCCGGGATCTTGGCTTCGCGCCCAGGGGATTTTTATTGTCACAGGACGACCTGCGTTAGTTACTCATATTCATGGGGCTCCCACGGACCCCACTTGGCTTCATAGATCGCCTTGTTGCGCTCGAACAGGGCTTGGCGTTCATCCTGGTTCATGAGCGCGAACGATGCCGAAAGCTGGTGATGGATAAACACATCGCGGGCGCAGGCATTCACCAGGCCGGCGTGTTCGACACGTCGGCAGTAGTCGTCATCCTCGAAGAATCCACGGCCATACACTTCGTCGAGCGGGCCGATTCGCGTGTAGGTACTGCGCGGCATCATCACGCAGAAGAACGCCAGGGTCGGCAGCCGGACCACCTCGCCAAGGTGGCGGCAGGTAAAGCGCCGAGCCGCTTGTGGCATGTCTGCGAGGTTGGTGTAGTCGATGTCGATCCTGGCCTGGTTGCCGATGTTGTTGGTCACCGGGCCAATCAGGCCAAGCTCGGGATTGCGTTGTAAATGCCGGCGCAAGGTACTCGCCCAGCCGCTGGTAACCTGCGTGTCGTTATTGAGCAGCACCAGGTACTCACCGTTGGCGATCGCCAGGCCCTGGTTGTTCGCGGCGGCGAAACCGCGGTTGTCGGTGTTGAGTACGATCGTCTGGCCGCTGTCGGCCGCCCATTGCGAGAGAAATTCAGCGGTGCCGTCACTGGATGCGTTGTCCACCACGATGATTTCCAGTTCAGGCCCCTCGCTGTCGTGCTCGAGGCTGTCCAGGCACGCCCGCGTCAGCGCCAGGTTGTTGTAGGTCACGACGATCACGCTGATGCGTGCCGCGTGGTCGCGGCGTTCGGCCAGGGTGATGAGCGCATCGGCGCGGTGTGTCCAGGTTTGTCGGGCAGCGAACGCCTGACGCTGGGCAATCTGTTCGGTCGTCGCTGGCAGCAATGCCCGCGTGATTGCGGCAATGAACGCCGGGCCGTCGCGGCCAACCTGCACCAGGGAGCCGAATTGTTGCATTTCTGGCAGGTCGACCGAGACCACCGGTTTCCCGGCACTCAGGTACTCGTAGACCTTGACCGGGTTGGTAGCGAGCGTCAGTGCCGTGATGTGAAACGGCACGATGCCCACATCGAAGCCATGCAGGTAATAGGGCAGGGTGGCATAGGGCACTTCGCCGGTGAATTCTACGTTCGCATAGCCACTCAATTGCGCCCGCGCGCCCACCGTATCGGCGCCGATCAGCAGCACCACATGCTGTGGAAACGCCTCGGCGATGCGGGCGACGAGTGCCTGGTCGAACCAGTGTGCAATGGCGCCGTAGTAGCCAATCACCTTACGTTGCAAGCGATCCCGGTAGATCGAGACAGGTGGGGTGCAGAGCTGGGTGAAGTCGGCGGCATTGCGCAGGATGGCGCGAGTTTCATTGGCCTGGGCCGGCCATTGCTCGGCCAACCAATCGGAGGTGAACAGCCGAACGTCCGCGTTGCGCACCAGCCGTTGCTCCAGCTGCAGGATGCTTGGGCCGTTGTCGCCGAAGCCTTGATGATGGTCCATGCAATCGTAGATCAATCGGCTGTTGGGTAATTCACCGGCGATGTCGCACCAGAAAGGGTGCTGCACCAGTGAAATGACCCGGGCTGAGCCGGCCCAGAGGAGTACCTCGCCAATACTGCAGCACAACTGCCGAACCTGCGCGGCGTCAGGCGCTGCGGTGTAGATCAGCGGTGCACCACGGGCAAACAGCTTGACCTGGAACAACCGCTGCGTCTGGTCCAGCGACTCGAGTTCAAATCCGGCTTGGGGCGCATGTATCAATGAGGCCGACACATAGATGACCCGCCGCCCGGTGGCGCCCAGTACCTGGGCCAGTTGCTGCGGGCGCTGGTGGCGCAAATCCCAGTCGATAGCGCCCCAGATAATGTAATCCGCCAGTCCGGCCTGTTGTGGCTGAGGCGCAGGCTGAGACGACGGCGCTGGGTCGGCGAAGGTTTTCATCGGTTGCAGTACGCCGCGCAGTGCGCGCACAGCGGGCAGCAGTGCACGTCGGTAGATGACTGCCAGGAGTTTTTTCGCGCTGGCCGGCAACGGCAGCCGGTGATACACCGCGCGCCAGCGCTGCCGGCCAGATGGGCGTCGCTCGATCAGCATGGGCGGGGCGACCTCATCCTGACGTTTTCGGCGATGCGGCGACCACCACAAAGTCGCTTTTCAGCGTGCCCGACTCGATCAGCCCGTCTTCGATGTCGAACAACATCTGCAGCACCCTGAGGGACTGCGGGTTGTCCGCGGTGAAGTTGCCGGCGATACCGTGCAGCAGAAACTGCAGCAGCGAACCGCCGCAGAGGTTCAACGCACGCACATCAAAGTGCTCCTGCACCACCTGCAGAATATCTGCCGAACGCACGGCTTCCGACGGGTCGACTTTCACCACCTCGGCGGGGTCGGGCAGTGGCACGACCTGTTGAACCTGGCCGTATGAACCCTTCACGAATGAGCGGCGCAAATGCTCGGGAATCAAGCCGAACGCATGGCTGATGGCCGCCCTTTGCTGGGCATCAAAGGCAAAGTGATTGGCCCCGACATATTCATTGAAAAACAGCCAGCCGCCGGGTTTCAGGCTATGGCGAACCCGCTGGCAGACCACTTCCAGCTCGCGGATATGGTGCAGTGAGCCATTGAACCAGACTGCGTCGTAGTGATTGCCTGGCAGGTCAGTGCGTTCGATATCACACAGGGAGTACTGGATCGTCGACGCGCCCATCGCCAGCGCCTCGGCTCTGGCCACCTCGAGGGCGGCAGGCGCTATATCCACGCCGTCACAGTGCTCGAACGCCTTGAGCCTGTAGAGTTCGCGCTCCAGGGTGCCGGTGCCGCAGCCGATGCTCAGCATCCGTGTGCCTGGCGCCGGGTTGCCGAGAAACTCCTTCAGGCAGTACTGCACCCAGCCCGGATGGCCGCTGCCCGCCGTTGCCTTGTGCTGATGGCGGCGTTGTACGGTCGGTACCGCCAGCCAATAGACATCCGCAGAAAAGGCGTCGGAGCCGGCCATGTTTTCTGACCAGTGATCCGCTGTGACTTGCTTGTCGGCGCCGATCCCTTCGCGCTTGCCGTTGAGCTTGTGCATGATTCGCTTGAACACGGTGTCTTCCTTTGGTTGGTCAAGGGTTACCCGATTTGCGCTGCGGTTCAGGGCGCGTCCATGTGCCCCATTTGCTTTCAAAGTACGCCTGGTTCTTGTCCCACAGCGCTTGATACTCGCCGCTGGCAATCAGCTTCTTGAAGGACGCCTGCCCGTAGTGGTGGATAAAGGCATCCTCGGCACACACGGTCCTGAGGCCGGCCGCCTGGATGCGCCGGCTGTAGTCATCGTCTTCGAACATGCCGATGCCGAACGCCTCATCCAGCCAACCGATGCGTTCCAGCACCTCGCGGCGCATGGCCACGCAGAACATGGCGAGCATGCTGATATCGAAGGTGCGACCGCGATGCCGCGCGACGTGTTGATCGGCGAAGGCCTCCATGTGTTCGAGGCCGACGTAGTCGACGAGCACTTTCGCTTCGTTGCCTACCGAGTTGGTCATCGGGCCGACCAGGCCAATCTGCGGGTCTTGCAGGTGGCGCAGCAACGGGTCGACCCAGCCCTTGGGCACCACGGTATCGTTGTTGAGCAGCACCAGGTATTCCCCGGCCGCCAGGCGCAGCCCCTGGTTATTCGCGGCGGCGAAGCCCAGGTTGCGGTCATTGAGCACCAGGGTGACGTTCGCGTGGGTGCGGCCCAGGTAACGCAGGTAGTTGCGCGTGTCGTCCGAGGACGCATTGTCGACAATGATCAGTTCGTAATCGGGGTACGTGGTGTTGCGCAACAGGCTTTGGATGCAGCCCTGGGTCAGTTCGACATTGTTATAGGTGACGATCACGATCGACACTTTCGGGTGCAAGGACTTCAGCGCACTGAGGTTGGCGTCGAAGCGGTGGCGCCAGTCATTGGCGCTGGCGAGTGCCACGCGCCGGCTGGCGGCCTGGGTATCGGTTTCGTTCAGGGCGCGCTCGATCTGCTCGATGAAGGCCTGCGGTTCGCTGGCGAAATACACGAAATCCGCGTAGATCTGCATTTCTTCCAGTGGCACCGACACCACCGGTTTGCCCGCGCTGATGAATTCGTAGAACTTCACCGGGTCGACCGCATGGGTCACGTTATACAGGCGAAACGGGATCAGGCAGACATTGAAGTGGTAGAGGTACAACGGCATCTGTGCATAGGGCTTCCTGCCGAGTAAATGCACATTGGGCAGGCGGTCCAGCCCGGCCAGGTCCTTGACGAAAATGTCGCCGATCAACACAAAGTTCCAGTCCGGCCGCAGCCGGGCGATGCCCGCGATCAAGGGCAAATCGACCCATTCGGCCAGGGCACCGTAGAAGCCGATCAGCGGCCGCTCGATCTCCGCCATCAAGGGGTTGGGCACACAATTGCGCTCGAAGAACTCGACATCCACGCCATTGCGCAGCAACAGGCAGTTGCGGCTCATCGCGGCCCATTTTTCCTGCAGCAGGGCGGCGGTGACCGTCACCAGGTCGGCGTCTCGGACCAGGGTGTGTTCTTCCTCCAGCAACGTCGCGCCGATCCCCGGAAAGCCCACCCAGTCATCCATGCAGTCGTACTGGATTTTCCAGCCGTGGGTGCCGCGCAACCGATACGCGAGCGCAGACCAGAACGCCAGGTGCACCACGCTGACTGCGGTTTTTATGCGCCAATCCTTGGCCAGCGCATCGATTGCGTTGGCGTAGGTTTGCAGGTGTTTTTCCGACATGCGCTGGGTGTAGCAGTCTACGAACTCGTCGCGCTGCAATGTCACCTCGAATACCCCGGGTGCCACTTCCAAGGTGCTGTAGGCCTGGCCAGGCTCGGCGCTGCGGGAGGGCATGATGTAGAACACGCGGTGGCCGTGACGGGCGAACTGGCTCATCAACTGCTGGGGCCGCTGGAAGCGTGCGGCCCAGTCGATGTTGGCGAAGCAGAGGATGTCGAAGCGCGCCTCTGGTGATGCTGAATCAGCCGATGGCGACAGTGTTTTTTTCGATGCAGTGTGCAAGGGCAGATATTGCCCGTGCAGGAAGTCGGGCGTGTCGGCTTCTGTGTGCGGCGCCCGATACCTCAACCAATGCAGCAGCGCCCGCAAGGGCTTGGTGATCCGCCACGAGCGGGTATTTTTCAACATGGCGATGTAGGCCAGCGCCGCGTCTCGCTCCCTGATGGCCGCATCGCGTTCCATGCGAACGCTTTCGCGCTCAAGGGTGGCCAGAGTGTCCTTATCCATGATGCCGTCCTTCATGAAAACCTTGTGTTGTGCTGTTCGCCGTAAGCGTGCAGAGGTGTCGGGTCGTTGTCCGGCCACATCGAGCTGGTAGAGCCGGGGCGGTAAAACGTCACCGTCACGCTGCGCCTGGAAGAACGACAACCCTCGACCACCCGTGAAACCGCATGCCAGGAGTTGTCGGCGCGCACCAGAATCGCCGAGTTGCCGACCTCGGGCGTCACTTGCGCGACGATATCGGTGGGCCTGGCAGAGCCGAGGATCTGCAGGCAGCCGCCATCGGCGGGGTCCCAGGTCTGATTGAAGTACAAAATGTGCGTGACCAGTTTGTCGTCCAGGTCCGGGTGCGGCCCGAGGTTGGCCCCGGGGCCGTAGTGGAACAGGTTGGCCTCCATGGGGACCTCGGTCACGTCCACCCCGGTCAGCGCGGAGAGGGCCTGGCGGTACTGCGGCGAACAGAGGCTGTGGGCCAGTGCCAGCCATTGCGGGCTCAAGGCTTGTGGATTGACCACTTCGTGGCTGCCCATGGCGATCAATTGCCGCGCCTCGTATTCGTAGTCCTTGGCCCCGCCGTAGCCGGAGACCGTCTTGAAGTGGTCGTGCGGGTAGGTTTCGGCCAGCGCCTTGGCATCGTCGGGGGTGTAGAGCGCACCGATTTGCGCCCAGGAAAAAGGCACGGTCTGCAGGCGTTGGGCCGTCAGTTTGCTCAGGTCAATCATGTCGAAGGGCTCCCAGCCATTTGTTCAGGGTTCGGCGCAGATGGCGCAACGGCGCCGTCAGCTTGAACGAGTTGGAGCGGTACAGCGTTTCCAGTGCCTGTTGATGTTGCTCGCGTTCGTGTTGTCGCTCGGCGGCCTGGCTTTCGAGGAGTGAGTGCAGGTCTTCGAGAACACCCGGCAAGGCTTGCCAGTAGCGGTTGAGCGCGGGCTGCGTGGGCCTGCGACCTTCGCGGATCAACTCGGCCACGCGGTCCCAATGTGCGTCGATCTGTACCATCGCGTCGGCGGTCACCTGGGACACCGGTTGCTTGCCCAGCTGTGCGCGAAACCACTGCGGATCAATCGGCTGGTCCCGGCGTAATTGGAATATTCGTCCATGGCTCGGCAGCGCAGTGTATTTGCCGGTGCCCAGGTCCGCCGAGCAGAAGATCGGCACACCAAAGGCCAATGCACTGATCGCCAGGTGGTAGCTGTGTCCGATTACTCCTTCGGCATGGGCGAGCAGTTCTGCCAGCAGCAGGGGCTCTGGCCAGAAGGGCAGGCAACGCGCGCGCGCAAGGCCGTCGCCCAGTACGGATTCGTGATCACCCAGTACTGGCCCTATGGGCAGCAGCAGCAGTTGCACGTCCTCGAACTGCCCGGCATGGGTTTGCCACAGCTGCAGGAAGCTGTTCAACCCCCACATCGCATGCACCACCAGATAGGGTTGGGTCAGGCCGGCGCTGCTGCACAGCTCCAGGAACGGGGCAGAAGGCGATTGAGGGTCGAGCAGGCGTGGCAGGCCAAAGGCCGTGTCGGGAAGCACCTCGACCTGGGCCGTCGGTGACAGTTGGGCCAGGGCCGATTGGGACAGCGCATCGCGTACCCTGATGTGCGGGCTGTGTTCGAGGGTCAGTTGCACCAGTGGTGCGGCCCACGGCGGGATGTCGTTGCAATGCATGCCCGGCGCATTCCAGATCAACGGGATGCCATGTTGCAGCGCGATCAGCGCGGGCGTCAGCCAGTAGCCGGTGGGGTGGTGAATGGCGGCATCCGGGGGGTAATAACCGCTTGCCACCAGCTTGTCGAAACGCACAATGAAACCACCGCCGATCAATACTCCATCCAACTGACCGGCGATGTCCGGCAAACGGCTCAGTGAGGTGACCTCGTACGGCCATTCGGACGGCGTTTTCCCGTGATAGGAAAACCGGTGCAGCGTTATCGTGCCCAGGCGCCGGGTCAATTCCGCCTCGGCGAGGATGGGAAACAGCAAGTCGCCATAATTGGCGACATCGAATGTGCCGAAGATCCCGACCTGCCACTCTCGGCTCATTGCAGCACCCCCGGTTCATTCGTGTGAGGGGCAGGACCGGCCTCTATTCCCAGATCGACGAAACCAAGGAATTCCCGGGGGCCCGGCAAGGTGTCGAACGCCAGCAGCGCGACCTGCTTCTCGATAAGCTGCGCGGTTTCTTCGAGGTGGCCGTTCATCAGTTTCAGCGTGATGTGGTACTTGCCCGCCGCAAGGTTGGCGGGGAAGCGGACGTTGAGCGTCGCCTTGCGCCAGCCCTCGTGCGCTGCCTCCAGGTGAAGCGGCAGGTTGGCGCCGCCGATCACCAGCAGCCGGGCCTCCTGGATCGTCACGCTGAGGGTCGGCAGGTCGATGCTTTCGCGTACCCGGGTTTCGATACGCAGCTGGATGGTCTCGCCATACACAAAGCTTGAATACAGGCTGTCCGTGTTGGTAAAGCAGGCCGCAACGATATGCCCCTCATCGGTGCCAAAGGCGATGCCTGCCTGTTGGGCAAGAAACGCCTTGGGGGCGACCGCCACCGCGCCGCCGCTGGCCCAGCGACGCTGTTCGTCACGCATCTCCAGCAGGTAGAGTTCGGCCATTTCTTCGGGAGAGCCACTGGCACGCACCTGGCCTTCGCGCAGGTAAATCACTCGATTGCAAAAGCGCTTGACCATGGCCATGTCATGGGACACGAACAGCAGCGTCGTGCCTTGCTGGGTGAGTGCTTCCAGCCGATTGAGGCACTTGAACTGGAAGGACGCGTCGCCCACTGCCAGGGCTTCATCGACGATCAGGATGTCGGGGTCCACGCACACCGCGACGGCGAAGGCCAGTCGCACCAGCATGCCGCTTGAGTAGGTCTTGGTGGGTTGGTCGATGAAGTCGCCAATATTGGCAAAGTCGGTGATCTGGGCAAAACGGGCGTCGATTTCCGCGTGACTGAGCCCCAATACCGCACCGTTCATATAGACGTTTTCACGCCCGGTGAAATCGTGATTGAAGCCCGAGCCCAGCTCCAGCAACGCCGCCACGCGGCCATGGCTCTCAATGCTGCCGGAGGTGGCACTGAGCGTGCCGCAGATCAGTTGCAGCAGCGTCGATTTGCCGCTGCCGTTGCGACCAATGATCCCTACCGTTTCACCTTTGCACAGTTGCAGCGACACGTCCCGCAGTGCCCAGAACTCGCGATAGAACTGCTTTTTGCCGCGAGACAACAGCTGCCACAGGCGATCCCTGGGCGTGTCATAGATGTGATAGCTCTTACTCAGGTGGGCCGTTTGTACGGCGATGTCAGAGCACATCGGCAAATCCTTTGCGGGTTTTCTGGAACCAGCTGAACCCCAGCCAGGCGATACCCCCGGCCACCAGCAGGCCGCAGGCCCAGGTGAAAGGGTCCGGTACCACGCCCCAGAACAGCACGTCCCGGGCCTGTTCGACCATCAGGGTGAGCGGGTTGAGGTGAAGGATGCCCTGATAGGCTGGCGGAAATGCGCTGGTCGGGTAAAAAATCGCCGAGACAAACATCAATGCCGTGGTCAGCACGCCCACCACCTGGCCGACATCACGCAGGTAAACCCCCAGCGCTGCCAATAGCCAGGTGACTCCCAGTGTGAAGAGCGCCAGCGGCAATAACACCAGGGGCAGCAACACACTGGTCAGGGGCGGCCAGCCGAAAAATACCAGGTGGAAGACCAGCCAGATCACCAGGCTGGCCAGGGTATGGAACAACACGGCGCCCAGCAGCACCCACGGCAGGATCTCGAGGGGGAACACGACTTTCTTGACGTAGTTGGCATTGGCGATGATCAGGCCCGGCGCACGCCCCACGCATTCGGCGAACACGTTGAACACCAGCAGGCCGGCAAATACCAGCAGCGCGAACTCGGTGCGCGAACCGTCGCCCGCGGGCCAGCGCAGCTTGAACATCACGCTGAACACGAAGGTGTAGACCAGCAACATGAATAGCGGGTTAAGGAACGACCACAACAGCCCCATGATGGAGCCTCGATAACGCCCAATCACTTCCCGCTGGACCATGGAAAACAACAACTCCCTGTGTCGCCACGGGCTGGAAAACATCCCTGCCCGCGCGTTTGTTTCACTCATGCAGCGATTCCCATTGCCAGTGCAGTGCGCCCATGAGTCTAGTCAACAATTGTCGTTTCGCTATGTGGCGTTGAGTGATTGTTCGACCTAGGGGGATGCTCATTGCGTCAGCCTGTCTGCACGCAATCACAGCAGCGGATAAATTTTTTTGCTGGCGCTGCTTGAAATTTTTTCCCCTGAACCTACTTAGGTTTTACGCGATGCCGAATACGGGTCGCGTGTCAAATCACTTGGAGAAAACTCAGGAGATTTTGCAATGGCTACTACTCTTTCGTTGGCCCCACTGTTCCGTCATTCCGTCGGCTTTGACCGCTTCAATGACCTTTTTGAATCGGCGCTTCGCAGCGAGGCCGGTACCACCTACCCACCTCACAACGTCGAGAAGCACGGTGAAGATCACTACCGGATCGTCATCGCGGCGGCAGGCCTGGTGGAGGATGACCTGGAGATCCAGGTGGAAAAAGGCGTGTTGACCGTCGCCGGCGGCAAGCGCGAACACGATGAGGGCATCACCTACCTGCACCAGGGCATCGCCCAGCGCGCGTTCCGTTTGTCGTTCCGCCTGGTCGACCACATTGAAGTGCAGGGCGCACAACTCGCCAACGGGTTGCTGAGCATCGACCTGCTCAGGGTGGTACCGGAGGAAGCCAAGCCTAAGCGCATTGCGATTGGCGGTGCTGCCAAGGCCGAGGTGAAATCCATCAGCGAGCAGTAAGGCTGGAATGAATAAAGGCGCTCTTCGGAGCGCCTTTATTCGTAGCGTTCATATTATAGCGAGGGAAGATTTCTCCCACTCGACTCATGCCCGGCCCGCCCCTCACGCCCCTCCCACTTGGCAATCACCAACGGCGCCAGCGCATTGCCCAGCACATTCAGCGCCGTGGTCGGCATCTCCATCAAGCGATACACCCCAGCGATAAACGCGATGCCTTCCAGCGGCAAACCCGCGCTGGCCAGGGTGGCCGAGAGGATCACGAACATGAATCCCGGTACTCCGGCGGCCCCCTTGGAGGTGAGCACCATGGTCACCACCAGCAAGGCCTGATCGCCCAGGCTCAGGTCGATTCCGTACAACTGCGCGACGAACAGGGTGCCGATGCCGAGGAACAGGGAAGCGCCGTCGAGGTTGAACGAGTAACCCACCGGCACCACAAAGCTCACCAGCGAAGGGGGTACGCCGTAGGTTTCGAGTTTTTTCATCAGTTGCGGCATCACCGCCGCCGAGCTGGCGGTGGAGAAGGCCAGCACCAGCTCATCCTTGATATGGCGCATCAGCGCGAACAGGTTAATCCCGCACACGCGCGCCACCAGGTTGAGCACCACCAGCACAAAGAACGCGATGGCCACATAGCTGACCATGATCAGCTTGGCCAACGGCAGCAACGAGCTGAAGCCGAAGTTGGCCACGGTCACGGCGATCATGCCGAACACGCCGATGGGCGAGTAGGCCATGATCATCGAGGTGACCTTGAACATCGCGTCGCTGACCCCGCGCAACAGCGCGATCACTGGGTCCTTGCGCTCGGCGGGCAGGCGCGCCACGCCCAGGCCGAACATCACCGCAAAAAACAGCACCGACAACAGGCTGCCCTGGGCCATGGCGTTGATCACGTTGTCGGGGATGATGCCGACGATGATCTGCCCCAGGCTATGACCGGCGCCGTTGCTGGTGGGCAGGGTGATATTCGCCGCGTGCAGGCTGGACAGTTCAGTGCCGGCGCCGGGCTTGAGCAGGTTGCCCATGACCAGGCCGATGATGATCGCCAGGGTGGTGATGCAGAAAAAATAGCCCAGGGATTTGACCCCGATACGGCCCAGGGATTTGCCGTCACCGTGGCCGGCAATGCCCACCACCATGCAGGCAAACACGATAGGCACCACGATCATCTTCATCAGCTTGATAAAGATATCGCCCGCCGGTTGCAGGAGATTGTCCACCAGCCACGGTCGGGACTCGGGAAAGCGGTGCAGCAGGGCACCAATGGCGATACCGGCGAGCAAGCCGATCATGATTTGCCAGACCAGCGCGATACGGGGCGTGTGCATGGGAATGCCTCATTTGAGATCAATGATTTTTAAGTTGTTGTTCTAGGCAGTCAAAAGGCGACCGTCCGCTGGTCGCCGGGTGTTACGGGTGGCCGTCAGCGCAGGTCGTGGCATGCGTCTTTGAGGCGGCGGCATCCTTCTTCGATCACTTCCTGCGAACTCGCAAACGACAGGCGCACATACGGCGACATGCCGTAGGCCGCGCCGCTGACCGTGGCCAGGCCGTAGTCGCGCAGCAGGTAGTCCACCAGTTGGGTGTCGTTGTCGAGGCGATCACCCTGGGGGGTGAGCTTGCCCATCAGGCCGCTGACGTTGGCGAACACATAGAACGCGCCATCGGGCGGGATGATGCCCAGGCCTGGAATACCCGCCAGTCGCTCCAGCATCAGGGCACGACGCTGCCGGTATTCTTCGCGCATCGCCGCAATAGGCGCCTGGTCACCGGCGAATGCAGCCACGGCGGCGGCCTGGCTCACTGAGCTGGGGCAGGTAGTGGTCTGCGACAGCAGCTTGGCAATGGCCGCGATCAGCCACGCAGGCCCGGCACCAAAACCCAGGCGCCAACCGGTCATCGCATAGCCCTTGGACGCGCCGTTGACGATCAACGTGCGTGGCTTGAGGTCGGGCGCCAGGCGTGTCAACGGCACATGCCGGGCGTCGCCGTAGACGAAGTGTTCGTAGATCTCATCGGCCATGACCAGCACATGGGGATGACCACGCAACACCTGCGCCAGGGCCAGCAGCTCGGCTTCGCTGTACACCGCGCCGCTGGGGTTGTTCGGGCTGTTGAGGATCACCCATTTGGTGCGTGGGGTGATCGCCTCTTCGAGGGCGGCGGGCGACAGCTTGAAACCCAGGCTTTCATCGCCGGGAATGATCACCGGCGTGGCGTCGTTGAGCCGTGCGATGTCCGGGTACGACACCCAATACGGCGTGTGCACGATGACTTCATCGCCGCGATTCAAGGTGGCGGCCAGGGCGTGATAAATGATGTGCTTGCCGCCGCAACCGGCGACGACTTCGTCCAGGCAATACACCAGATCATTGTCGCGCTGCAGTTTCAGGCAGATGGCCTGGCGCAGCGCGAGGGTGCCGGTGGTGGCGGTGTAATGGGTGTCACCGCTGTGCATCGCCAGGCTGGCGGCCTCGAGAATGTGCGCCGGGGTGTCGAAGTCCGGCTCGCCCACGGTGAAGTTGACGATGTCGCGGCCCTGGGCGCGCAACTCGGTGACCAGGGCGTTGGCGGCAATGCTGGGGGAGGGCGCAATGCCCAGGACGCGGTCCGACAAAAAGGCAGTGCTCATCTGGGACTCCTTCACGCCAGACCAGCGTTGTTCAGGGCCTTGTCGATCCAGCTCTGGCGCACCGCACCGCTGGCGATCTCTGCCTTGACCGCTTCTTCATGCTCGGCATGTTGCGCGGCACGGCGCAGCACTTCGGCGGCGTCGGCCTGGGAGAACGCGACCAGGCCGTCTTCATCACCTACCAGCAGGTCGCCGGGGTTGATCACCATGCCGCCGATGGACACCGGCACGTTCACTTCGCCGGGGCCGGTCTTGTACGGGCCGGTATGCACCACGGCGCGGGCGTAGCAGGGGGTGTCCTCGAAGCTGGCGACATCGCGAATCGCGCCGTCGATCACAAACCCCACGCAACCGCGCTGTTGGGCATACAGCTTGATCAACTCGCCGATCACCGCGTTGTTGGTGTCGCCCTGGCCGTCCACCACCAGCACATGGCCGGGTTGCAGCAGGCTCATGGCCTTGTAGATCAGCAGGTTGTCACCGGGGCGGGTCTTGACCGTGATTGCCGTGCCCACCAGCTTGCCGCTGCGGTTGTAGCGGGTCAGGCCACGGGCGCCGATATGGCGGCCGAGGTTGTCGCTGATATGCGGGGTGACGACATGGGCAAACGCCTCGACCAGTTCGGCCGACGCCATGGGCGCGTTGGGAAGGATGCGTGAACCGGGCAAGGACATGGCAAATCTCCAGAATTGTTGGATAGCGATGGGCTATGGCCGGATCTTAGGAGTGATGACGGGAGAGTTTTAGCGATATTTTATGATGTGATAGCATCGCTTTTTCTCATGAATTGGCCGCCATGATCACCTTCAAGCAAATCGATGCGCTGTATTGGATCGCCGAACTCGGCAGCTTCGAAGCGGCGGCGAACAAGCTGAACATGTCTCAGTCGGCCATCTCCAAGCGCATCCAGGAGCTGGAAGACACCTTCGACGTCGAGATTTTCGACCGCAGCAAGCGCAACGCCCGGCTGACGGAGAAGGGCGGTGAGCTGCTCGACTATGCCCGCGACCTGCTCAACAGCCGCGACCAACTGCTCGAACGGGTCAGCGCCCGCCAGGTGCTGGTGCGCCGTTTTCGCCTCGGCGTCACCGAACTCACCGCCTTGACCTGGCTGCCGGCGCTGGTGGAAGCGTTGCGCCAGGCCTACCCCAAGGTGCAGATCGAACCGTCAGTGGAACTGAGCAGCGAACTGTTTCGCAAGCTGGAAAGCGACCAACTCGACCTGGTGATTGTGCCGGACGTCTACAGCGACCCGCGCTTCCATAGCACCGTCCTGCAAAGCGTGGAAAACGCCTGGATCTGCGCGCCTGGCCTGATCCCGCACCCCGACCCAGTCAGCCTGGAAGTGCTGGCCGATTACACCGTGCTGACCCAGGGTTCGCAGTCGGGCACCGGCCTGATCTACGAGCGTTGGCTGGCCGCGCACAATGTGCAGATGCCGCGCACCCTCACCAGCCATAACCTGCTGGTGCAGGTGGGGTTGGCGTTGTCGGGGATCGGCGTGAGTTATTTGCCCAAGGCGTGTTTGTCCCACCTGATCGAGCACGGTGCATTACGCGCGCTGGTCACGCAGCCGGAGTTGCCGAATATCCAGTATGTAGCGTTGCATCGCGTGGATCGGCAGTTCGGCTTGAATCAGGACGTGGCGCGGATGGCGCAGGTGTGCTGCGATTTTTCGCGGTTGTTGTTTTAGAGCAAGTGTGGCGCGATGCTAGTGTATTGGTGCGGTTGAACACCCTTTAAAGAGGCTCACAGGTATGGCATTCACCACCCTGATACTGGATGCACCCGGCCCGCCGTTGCTGTTCGAGGAAGTCGACCGATTTCTCGAGTTGGGCCTGGTCGTTACCCTGAATCTCTACTATTTCACCGATAAACACAGTATCCGCGAGCACTATGGCGAGCGCATCCGGTACACCGAGATCAATGGCCATGACAGGCACGCTTTCATCGACGCCGTGACCCAGGCCGGGGGGTATAGCGTGTTCAAGACGCGCCTGAATATTCCCATTGAGCGCGAGCTGATCCGCGCCGCTGCATCACCGGCCCTGCCAACGCCGCTGCGCGCCATCGCCCAGGCGGGTACAGGCGTTAACCATATCGACCGGCAAGAGGCCGAACGGTGTGGCGTGAGCGTACTCAACACGCCGGGCTCCAACGCGGTGGCGGTGGCCGAATATGTCATCGCCCAGGCGTTGTTTTTATCCAGGGACCTGGACCACTACAACGCCCAAACGCACAACGGTCGCTGGGCCAAGGGCACCTTGGCGCCAGGCCGCGAATTCGGTGAACTCACGCTCGGGTTGGTCGGCACCGGCAGCATTGCCCAAGCCGTCGCACGCAAAGCGGGATCGCTCGGTATCAAGGTCATCGCCAGCGGTTCAGAGCGTTTTACGCAGCAGGTCGCGCACAGCCTTGGGCTTGAGCGACGGCAAACCCTCGAGCAATTGCTGGGGGAGGCCGACGTGGTGTCTATCCACGTACCGCTGACACCGCTGACCCAAGGCCTGTTCGGCCTTGCCCAGTTCAGGCAGATGCGCCAAGGCTCGATACTGATCAATACCGCTCGCGGCGGCATCGTCGACGAAGCCCAGTTGGCAAGCTTCATGACCGCGTTTCCCAGGCATATAAAAGCGGTTGCCATCGATACCTTTGTCCACGAAAAAGACCGCTTTGACTCGCCACTGGCGGGCATCGGCAATGCCCAACTGACACCGCATATCGCCGGCAGCACGACGACGGCGATCCGTAAGGCTTCACGGCAGATTGTCGACAAGATCCACGCGCTCAGCCTGGCTGCGGACCCAGGCTGACCATTGCCGAGCCGCTGCCGGTGCGCCTTACCAGCGATACGTCAACGAACTGACCAACTGTCGCTCATCGCCATAGCGGCAAATCGCGAATTCGCAGTAGGTGTAGCGCTTGTTGGTGACGTTATTGGCGTTCAGCGCGACTTCCCAATGCGGGTCGATCTCGTAGCTGGCGCGGGCGTCGTAGAGGGTATAAGCGGGCATCGATGACGGCACGCCGGAGGCCTGGGTGGTGCCTTTGTAGCGGGCGCCGCCGCCGATGCGCAGTTGCGGGATGCCGAGCGCCGCCAGGCGGTAATCGGCCCAGAGGGCGGCCTGGTGGTAGGGGGTGTCTTCGCTGCGCTGGCCGATTTCGCTGGCGATATCGCTTTTGGTGATGCGTGCGTCGATGTAGGCGTAGGACGAGATCAGGCTGAGGTTGGGGGTGACTTCGGTCTTGGCTTCCAGCTCGAAACCACGGGAGCGCACTTCGCCGACCTGTACCGAGAAATTGAGGTCGGTGCGGTCCTGGCTCAGCACGTTTCGCTGTTCCAACTGATACACCGCTGCACTCAGCAGGGTGGCGCTGCCCTCGGGTTGATAGCGGATGCCGATTTCATATTGCTTGCCTTCGGTGGGCACAAAGCTTTGTCCCGCCTTGTCGGTGCCGGCCACGGGGAAGAACGATTCGCTGTAGCTGATGTACGGTGCCAGGCCGTTGTCGGCCTTGTACACCAGGCCTGCGCGCCAGGTGGTGGCTTCATCGCTTTTGCCGCTGTCGGCGCCATTGCGGAACAGTTCGGTGTGCTGGTCCGCCCAATCATGACGGCCACCGAGCAGCAGTATCCAACGTTCGTCGAACTTGATCTGGTCCTGGAAGTAGATGCCTTTTTGCAGAGTATCGATCTGCGAGCCACGGTCGGTCGCGGGGTTTTTATTGACCACCACCGGCTGGCCGTAGTTGTAGGTCGCCAGGTTCAGCGACGGTGCGTTGCCACGGAAGTTGTGCGAATCGTAACTGGTGTCGTAGCCATCGAAACCCAGCAGGAAGGTGTGCTGCCAGTCGCCGAACTGCCATTTGCTCTCGATATTGGTGTCGCTGGCCAGGCCTCGCGAGCGTTCCTGGCGGTCGCTGTATTGGCGCCGCAGCAGGCCGGTGGTTTGTGCGGTGCCGATGTTGGTGCCGGCGATGTTGACTTGCAGGTAACGCCACGTCACATCCGACTGGTAGTAACGCAGCTTGTTGCTGATGCGCGTGTGTTCGTCGAAGCGATGTTCGAACTCATAGCCCAGCGCCGACATCTCGCCGTTCATTTCGTCGTAGTCCGGCTCGCCGATAAAGTCGTGGCGGCCGATCTGGAACCGGCCTTCGCCGACGCCTTTGGTCAACTGATAGGGCAGGGGCGCGGAGAAGCCGGTTTCGGTCTTCTGGTAGAACGACAGCAGGGTCAGTGAAGTGTCGTCATCGGGCCGCCAGGTCAGGGCCGGGGCCACGTAGATCTTATCGTTGTTGATATGGTCGGCGGCGGTGTCGCTCTTGCGATCGAGCAGGGTCAGGCGGTAGCTCAAGGTGTCGCTGTCGCCCAACGGGCCGGTGAAGTCCGCGGACAGTTGCTTGCGGTCGTTCTGCCCGGCTTGCAGGTTGATCTCGTGGTAGGGCGTCTGGCTGGGGCGCTTGCTCACGGTATTGATCAGGCCGCCCGGCGACAGCTGGCCATATAGCACCGACGCCGCGCCGCGAATCACTTCCGCACGTTCCAGGCCATAGGGTTCCTGCACGCCGTCGTAGGAATTGTTCTGCAAGCGCAGGCCGTCGCGCAGGGAACCGCCGGTGGCCGATTCCACATCGAAGCCGCGAATGCGAAAGCGGTCCGAGGTGCGGTTGAAGCTGGTGGGTTGGCTGGTGAAGCCCGGGGTCAGGTCGAGGGTCTGCGACAGGGTTTCCGATTGGCGGTCGCGGATCTCGTCGCTGGTGACCACCGACAGCGATTGTGGGGTTTCGATGATCGGCGTGTCGGTCTTGGTGGCGCTGAGGTTGCGCGTGGCGACATAGCCCTGGACGTGATCGGTGCTGCTCTCTTCGATCCGTCCGGTGATCGACGTGGGCCCCAGTTCCAAGGAGCCTGTGGTGTCGATCGGCACCAGCACGTAGCCATTGGCGCCTTGCACCGCCCGCAAGCCACTGCCGCGCAGCAACTGGGCAAAACCCTGGGCCACCGGGAAGTCGCCTTGCAGGCCGGTGGTGTTGAGGCCGGCGACAGTTGTGCTGTCGAACAACAGCGCCACATGGGCCTGCTGGGCGAACAGATTCAGCGCAGGTCCCATGGGGCCGGCGGCAATGGCATAACGCGCCGCCTCCTGCGCCGCCACCGGGCTGCACACGCCTAAGCTCAGCGCAGCCAGGCTGGCCAGGTTGATCGCCAGGGCGAGGGGTAAGGGAGAACGCTTGAGGTGGCGTGGCATGGAAGAAATTCCTGTTATTGAGGTGCTTTCTTCCTTGACGGGGCAGGCGTGAAAAGCGGAACCCGGCAGGCGAAACTATTTTTCCAGGCGTTCGACCTGCAACCACAACGGGCTGAATGCGCGGATACGCACCGGCAGGCCGTCGGCAATCAATTGCAGGGCGCGCCGCGGGTTATCCAGCGGCAACACCGCGGACACGCGCAGGTCGGCCAACTGCTGGCGATCGAACTGCACGTGGCCGCCGTACTGGCGCGCGAGTTCGTCGAGTACCTCCGGTAACGGCCGGTCCTGCACCACCAATTGATGGTGTTTCCAGGCGTCGTCCGTGGCGCGTGGGTCGATCTTGCCCAACAGCGTGACCGCGTCCGGGGTGATGCGTGCCTGTTCGCCGGCGCTGACCTGGACGGCGTCATGCCGGCTGGCGTCGGTGGCGGCGACGGTGGATTCGAGCATACCCAGCAGTGTGCCCGGTGCTTCTCGCTTGACCGTGAAGCGCGTGCCGAGGGCACGCATCTGGCCGTCGTCGGTCACCACCGTAAACGGCCGCGTCGCATCATGGGCCACTTGCACGAGGATTTCGCCACGCAGCAAGCGCACCTGGCGCTGCTGGCCGTTGAAAGTCAGGTCGACGGCGCTGTTGCCGCCGAGGGTCAATTGCGAGCCATCTTCCAGGTCGACCCGCTGCCATTGCGCCGGGGCGGTGCGCTGGTCGGCCAGCCAGTAACCGGGCGGGTAGGTTCGCAGTGCCAGGGCCACCGGCAACGCCAGCAACAGGCCCAGCAGCACGCGGCCGGCCGGGTTGCGCCGACGTACCCGTGCCGCTTCCAGCGCGGCCTGCACCGGCGCCTGTTGCGGGCGCAACGCCTGCAAACGCCCGACAAAACCCTGCAAGCGCTCAAACGCCGCCACGTGCCGTGGGTCGGCGGCCTTCCAGCGTTCGAATTGCTGTTGCTCGCGCTCGCTGAGGTTGCCTTCATTCAGGCGAATCACCCAGTTGGCGGCCTGCTGGTCGAGGTCGCTGCTCATACGTCCAACGCGTGGTTGCAGTGCATCAGTGCGTTCATCAAATGCTTGCGCACCATGCGCTCGGAAATCCCCAGGCGGCTGGCGATGTCGCTTTGGCGCAGGCCTTCGAGGAAGTACAGCAGGAACGCCTGCCGCGCATTCAGGGCCAGGCCGTCGAGCACGAAGGCGATCTGCTCCAGCGCTTCCAGGGTGACGAGGATCTGTTCCGGCGACTGTTGGCATTGCTCCATCATCTCGACGGTCAGCGCCAGTTCCCGCAGGTAGGCCTCTTCCAACCGGCGGCGGCGTGCGCGGTCGATAATCAGGTGGCGCGCCGTTGTGGTGAGAAACGCCCGGGGCTCGCGCATGCCACCGAGGGCATCGCGGGAGGCGAGGATTCGCACAAACGTATCGTGGGAAAGATCCGCGGCGTTATGGGGGCAACCCAGCTTTTTGCGCAGCCAGCCGAACAGCCAGCCATGGTGCTCGGTGTAGAGCGCATGGACAGCCTGGTTCAAGGGAAGGTTGCTTGCCGACATGGAAGGATACGTCTGCGGATAAGAATTATTCGCAAGATTAGCGGTGTGCCATCAGCGAAAGCAAGCGTGGCCCGCAGGGAGCGCCGTATTTATATCGCCGGGGCTGAACATCCGCTGGGTTATCCCCCCCATGGAAGGCGGTTATTTCGAAGGTGTGCTACGGGGAGGTACCGTTGACGCGGCAACATCCCAGCTCATCAGCAACTGGCTGATCGCCGCGTCGAGGGTGGCATGGGGCACGTTGTCCCGCGCCAAGATCGACACCCCCTGCAAAAAACTGTCAAACACACTCGCCATCACGGCGGGCTGGGTCTGTTGCGGCAACTGGCCCAACCGAACCGCGCGCTCCACGCACGCCACAATCCCCGCCCGCGTACGCAGGCGCGACTGGGTCAACCCGTCGGCCACCCGCGCATTTTCCGGGCTGGGCGCACTCATCACGCCCAGCGCCACCATGCAGCCTTTGGGGTGCCCGTCTTCGCATTGCATGCGCGCCGACTGGCGCAGCGCGGTTTCGACGGCCTGGCGCGGGGGCAGGGTGTCGTCCCACAGGCATTCGGTGACCTGGGCGTAGGTCGCCAGGTAGCGCTGCACACACTCGTCGAACAACGCCTCCTTGGAGCCGAACGCCGCGTAGAAACTCGGCGCGGAGATCCCGCCACCCAAGCCCGCCTTGAGTTGAGCCAGGGAAGTGGCGTCGTAGCCATGCTGCCAAAACAGGTGCATGGCCTGTTCCACGGCGTGTTCGCGGTCGAAGGTGCGGGGGCGGCCCATTTGTGCCATGTCAGGTCTCCGGTGGGAAAGCGAGATAAATACTAGTCGATACATAAGTCGTTGACAACGCGCACCAATCGCCCGCAACATTTATATCGATCAGTATCTATGTCTTGCCCAAGGAGTTTCCCGTGACCCCCTCACTCACTTTATCGGCCGCCTCCGAGCGCCTGCCCATCGGTGCCTTGCTCGCCCTGGCGATGACGGGCTTCATCTGTATCGTCACCGAAACCCTGCCCGCCGGCCTGTTGCCGTTGATCAGCGATGGCCTGGCGATTTCGCCGTCGATGGCCGGGCAGATGGTCACCGCGTATGCGCTGGGCTCGGTGCTGGCGGTGATCCCCATGACCATCGCCACCCGTGGCTGGCGCCGGCGCAATGTGCTGCTGCTGACCATCGTCGGTTTCCTGCTGTTCAACTCGATCACTGCGTTGTCGTCCCACTATGGCGTAACGCTGGTGGCGCGCTTCTTTGCCGGGGTGGCGGCGGGGTTGGCCTGGAGCCTGCTGGCCGGTTACGCCCGGCGCATGGTTGCGCCCCACCAACAGGGCAAGGCACTGGCGCTGGCGATGGTCGGCACGCCGATTGCGCTGTCGTTGGGGGTGCCGTTGGGCACCTGGCTCGGTGGCCTGGTGGGCTGGCGCACCACCTTCGGCCTGATGTCGGCGGTGAGCCTGGTGCTGATCGCCTGGGTGCTGGTGAAAGTCCCGGACTACGCGCCGCAGCCCGCCCATCAACGCCTGTCGCTGGGCAAGGTGTTGACCACGCCGGGCGTGCGCCCCGTGCTGGCGGTGGTGATCAGTTGGATGCTGGCCCACAACATTCTGTACACCTACATTGCCCCGTTCGTGGCGCCGGCCGGTTTGGCCGAGCGCGTGGACCTGGTGTTGCTGGTCTTCGGGATCGCTGCGTTGGCGGGGATTTGGCTCACGGCCAGGCTGGTTGAGCCGTTATTGCGCAACACCGTGCTGGCAAGCCTGGCGAGCTTTGCGCTCATCAGCCTGGTGTTCGGCTTACTGGGAACGATGCCGCAGGTGATTTACCTCGGCGTGGCGGTCTGGGGCCTGAGCTTCGGCGGCGCCGCGACCTTGCTGCAAACCGCCCTGGCGGATGCGGCGGGAGAGGGCGCGGATGTGGCGCTGTCGCTGAACGTGGTGGCGTGGAACAGCGCGATTGCCGGCAGCGGCGTGGTCGGTGGCGTGCTGCTGGACACCTGGGGCGTGGGCGCATTTGCGTGGGCGATGCTGCTGTTGGTGGCCGTGTCGTTTGCCATTGCCTGGGTGGCCAGCGCCCATGGTTTCAAGCCGGGCGCGCGCGGTGCGGGAAAGCCGGCGTCGCTCGGGCACTAATCTGACATCTGCTAGTCCATAATCCTCGAAATATCATTCACTTGGCTCCGTACGCGGAGCCTGCCGCTTCACTTTCCTTCGAAGATTCAATCCATGTACCTACGCAACATTGCAGTTGGGCTATCGGCCTTTATCCTGTTTTCGGCCGGGGCGCATGCCCGTGGTGCGATAGACCTTTATTCCACTCAGGAACGGCAGTTGTCGTTCGACAGCTGTGCCGATGTATTCCCTGGCGCGACGCCGATCAAAACCGCAACCATTCCCGCCAGCATGAAACCCCTGGCGCTGTGCTCCGACCATTTCGCCGTGTTGTATTCGCAAACCAGCAAGACGCCGCTGGTGGTGGTCGAGCGCCTCAACGCCCGCCAGCTCAAGGACGCCAAAGGCGAGGAACGGACCAACCATTTCTACGCGGACCCGCGCATTCCCAAGGGCGCGCGGGCCGAGTTGAGCGACTACCATGGCCAGCAACCGGCCATGGATCGCGGCCATCAATCCCCGGCCGCCGATGCCCCCGATGCCAAGGCCATGGCCCAGTCGTTTGCGCTGTCGAACATGGTGCCTCAGGACCCCACCAACAACCGCAAGATCTGGAGCAAGGTCGAGGCCGACGTGCGCAAGTTCGCGGTGCGCGCGGGCGGTGACGTGTATGTGTTCACCGGGCCGCTGTTCGACCCGGGCTACAGCACCATCGGCGCCAACAAGATCTGGGTGCCGACGCGCCTGTTCAAGCTGGTGTACGACGCCTCCAGCCAGCGCGCCTGGGCCTACGTGCTGCCCAACGCCGAAACGCGTATCCAGAAGCCGATGGACTACGACACCTTCGTGAAAAGCACCGGGCTCAAATTGCTGGGTAACCTTCCGGTATCGGGGTCGGTGGGGCGCTCCTGATCAAGCGGCTTACCTGGCTTTTTTCAACGCTTTCAAGCGTTGGGTTGCACGTTGCACAGCGGCCATTTTCTCGGGGCGTTTCATGCGTTTCCACTTGCGGATCTCGTCCTTGCTGCGGCCACAGCTGACGCACAGGTCGCCGCTGAGCTGGCAGGTGGATACGCAGGGGTTTTCGATGTCTTTAGCCAAGGGGTCACCTGGGGGGGGGTAAAGGCTTACGCCGAACGAAACTCAATGGTGAGGTGGCTCACTTCATGCACCGCCTTGAGACGCTCGCGAAGGGTGTCGGCATCCGTGGTCGCCTGGCCGAGCACACTCACGATCGCTGCGTGGGCGTCGGGGCCCACGCGCCACACGTGCAGGTCGGTAATCCTGGCGTCGCCGGGTTGCTCGACCAACTCGCGGATCTCGGCGGCGACGTGCTCATCGGTTTGATCCAACAGCACACCGGCGGTCACCCCCATCAGGCTCCAGGCCCAGCGCGCGATCACGATGGCACCGACGATACCCATCACCGGGTCCAGCCACACCCAGCCCAGGTAACGCCCGGCCAGCAAGGCGGCGATGGCGAGGACCGAGGTCAGCGCATCGGCGAGCACATGCACATAGGCGGATTTGAGGTTGTTGTCGCTGCCGTGGTGGTGCTCGTGATCGTGCTCATGGCTGTGACCGTGGCCCAGCAACAGCGCACTGACGATATTCACCACCAGGCCCACGACGGCAATCAGGGTGGCGGTACCGAACTGCACCTCGGTGGGTTTCAGCAGGCGGATCACCGACTCGACGCCAATGCCCAGGGCCACCAGCGCCAGGATCAGCGCCGAGGCGAAGCCACCCAGGTCGCCCACCTTGCCGGTGCCGAAGCTGTAGCGCGGGCTGCGCGCATGGCGTTTGGCATAGGCATAGGCTGCGGCGGCAATGCCCAAGGCACCGGCATGGGTCGCCATATGAAAACCGTCGGCCAGCAGGGCCATGGAGCCGGTGAGGTAGCCGGCGGCAATTTCCGCCACCATCATCACCACCGTCAGCATCACCACCCACAGGGTGCGCCTGGCGTTCTCGTCGTGGGCGGCGCCGAGGAACACATGGTCGTGGGCGTGGTGGGTCGTGGGCGTCATTTGGCGTAGCGCCGGATGGCTTCGAGCAGTTCTTCGACGCCCTTGCTGCGTTCTTCCTCGCTGAGGGAGGGATCGGCCACGTGCGCCCTGGCGTGTTCTTCGATGATTTCTTCCATCAAGCCGTTGATGGCGCCGCGCGTAGCGGCCACCAGGTGCAGGGTCTTGGCGCAGTCGGCGTCCGACGCCAGGGCTTTTTCCACCGCCTGAATCTGCCCGGCGATGCGCTTGACCCGTTTTATCAGGCTGTCTTTGTTGGCTGCGATATGGCCCACGGTATACCCCCCCTACCTATAGTGCGGCGGAGTGTGTCATACCCCACCCCCTATACAAGGTGACCGCAGCGAGAGGCTGTTGTGTAGCCAACTGGGACCCTGTGGTGAGCGGGCTTGTCCCGCGTTGGGCTGCGCAGCAGCCCCAAAACCAGGCGCGGAGGAGTACCTGATACACCACATTCATCTTCATCAGGGGCGCTTCGCACCCCAACGCGGGACAAGCCCGCTCACCACAGGAATTCGGTCAGCCTGAAATTGTTTATGCAAGACTCAAGACTTTTTTGTTAAGTTTTAATCCTTAAAAATCAATTGGTTATGTTGAATTTTAGATGGGTTATCGAGCCCTGGCGAGGCTGCGCTGGCGGTGGCATCGCTTGCATCTACGTTGCCTGACACATCGCTATCGCAGCCTCGCTGAAGATCGACAACGCCCACAGGTTATACTCGCGCCTTCGCAATCACCCCTTCAAATCAAACCGAGATACCCCATGAGCACCTCTCTTTCCCTCACCCCTGCGCGCAAGCCTGTCGCGCCGCTGGTGGCCTTTTTCATCCTGGTGCTGGGCGCCCTGTTCCTGCAAAACAGCGTCGGTTCGCGCCAGGTGCTGTTGCTGGTGGTTGGCGCCGCGCTGGGCTTGACCCTTTACCACGCTGCCTTCGGCTTCACCTCTGCCTGGCGCGTGTTTATCAATGATCGCCGTGGCGCTGGCCTGCGGGCGCAGATGGTGATGCTCGCGCTGGCGGTGCTGCTGTTTTTCCCGGCGCTGGGGGCGGGCACGTTGTTCGGGCAACCGGTGGTCGGGCTGGTGGCGCCGGCCGGGGTGTCGGTGGTGTTCGGCGCGTTTATTTTCGGCATCGGCATGCAGTTGGGCGGCGGGTGTGCCTCGGGCACGCTGTTCACGGTGGGCGGCGGTAATGCGCGCATGCTGGTGACGCTGTTGTTCTTTATCTGCGGCTCGCTGATCGCCACCCACCATGTGGACTGGTGGTTTGCATTGCCGGCGTTCCCGGCGGTGTCCATCGTCAAGAGCTTCGGCGTAGTGCCCGCGTTGCTCGCCAGCCTGGCCATGTTTGCGCTCATCGCGGCCGTCACCGTGAGCCTGGAAAAGCGCCGCCACGGCCAGCTTGAAGAAGGCGTGACCAGCGAACACCAAGGCCTGCGCCGCTTCCTGCGTGGGCCATGGCCGTTGGTATGGGGCGCGATTGGTTTGGCGTTGCTCAACTACGCCACCCTGGCGCTGGCCGGGCGGCCGTGGGGGATTACCTCGGCCTTCGCGCTGTGGGGCGCCAAGGTGGCAAACGGGTTGGGTGTGGACGTGGCCAGCTGGGCGTTCTGGCAAATGCCGGGCAACGCCAAGGCCCTGGCTGCGCCGGTGTGGGAAGACATCACCAGCGTCATGGACATCGGTATCGTCCTCGGTGCGCTGTTGGCCGCCGGCCTGGCCGGACGCTTTGCCCCCAGCCTGAAGATCCCGGCCCGCTCGCTGCTGGCCGCAGTGATCGGCGGCCTGCTGCTCGGCTACGGCTCGCGCCTGGCCTACGGCTGCAACATCGGCGCGTACTTCAGCGGCATCGCCTCGGGCAGCCTGCATGGCTGGGTGTGGCTGGTGGCGGCGTTTATCGGCAACGGCGTGGGCGTGCGCCTGCGGCCGTTTTTCTTTGCCGGTGAGCGCCGGTCCGAAGCGCTGAGCGGTTGCTGAGTTAACCCTCGGGGGACATGTCTGGCGCCTGGGCGGCCTCAGCCGCCAGCTTTTCCCGCTCCGCCTTGCTGATGTACTTATCCTTGGATTTCGGTGCCAATTTGGCGCTGGCCTTTTTAGCTTTGGCCTTGAACAGCTGTTGCAGTTTTTTCTGGCGATTCATGTGTTGTACCCGGGTTGGACAGGCCGGGATGATACCAGCTTAAAAACGGCGACAGCTCCCCACGTAGCCGCCGCACAGGCCTAGCCAGGCTGGGCCGCCAAGCTATTACTGATGTTGCGCCCCAGCACCAGCACGGTGACAAAACCGCAGCCCACCAGCGCCGTGGCCAGGCTCAACAGCACCGAGCTGCCCAACTGGTCGACGATCTGCCCACCGAAGAACGAGCCCAAGGCAATGATTACTTGGAACAAGGCCACGAACAGCGGCATGCCGCGTTCGACATCCTTGGGCGCCACCACAAACATCCAGATACTGGCACAGGCCGGGAAGGCGCCGAAGGCGAAGCCCCACAGCCCGATCAGCATCGCTGCGCCGGTCATGCCGGTGGCGAAGTGGGGGAACAGCGCGGTGCTGGTGCCGATCATCAGCGCCACCAGCAACAGGGTGTGACGCACGCTGCGGTTGGCGGCGAAACCGGCAAAGATATTGCCGAACACCCCGGCCACGCCGAAGAGCAGCAACAGCGAACCAATCGTCGGCCCGTCGAAGCCGGAACTGTATTTGAAGAACGGCGCGACATAGGTATAGGCCGCAAAGTGCGCCAGGCCGATCAACAGCACCGCGATCAACCCGATCCGCGCCTGTGGGTTGATAAACAACGCCGGCAGGTCACTGATGCGAATGGCCTTCTCCGGGGTGAGCCGCGGCAGCAGGAACACCTGCGCCAGCAGCACCGGCACGCCCAGCAACGCAGTGACCAGGAACGTCATGCGCCAGCCCATCAGGCCGCTGAGCCAGGTACCGACGGGCACGCCGAGCACGGTGGCCAGGGTCACGCCCATCATGATGATCGAGGTGGCCTTCGCGACGTCCACACCCTTGGGCGCCAGGCGCCCACTGAGGGCAATGGCCGTGGCCCAGAACCCGCCGATGCTGATGCCCAGCAATACGCGTCCGAGCAGCAGCAGGTTGAAGTCGCTGGCAAAGGCCACGACCGAGTTGGCGATGATCATGATCAACGTCAGGCCGATCAGCAGGTAGCGACGGTCCATGGCACCGATGCTCACCGACAGAAACGGCGCGGCGAGGGCGGCCATGATGCCGGGCAGGGTCACCATCAGGCCGGCGTGGCCGGCACTGATACCGAGGTCGCTGGCGACGTCGTTGAGCACACCCACCGGCAGGAACTCACTGGTCACCAGGGCGAAAGCGCCCACCGCGACCGAGAGGATTGCCAGCCACTGCTGTTTGACGCTTTGCTGATTATGTTCGGGACGGCCGCTGGGGGCCTGGAGGGCACTTGGCATGATGCTGGGTTCCAAGGGGGATGTCGCCTGAGGCCAGGCGAAGGGGAGGAATTGGGAGGCGATTATAGGAATCGGGCCTGGCCACCCTATAGGCGAGCGGTTCGATAGTAATCATCAGTGCTATCGATGTGACGGGGTTGGACTGCGTATTTCAACGGCATCGCTTTGGCAGCCTGCCAGTCATCCGGCAGGCGCTCGATGCTCACCGCGTCAAAGGCTGACGGGGCCAGGCGCTTGCGCCGCAACCGGCCGGCGTTGGACAAACGTTGCCTTGACCCTTTTGGAGAACAGTATGTAGGGGACCCAGATCGAGGTGGACACCAATCCGCGGACGGTTTCCTTGGTCGTGTTGTAGTCGAATATGGGTTCATCCACCAGAACAAGCGAGCTGAACCATGCATCAAGTGGAACGTAAACAGCCGAGGCAATGAGCGTGACGATATAAACCTTGGGGAATAAATAATGTTCGCAGAAGAACAGGTAAACCAAATAGGCAAAGGCCGCGATAAAGACTGCATTGACGAGGGTTTCTGATATCAGGATCGCGCCCCACAGGGCGTTAGTCATCGTCGGGCCGGATGAGGTGAGGGTACTAAACGCGCCATCTGCGAATATCGGGTAATACACCGCGATAAGGGCATAACCCAGACGCGCCAAGGCTATAAACAGGCCCAACCCAACCACGATCAGCCAACCGCCCAGTCCCTTCAGTGGTTTACTTTCTTGCATGTTCGCTCCGCCGTTCAATAAAGTTAAAACGATAAATAGTCAGCCGTGCTGCTGAATCACCGCCCTATACCAAGCAAGCACAATCACGCCGGTTCAATACTCCTCGCCAGCCCTGTTGCCCATGCAGCGGTCATCTTTTCCCCAACAACATCAAACTCCGGATGGGTGCTTCGATACTCCGAAAGCTCCACCATTGCACGGCTCATACCGCTGTGGACTCTGGCGAGCAATTCATTGCAACGGGCTTCTGTCAAACTGCACGAACTGCGCCCGAACTGGACCAGCATCTTACGTTTTGGCCAAGCCTTTGAACCGCCGAGCAACAGACCCATAATGTCGTTGACTTGATACACCGTGGTCGTCACAAGGTCGTAAGCTGGCGCGAGCCAAATATCGGCGTCTTCTGCGCAGTTCTCATAGAGCAGGCCGAAATTCTTCAAGTGCCCGTCTCCATTTTGTATGCCGGCGCAGAGCGCCACCATCATAAAAAAGTCCTCAAGTGCCTTGGTCACAAGAGAAGGAGAGACGTAAGTCTTGATCAACTTCGCGCAACCCTGGTAGCTACCGTCGTACTTTTTATCTGTCCCCCATCCGGATAAAACGCACATATCTTCAAAACCAAGGTAGGCGCTTTCACCGATGTCGAACCGTTTGACCACCAGAAACTTACCCTGCTGACTCAACTGGCATTCAGGCACTTCAAGGCCTGTATGAAATGCCGCGCGCATGCAGAAAAACTCATTGGCGGCCAGTTGCGCGAAGTCTGAATCATTGAAGGCCTTCACCAAGTGCGTAGCGCCACGATGGGTGAGACGCGCAACGTCAGGATTCGTATCGTCAACGTTGCGCACCAGTACCTTCGGCTGAACGCCCGAAACGCCTGAGTAGGCTGCGTAGGTTTTCATCAGGTCGTCGAACAGATCTTTCGCCCCGTCATACACGAGCAGCTCGGAGAGTTTTATTTCAGGTAGTAATTCATCCGCAGTGGCTCGGGCGACGCTGATGCGGCCCAGTTGATGGGGGCCGACGATACCCAGCAATGTGAAGTCATCAAAGCCTCGCACTGACTTGCTGAAACGTCGCACAAGCTCCGCTTTCAGGTGGCCTTCGGGGAGATGCATCTCAAACAGGGGATGGATGCCATACGCCCAGATGTAGCTCTCCAGGCGCACCGGCATGGTCAGGGAAACCGCGTTCTTTTCGGTGACTGCCGGGTTATACGAAAACACCGAATCGCGCTGGTTTTCTTCGCCGCGCCCGAGTATTCCGGCAGGCACGCCGCTGGTGCCGATGTGCAGCCGATCGCTTGGTCTAGTCATGGACGTTTTCTGCTTTCAGTTCATCCAGCGTTTTGCGTCGACGCTTAGGTGTCGCGGTTAACTCGTACCCTAACCCTTCAAGGATCGCAGCCACCTTGCGAATTCCCACTTCGGGGATGGTGTTGTTCTCGATTCCGGAGATGGTTGCACGACTCATACCGTGCCGAAGTGCGAGCTGGCTTTGGGAAAGGCCAGCTGCCTTTCGCAGGTTTTTGATCAGGAAACCTAAATCGTCCACAGTGTTTGCATCCTATACAATGCATTTGTGAGGGTTAATACACTTATGCATCGTATTTGATTCGTTTTTTCTTGAATAGCCTTTTCTTTAGTTAGGCGCTTTGCGCCCCAAAAACTCACTGATCAGCCCCACCACCTGCTGCTGAATCACCGCCCGTGGCCGAGCCCCCTCACCATCGCGGCAAATCATGCCGTCGCCTGGCGAACTCTCCTCAATCAACGCCATGCCGCCCGGCTTGCAGATCGACATAAAGCTGAAGTGGGTGGCGTCGCTGATCTCCACATACTTCGTCGTTGCTTCAGGCAGGCGCTTGACCATATCAGCGGACTCCAACTGCGGGTCCATATCTTCCGACGGCACACCCCCCGCAATCACCAGCGCCGGTACCGGCAGCGCAGCCAGGCTGGCGTCGGTGAAGCCGCGCGACAGGCCCAGGTCCAGGGACACGATGGCGGTGACGCGCTTGTCGCTCAAATCCGCCGCCAAGCGCGCTTTACCTTCTGGCGTGCCAGCGGGATTCATCTCCTGATAGCCGATGCAGCCGCCGAGCTTGGGGTGGGCGCTGCAGTCGCGGCTGAACAGCTCGGGGTCGAAGCGCGCCCCGGCGATTTCCAGCACGGTCCAGCCGCCAAGGGAATGGCCCACGGCGGCAATCTGGCCATTCGCGACCGCGCCAAATGGCTTCGGCTGGGCCAATACCGCGTCGATCACGCGGCTCAGGTCGGCCGGGCGTTGCCATAACTGCGCGGCGGTTTGCAGGTTGCGATCCTTGGTGGTGGTGCCGGGGTGGTTGACCGCCGCCACGATGTAGCCCTGATGCGCCAACGCACTGGCCAGCCACACCTGCTTGCCCCAGTTACCGCCATACCCGTGGGAGAGCACCACCAGCGGATGCTCACCGGCAGCCGGCGGGGCGTCGGGTACGGCGAGGGCACCGATGAACACCGCGTTGTCGGCGATCAGGGTAGGTTTGGCGGTGGTGGTGGCGGGGTACCAGACGACCAGCTCAAGTGGACGCTTGTCTTGCGCATCGGGCAGGGTGACGGTCTTGAAGCCGACGGGGTTTTCGGCGGCGAAGGCAGGAGCGGTCAGGCACAGCAATAGCAGGGCGGCGAGGGCGTTTTTCACGGTTGTTATCGTCCTTGATATGAGCGACGCATCATGCACTGAATTCCCCGTTCAGTGCCATGAGCCCCGCGCCGTTTTTTTACCTGCTGCTAGCGCCTACGCATGGGTGAGCCCGGTCAACGTATCGGCAATGGTCTTGGTCCGTTGCGCCGTGCCTTCGGTGGCGCGGCTCGACGCCTCCAGCACATCCAGCATCTCCCGCAGCGCACCCACCCCGGTGGACTGGTCTTCAATCTGCTGGGCCACCCGCTGGATCTCACTCGACAACAAGTCGATATCCACACCAATTTCCGCCGCATTCTTGCGCGTGATTTCCGCCAGCTTGCGCACCTCGTCTGCCACCACCGCAAAGCCGCGGCCGAGGTCGCCGGCGCGCGCGGCTTCAATGGCCGCGTTGAGCGCCAGCAAATTGGTTTGCCCGGCGATCTGCTGGATCACCTGCACAATCGACTGAATACGCAAACTCGACCCCGCCAGCGTACGTGCGCCCTGCACCGCGACATCCGCCTGGCTCGACAGCCCCTCCACCGTGGCCCCGGCCTGGGCAGACACGCTGTTCTGCTGGCCAATCGTGCCCACCAGTTCATCCATCGAGGCGTGCAACTCGCCGGAGTAATGCTTGAGCTGCGAAGCGATGTCCTCCTGCTGACGCTCGGCCTGGGCCAACACCAGGCCCAAGTCGGCCAGGCCCTCGAAGACTGGCAGGATATTGCGGTCCAGGCCTCGGGTATTCAGGGTGTCGGTGAAGTCATTGTTCTTGAACGCGGTAATCTGCTTGACCACCACATGGTTCAACCCCGCCAGCTTCTTCACCTGACGCCGTAGGAAAAACGCCTTGAACTCGCCGTAATGGGCGATGAAATTGTCCACGTACTCATCACTGAAACTCGCACCCTTGGCCACCCGAAAGAAGAAAATCGCCGTCAGCGTCTGGTTCAGGTTCAGGCCCAAAATCTCCCCGAAGGTCGAAAACCCCGCCAACGGCACATCTCCAAAAATGCCGGCCATGCTGCCCAGCTCGGAGCCGTTGTTCAGCCGGCGCAGAATGCAGTCATTCAAAATCCCCGCCACCGGCTGGCCACCCTTGCCGCGCAGGAACTGCTCATAATCCAGGCGCGTCGCCTCCCGCAATGGCGTCCGCCGCACCATCACCAACTCCTCGCCCGGCGCCACGTCGCAAAACAACTGCACGATCTGCTGCTCATAATCGATACGCGCGATAGACCGCACAAACAACTCACTGCCCACCCGAATCGCAAACGAATAATCCGCCAGCTTCGACTCCAACGCCTGTGGCGCGCAACTGAACGCATCACACAGCGCCTGCACCATGCTCTTGATATTGCCGCTGCTGTCGATCACCTGGTCAATCGTGCGGTCCTCCACCGACGCCGTCAGCACACTGAAGGTCAAATCCGCCGGTTTAAAGTTCTGGCTCTTGAACACCCCAAACCGCACATGGGCCGCCGTCTTCAGGAACACAATCTGCGCATGGTTCTGATAACTGCGCTGGCCGTCATGAATCAGCGTCTTCTGGAAATCCGACTTACCCCCGGCCGATCCCCCTACAAACAAACACGGAAACCGCCCCGACTCATACAGCGCCTCCATGAAAAACGACTCCGACGCCGACAACCCATCGAACACCACATACGCCAACGTATCGCGATGATCGATCGACGTACGCACCTGCACCCGCTTGATATTGGCCACCAACTTGACAATCCGCTCCTGCATCCCCAACCGCTTACCGCCATCGCGAATGTCCTCACACTCCAACGGCACCATCACCACCTCGGCCGAGGCGATCAGACTGTCGTCGAACAACTGCAACACCACCCGGTCCCAACGCTCGCCCGTGGCGCAATACAACGAACCGGGCGCATTGCAGAGCTCGCCGGAGGTGGTGCACAGGCTGAGGGTGGACTGGGGGAAACGGCGTTTGAGCTTGGCGGCGATGGCGTCGATGTCCAGATGGGGGGAGATGAAGCCGGTGATCAGGGTGGGGTTGATGCGTAGGGCGGTGAGGGCGGCGTCCAGGTTGTTGGCGGTGCTGGTGAGGGTGGTGGTGCCTTGGCGAGCGGGCCGGGATTTTTTCAGGAGGGAGAGTGGATTCATGGGGTGGGCTCGGTCGGGTGGGGATGCGGGGGTAGGCATGTGATTAGTAGGGTTATCGGCAGGTTGGGTGGGGGCTGGAGGGGGAGGGTGGGGGATGCGACGGATGGACGCGGGTGTTCTTAGGTTGGTGTTTATAGAGGGGCTGCTTTTGGCCAGAAGCAGACATTTCATGGGCACGAGCGCTCTTGACGCATTTGTCGTGATAACAGCCGTCAACAAAGTCTCCAAGGTCTTAGCTTGCGGGTTGCGCTTGCTATACCTTGGGCCATTGACTGGTGGACGGGCGCCGTCTTATGCCCGTTCTGCTTACAAGTCTTTCTTGCCCGACCTCTATTCAGAATGTCGTCGCCCCTTCGCGACGCATAGTCATTAGTGTAGAGTCAATTTGATATTGTCTGTGCCACCCTCCGCCTTAGCGCTCAGCCTCGAAAACAGCTGACAAATATCTCTCGAAAGGAATCCGACATGACGACAGGAAAAGAAGAAGGCAGCTCCTCATTGATGAAGATGGTGGAGGCCATCGCCATTAGTCCGCAGGACGCCCGTGAACTGGTTACCCAGTATGAAAGCCAGGCACGCAGCTCGGCGCCGTCCGCCACTGACGAAAAGATTCAAGACGCAGTTGTCGACAAAATCATCAGCCGCTATTCAAAGCTGGCCGCGACCTCGGGCGCAGCCACTGCTCTTCCGGGTGTCATTCCCGGTATCGGCACTTTGGTGAGCGCTGTTGGGGGAGGAGTAGCGGATATCTCGGTGTGCATGAAGCTGCAGATCGATATGACCATGTGCCTGGCGGTGGCCATCAACGGCAAGATGTCCAACGAAGATGCCAAGCACATGTCGTACATCATCGCGTTGTACGGCTCCCTGGAGCAGATGGGGTCTTCCAGCGCAACCAAAATCGCCAGCAAGGCCGGCGTGCGTATGGTGCATCAATATTTGAAGGGGCCGACCCTTCAGATCATCAAGGAATTGTTCGCTAAAATCGGCATCTCGTTCACTCAGAAAGCTGCAGCAAAAGTGATTCCGTTCGGAATCGGAGTCATCGTCGGCGGAACGGCAAATTACGCGCTCACCACCTACGTGGGTAAAACCGCTCGCGACACTTTCCGCCTGAATCTGAAAGAAGAGGCGACTGCGGAGTAACTACCAGCGTTAACTGGGCCGCGCAAACGGTCCATCGGCGACTTACGATAAGTCAGCAGCAAAATCTCCGTCACCACAATAACCCTAAGCTGGCGATGGTGACCAGGCGCCTCCGCCGTGGCCGTTACACCATCATCCTGAAACCAAGCTCGCCGAACGACTGCTATGGGTCAAAAGGGGTCGTTGATGAGCGTCAGCTACCGGCCGATTGTGTTGAAAAAGTCGGTTTGCCCGAAACGCTCGAATACTGTTGGGTGAAAACATCTCTTTTGCACGTAGCTACGTGAAATCCGAGTCCTGAACCTTTTGCGCAAAACACAGATTTTAATCTCAGACACGTACTTTTGTGCCTGGGAAACCGAAGCCGACTTTTTCAACAGAATCGGCCAAAAGGAGCCAGTCAAAGGCGTCTAGAAAATCAGGGGCGATTCACTCCTTTCCAATGCAACCCACCTCCTATAGTGCACCGTCATCACGGTTCCGGGGGCGTACCTTTCGTATGCGTCCGGCCAAGTCATCTACCCAGCCCTCCAAAGCCAAGGCCTGATGTCCTCTTAATTAGTAGGCGAACACCTTCGCCTGCGAAAACTGGCGCAGAATAGTAGTTTCGTATACTGCCCTTCCATCATTGCATTGCTGTAGCCGAGTCAGCTCTGCATCAGATGACCCCGCAACATGGCCAGCAACGGATAGGCCGGACGACCACCGTCACCCTTGGATAATGCGGCTCGATCAAGGCAATCAAACCCGTCCAGGGCATAACCCGATCCATCTCAATCAGGAAGCGCTCGCGGCGGGTCTGCTTACGTTTGCCGGCGTACTCGGCATCCGCGAAGGTCGCCTGCTTCATCGGAAAACTCGACGGGTGGCAGTTGGGTATTTTTGCCAAATCTGGAAGTCTTCTTCAGAGCTTCCTAATTGATTTTAAAGGGTTTTAACAGATCCTCCGTTTGAAAAAATAGATCTTGTACAGCCCATCAGAACTTGACAAATTTTCTCCCCACAAAATTTCAACGTGAGGTGCTGAGGAAGAGCTTCACGATGATGTCAGCCATATGCTAGGGTTTGTGTGTGCAGAGGCTCTTATTTCGAACAGCGCTTACGGCCGGACATTAATACTCCTTATGGAGATAAGTATGGCTACTATTGCCGGTGATAGCAGCTACAACGTATTGTCGGCTACTGAAGCTTCGTATATCGAGTCCTCATTACACGGTTTGGCTTTGGCGTAACTTGCCAGCGGTAGGCCTTGTTTGAATAGAAGGAGATTTATTTTATGGATATTTCCAAAGGCATACGTTTAACGACAAACATGTCACGCAGCATTGCAGACATGAATCTGCCGCAAGTGAAACTGCCTGCTAATTTCGCTCATACCTTAGAGAATGTGGCTGAAGGTCTTCGTAAAGCGGAAGCGGTAGGACGAGGCGAAGGACGCCTTCTTGCTGATAACTCACCCGAGAATGCAGTTCAAACTGTTGTAAAGAATAACCAGCTTGTTGCCACAATTTATAAATCCGGTGTAGTAGAGATTTCCAATAAGTTTTCTGAAAATTTAAGAAACTTGAGCCTTCCTGATTCAGGAGCGATTCGCGCCACAATGATAGCAGAGGCCGTGGGTGGGGAGGTTTTAGACGTAGGCTCTCTTTCTTCGCAATCTCGGTTTTCAACAACCGTATAGATAAAATTAGCGCGTGAATTACTCAGTCCAACTAGTCACCAACAGCTCAAATATCAAGACACATCACATGATAATGAGACTGTCTTAGCGCTGGGGGAGGGCCTCGTATAGACATGATAAACACGCGCACAACTTGGTATAATCTGTGCTCAGCTAATGGATTACGAGAACCAACTGGCATATGCACTGATAGAATTATCAATGCTCTTAGGTGAACAGATTCAGGCATCATAATTAATGTCTATTGGCTTATATGCGGAACAGATATTCTTGCAGGGCGCTGATATAAAGGTTTTGCTGGATGATGCTTTAGAGCAGAACCCAGACATTCAAGCTGCACATTGATGGTTCACCATAGTGAACTGAGCATCCAGCGTAAGTGTAAGTGTAAGCGTAAGCGTAAGCGTAAGCGTAAGCGTAAGCGTAAGCGTAAGCGTAAGCGTAAGCGTAAGCGTCCGGTTCGCGTTCAGCGTTGCGCAGCACACCTGCGTCAGTGATCGACTGTAGTGGTATCTTTCGGATGAAAAAAACCACAAACACCGGCTTTATCTAGAAGAATATAAGGCTTGCGTTTTTGAGATTTGGCGATGAGGGAGATATTCGAACCCAAATCAATTAAGATTCCCGCCGCATTTAATTCAGCATCCCAATGACTGCTTTTGGCCGGTTAGCGACCGTCGCTCTGATTAGCCATCCTTGTCTTTCCACACCTGGAGGACTTGTCATGAATATCATCGCTACCTGCAGCCGTCAGCCCTGGAACAAAGGAAAACTAGTCGGGCAGAAAATCCCACTCCGACTGAGAGATATCTGGGCCATCCGAGTAAGGCTTCAAATTACGGAAAGAACCCGGGATCTAGCTCTCTTCGATCTGGCCATCGACAGTAAGCTTCGAGCCTGCGACCTAACCAAGCTCCGCGTGCGCGATGTCGCCCATGGCGAGCACGTATCATCACGAGCCATGGTGATGCAGCAGAAAACGCAGCGACCAGTGCAGTTTGAGATCACTGAGCAAACACGGTCAGCTCTCGTGGCCTGGATAGATCAGGCACAACTACGCAGCGAGGACTGCCTTTTTCCTAGCCGGCTGCATACCTCAGACCATCTATCCACTCGTCAATACACTCGTATCGTCAAAGGCTGGGTGAAAGCCGTAGGCCTTGATCCAGCCATGTATGGGACTCACACAATGAGACGTACGAAGGCATCACTAATCTATCGCAGAACGAAGAACCTGCGGGCGGTTCAGTTGCTGCTCGGCCATACGAAGCTGGAGAGCACTGTTCGATATCTGGGGATTGAGGTCGATGACGCCCTAGAGATGGCGGAACATACTGAGGTTTAATCATGCATAGCGACGGACGAAGTCAGGCCGTCTCTAACGGGCCAAATCGGTCAGTCGTCCTCACGAAATTTGGGACGATTCAGCGTGATACCTGAGGGTAGTAGCTTGTTCAAGGAGTTGGGCAACATCTTCACCAGTGTCACGACCATGCACAGCTGTTATGAAGGTGGTCACAAGCCTGTGCAAGATTATTGACCGGAAGGCGAGCCTGCGCTGATGCCTGTCGGCACCAGAAAATAAGGAGATTGATCATGTGGCTAAAAAATGCGGTATTTGCGCTGTTGATTTGCCCCCTCGTCACCGCATGTTTCAGCGAGCCTTTTCAGCCCCCTACGGCTGATGCCGACTTATGGGAGAAGCCGGGAGCGAGCAGCAAGGATGTCTTAGCGTCCATGCTAGCTTGCGGTGAGAAGAATGGCTCCGGCATCGATCCTAATGCCAGCTTCCAGGAGAGGGCACAGCGATTTGTTTGTATGAAGCGAGGGGGCTACACCCGGCGTGACGGTTTCGACGTCTGTGCATTGCGCACCAGGGAGCCGCTGAAGGCTTGTGAGTCGTCGCAATGAAGCCACAAAGGCATCGCACGGTATTGAGGGAGTCGGTATTGAACTCTTTAGGGTGAATTGGCCCAAGTATCTATAGGTAAATGCAACTTACTGCTTCCGACCCAGTTCTGCGACAAAGCCGCTGTCGTTTACGACTTCAGCACCAGCCGCGCTCCGGACCAAACAATGAACACTACGACAGCCTGTCGCTAACTGCCCGATCCTCTCTATTAGAGTGCATCGAGCTATCAACGAGCGAGTTCAAATAGTGCGTTTGCTTTCATGGGCATCTCGCAGTGCAAGCCACACCAAGTAGAAGACACCCGCGCGTCCGCAGAACAAGCCAACGGTAAACCCTGATGCGGAACCAGCAAGGACGAGCATTTCCACAGTGGCCGAAAATTCTGGATGTACGGCAGCTTGATAACCGATGAAGTATTTCACGGTAAAAAAGAGAAGTGAGATACCAAGAACTTTCCATGTCCCAGGCACGATCAGGTGCTTGCCCTCCTCGTCCATAGTCAGTCCGCGTCGATGAAATAGTGCAAATGCGACTAAGCCCCCTAAAAGCATTCCCGTGAACCAACTGCCCACGGTCAACTCAACGCGATCCGCGTAGCTGAGAGAAAGGAGTGACCAGATCACAAAAACAACCGGTGTGATGATCAGCGACCGCTGACTTTCACGACTGGTTTTACTGGCACTCAACCCGTAGTAACAGACCAAGAAAAATGCGCCGTAAACCCAGAGTGGCGTGCCTTCCAGAGCATCGAGCATTGCTCAGCTTCCTTGCCAAAGTTTGTAGCCGGATGCTGGCACAGCCTCGTAAATGTTGCCACTTATTTGAAACAAAGTGCGCGCCCTCAAGAGGTTGCATCGGAATATAGGCGGGTGGAATCGTCCGTAGTTTCATAGACGCCTTCAAGTTTCAAGGAAGGGCTGCTAACTCCGCGTAACTGTCCGCCTTTGGCCGTTTTCTCCCTGTCGCAAGAGGCAAAAAACCACCCAAAGTTGACTGTCGATAAGAGGCTGAATCAGCTCAAGCAAACAGCAATTTTTGAGCTATACATTCCTTGCAGGAATGCGTCACATAAAATTAATGAATTTTTATTATTGCTGTGTCTGACGTAGCTTGATTTCAGGACATGGAGAACCGCATTGAAATCATCCCCTTTCGACTCAGCTGAAAAATTTGATACCTCACGAGCTAATGAGTACGGACGACAGAGCCGTATTGCCCTAGCTGGATATGACGCCTGCCAAGACTTGGCTGCGTGCATGCTGGCGGCAAGCCTGGGCAATGCAAGTTCGGCAAAAATACTGGTCGTTGGCGCTGGCGGTACGGCGCAGGAGATTATTGCGATGGCCAAGCTTGAACCGAGTTGGCGCTTCACGGCCGTTGACCCATCCGAACCGATGCTGGAGGCAGCGAAGCAGCAGTTAGAGGCAAACAACTTGCTTGAAAGAACGGCCATGCATCTTGGGCAAGTTGAAGACCTGGCAGCAGACGAGCCATACGACGCAGCGACCTTGATCGGTGTACTCCATCATCTCGATGGAGATGACGCCAAGCGACAAATTTTACGATCCATTCGGGCTCATCTAAAACCGGGTGCGCCGCTGATTGTCGCGGGGAATCAATACGCTTACGCCAGCCAGCCGTTACTGCTTGCGGCCTGGGGGCAGCGGTGGCGGCAGCATGGGGCCAGCGCGGATGAAGTGAAGGTCAAGCTTGGGAAAATCCTTCAAGGCGCTGATCCTCCACATTCCGAGGCGGCGGTTCAGAAACTATTGCATGACGCCGGATTTGGAGACGCTACCCGTTTCTTCAGCAGCCTTTTCTGGGGGGCGTGGTTGACTTGCAAAGTGGTCTGAACATGGCCGCGAATGATTGCTTCTGGCCGGAAGCAGTCGATCACGAACTCGGGTGAAGACGGGTTAGGGTATGGGTCTATTTATTCCGAAAGAAAATCGCCGAGTCTTTGCAAAGTGAGTCACAACGACTCAGCGATCTATCGAGTTGGTGGAAGGTTAGGTGCCCGCTCCAGCAGCCCCCTCCCGCTCCATCAACTTATCCACCAACAAAACCCCCAACTCACTCAGTTGGTGAATCGCCAACGCCACATCCCGCTGCTTCCCCGTCAGCTCATCCGACAGGTCCAGCAACAACGCAGTCACCGAAGAAAAAGTCTCATAGCTATTGGCAATCAGCACTTCACTGCTGACATCGTCCGCAACGCTGAACAGCGTATTCGAAGGTGGAGGAGGCGGCCCGGGCGGTTCGGCGCCCGCGTTGAGGTAGTGATCAATCGCACGATGCGCCGCCTGATTCAGTTTCAGGTCGGGATCGTTCGGTGGGTTAGGCGTGACTTTGTACATGTGTGTTGTACCTGTTTTAGGGCCAACACCTTTTCGCTACTAAACGAGAGGGTGGCGGCTGTACGCAGGTTAGTAGACCGGGGAAACACACAAAGCCGGCGCGCCCGAGGGCGCCCTGCGCACAGCCACCATCAAGTACAGACAAGAACATCTGATCGATGAGGCTCATGCACTTTATGTTGTCACTCGGGCTACTAAACCCGATCACTGAGTTGTCAGCGACCGGGCCACCTTAGAGACGCCCACTCAAGCGCACAAGCCGGCGGATTCTGACGCAACTGTAGGCAACGGAGCAAGGTGGTGAAGCTTGCTGTAGGACCTGTCTACAGGTAGGCGTGAGCTTGTTCGCGAAGAGTCTTGGAGCGCTGCGTGAAGCCAGAGTCGCGGCGTTATCGTTGACGTTTTTCGCGAGCGAGCTCGCTCCTACATAGGGTTGCGTCGATTACTGGAGGTTCTTGTCCAGGAACGCCCGTATAACCGGAATGATCTCCTTCCCATGGGTTTCCAGCGCAAAGTGCCCGGTGTCATAAAAACGAATATCCGCCTTGGGAATATCGCGCTTCCACGCCTCGGCGCCGGCCGGCAGGAAGAACGGGTCGTTCTTTCCCCATACCGCGAGCAGCGGTGGCTGGTACTGGCGGAAGTAGGACTGGAAGGCCGGGTACATCGCGACGTTGGAGGCGTAGTCCAGCACCAGGTCGAGCTGGATGTCGGCATTGCCTGGACGGGATATTTGCAGCCCTTCCAGCGTGTAGCCATCGGGTGAAACCGAGCTTTTGTCGGCCACGCCTTCCAGGTACTGCCACTTGATCGAGGCGGGGGTTGGGAAGTCGCGCAGGGCTTCACGGTTTTGTTGGGTCGGGGCGTGCCAGTAGCGTTGGATAGGGGCCCAGCCGGCGCCCAGGCCTTCTTCGTAGGCGTTGCCGTTTTGGGAAATGATCGCGGTCACTCGCTCCGGATGGGCGACGGCCATGCGCCAGCCTACGGGGGCGCCGTAGTCGTGGACCATCAGTGCGTATTTATCGAGTTTGAGCTGTTCGGTGAACTGGCCGATGGTCTTCGCCAGTTGGCTGAAGGTGTAGGCGTATTCGCCGCGCGGCGGGGCTTCGGTGAAGCCAAATGCCGGCAGGTCCGGCGCGATGACGTGGTAGCGGTCGGCAAGCTCGGGCATGAGTTCGCGGAACATGAAGGATGAGGCGGCGAAGCCGTGCAGCAGCAACACGGTCGGCGCGCTGGGGTCGCCCGCCTCGCGGTAGAACACCTTTACGTCGCCGACCTGCTCGTAGCGGTAATGCACTGTGTTGTCTGCATGGGCCGCGCCGCTGATCAGCAAGGCGGCGGTGAGTCCGGCAGCGGCCGTGGTGTTGGACGTGGTCATGATGTGGCTTCCTGTGTAACCGTTAAAGTTGGTGTTTGAAGGTTATGCCTGGGTTTGGTAACCTGTCAAACATATTTTATTGGTTACTGGCCGCCCATGAATCCGAACAGCACTGCCGCAGGCGCACTTTTTCTGGCCGACAACCTGGCCCTTGATTTCATCAACTCCGAGTACGGGGTGGGGGATCAGCGCCATGACTGCTTCACCGATGATCACAGCGTAATGAGCTGGCTGACCCAGGCGGGCCTGTTGCCCGAGCAGCTTGACCCGAAGGCGCCGAGTGGGCTGCTGGCCCTCGCTCGTTCGCTTCGGGCGAGTTCAAGGGCGGTGGTGAATGCGGCAATGACAGGCGTTCCCGTCGATCTCGCGGTGATCAATCAGGTGCTTGAAGCGGGTCGCCCGGTGAGCAGGCTGGAATGGGCGCAGGAGCAGAAGGCATTTCGGCTTGCCACGCGTCCTCGGGACAGCAGCCCGGCCAGCCTGCTTGGGCCGGTGGCCGAGTCGCTGGTGGGCTTGGTCACGAACGATAAGTTTGAATTTGTCCGGCAGTGCGAGGCCCACGACTGCGTGCTGCTGTTCCATGACCTGAGCAAATCACACCGCCGCCGCTGGTGCAGCATGGCGACCTGCGGCAACCGGATGAAGGTGGCGGCGTTTCGTTCCAGGAATAAACCTTGAGTCGATAGGGGGCAGTTTTTCTTTGATTGAACTTGGTATTGCCCAGCATTGCCCCATAACTATCCCTGTCTCCATTAACCGCAAGGACAGACCATGACCAACCCAACCGAAACCGCCATCCTCGCCGGCGGCTGCTTCTGGGGCATGCAGGACCTGTTGCGACGCTACCCCGGCGTGCTGCACACGCGCGTCGGCTATACCGGTGGCGATGTGCCGAATGCCACCTACCGCAACCATGGCAACCATGCTGAAGCGATTGAGATCGTGTTTGACCCGGCGGTGATTTCCTACCGGCAGATCCTTGAGTTCTTTTTCCAGATCCATGACCCGAGCACGCCGAATCGGCAGGGCAATGATCTGGGACCAAGCTATCGTTCGGCGATTTACTACCTGAGCGAGCAGCAACGGGAGATTGCCGAAGCTACCGCGGCTGACGTGGATGCCTCCAGCCTGTGGCCGGGGCCTGTGGTCACGGAAATTGAGCCCGCCAGGGAGTTTTGGCAGGCGGAGCCGGAGCATCAGGATTATCTGGAGCGGATACCGAACGGGTATACCTGCCACTTCATCCGGCCGAATTGGAAGTTGCCCACGCGGGCGTGAGCGTGAGTAGCGGCGGGGGGAAAGGTCGCGACAGGGGAGGTCGGCCTGCCCCCCATTTCCTCATTTCGTTTCTTTTGCCTTGAATCCACTGCCCGCCTTCTAGAGAATCCCCGCCTTTGGCTCGAAAGGATGCGTGCGATGAAGTTCGAAGGGACGTTCCAATACATGGGCAATCACGGGATCGTGTTCAACGTTTCGCAGATCACCCTTACCGATAGTGAACGCGGACGCCTGCGCGAGCTGCATTTTGGCGAGGCGAAAAGTGCCCACTACGAGGTCAACAGCAAGGTCGTCGAGGTGTACGACAAGATGTTGGCCAAGAGCCTGCCGTGCGTGATGATGATCGGCATCTCCAAGCCACTGACGCGGCAACAGGGCGACGCCCTCAATGCCCAGCGCACCAGGATCGCTAACCTGGCCGCCAGTGCCTTCGCTGGCGCCACTTCTGCTGTGGCTTCCCCTTACGTGGGTGTTCCTGTTGGCGCGGGTGTGCGCATGTATGCCAATGAAATCCTGCCCACCTATCATGCCGGCGACGTACTGGTCAGCATCGAAGCGCAGGTCAACGGCGGCATCGGCCCGCAACGCAGCGCCTCGACACTGATCATCAAGACCTGACGGGAGAAGCACATGTCTGACATTACCCAGTTGGTCCTGGCCCTGGTGCTGTTTTTTCTGCTCGATCGGTTTGTTAAACCGTACCTGCTTCGCACGTGGCTGGGTGGGCTGCTGGTGGCGGCGGGGGTGGTCGGCTGCGTGGCGGCGAGCCAGGTCCGTCCATGGGGGGCTGACCTGGGGCTGCTGTCGATCTTTGCGGTAGCGCTGGGGGTGGGGTTGTTCCTGAAGCGGCGGCGGTTCGAGCGAGTTGGTTGAAGGGGGCCAGCTCATTAGCCATTACAGCTCTGCTTGTTGATTTCGAACCGCCCAACCTCTTTTACGTTTTTGCTGCCGAATATGTAAATGAAGGTGCCACCCAATGAAATGATGGACTGGTCCCTTGGCATTTGCGCGGCGCAGACAGCCTTGGTGATGCTTGATTTCATCACGCCCAAGTCAACGTCCTCGGGATGGGTATCGTAATCGACCAACGTGTAATAGAACTTGAGGGCGTGACTGTTGGCCGCTTCCGCGCGAACGAAGGTTAGATGCTCGTCGATCTTTCGATTCCCGGGCGTCGTTCGCGCGGTCACGATGATGAGGTCGCTGAGGAAGGTGGTTTTACTGGGCTGGGGTGTTTCCTGGAAGGCCTGTATGACTAAAACCCCGACCAGGCTCAAAAACAGTAGCCCCCATGCCGAATACACAAACGCCTTTTTGGTTTTTGCTGTTGCCATGTCCTGGTTTCCTTGCGTTTGAGGTCCGCAGTGGCGGCACGACGGCCTCACGGACTCAGTGGTGCGTTCCGATACCGAGGCAGGAACCCGCGTAATTGATCAGACGTGCACCGTTGGTGGCGTGAGGTCGGTTTCTTGCGCTTCGGGCGCATCAGCAAGTTGCGTGGCCGACAGCGCTTTCAGCTTGAAATAGGGGCCTGTGAAGCGTGTGCCTCCATCCAGTGTGGTGAGCGTGATCCGCTCTGAATCGCACCGATGGAATGGGGTGAACATACGTTTCTTGGGGCAGTAAACGCCTTCCTGCGTCTCGGAATACTTCAAGGCAAGCATCGCGTTTTGCAGCGCCGCAGGGCTGACAGGGCTGGCCATGCACCACTCGGAAAGGGCGGCATCGTGGTACATCCTGTAGGTCGCCCCTATGCATGCACCCAGGGTGCCTCCATAGAGGACGTTGCTCTTGAATGTGTCGGTTAGGCCGACGCTGTGTGCAACGAACAGCATAAGGGCCGTCGTTACAAAACAGAGGAGGGTGCTTTCCAGCAGTGCCAATGCCTTGTAAGGGTCTACGGCCAGTTGGTCTTTGAGCTTAAGTCGTGTGACGGCCGTGTCGGCGTGTTGTGGCGCGTGGGTGTCAAGCGGTTTCAAGCGGTACCCCTCCTGGGTTGAGTTTTCCTGATCGAGAACGGCTCGCATTTTACGCAAAGTGAAGCGGCTGTGCAGGACGTTTTCTTTGGGCTTCATCTCTATCATTTGCCGCCTCAGTTTGCCGCCGATGGCGGAGTGTCAGCCACCGTGATAGCGGGCGAATGCGCAGGTGCTGAGGTGTGGTGAAGGTTAGACACAGGCGCTAATAGTATCGATCGGCTGCTTATGCGAGCGCTGGACTAGGATTTTTCTTCCGGAGTATTCCGGACTCAAAATTCACTGGCATCGACAAGGAGTAGCCAGTAGGCTACAAATAATTTTGTGACCAATCTGATCGGCAGGACGCCGGAGTTCGATACATGGCTCGACGGCATGAGCGATATTTATGGAAAAACCGCTGTTCTCACACGGTTAGACCGAGCCGAGGAAAACAATTTCGGCGATTGTGCACCCGTAGGCGATGGGGTGAGTGAAATGCGTGTGTTTGTCGGGCCCGGCTACAGAATTTACTTTGTGCGTACGGGCATCACTGCTTACCTGATGCTCTGGGGCAGTGATAAAACCGACCAGAACAGAGGAATCAAACAGGCAAAAGAGATCCTTGATGCCCTGAGAGGTAGATGAAATGAGCGAATCGAAATTCAAACCAGAGGACATGCCGATCCTCGATCTTGATACCTCCGGTACCAGCGTCTATGAAGCGTCGCGCTTCCTCGATAGCCCGGAAACCATCAGCGCTTATCTGGCGCAGAGCATGAAATCTCAAGACCCGCAGGTGCTCATGAAAGCGCTTGCCGAGGTCGCCAAGGCCCAGGGCGTGAACAAGGTGGCGGAGTCTGCGGGGGTTAATCGCGAGAGCCTGTATAAAACGCTGAAAGGCGGTTCTAAAACGCGCTATGAGACGATTCAGAAGTTGATGCTGGCGTTAGGCGTGGAACTGACGGTGCAGCCGATTGCGGCGGTGGCAGTCAAGAAAGCTGCAAGAGCAAAGCGGGCTTTGGCCGGTAAACCCTGACGCGCGGTTTAGCGAGCGACCACAACCCTTGTAAAACACCGAGGACCCATGTGGGAGGGGGCTTGCCCCCTCCCACATTGGATTGATGGTGTTCTGGAGACCGAGCCGCCCCAGAACCCAGTGCTTCAGCGCACCAGGCAAGGCTGCTTGTTGTTATAACGCCACCCCGGAATCAGGAACTGCATCGCCACGCTGTCATCCCGTGCGCCGAGGCCCATGCCTTTGTACAGTTCGTGGGCCTTGGCCACGGCGTCCATGTCGATGTCCACGCCCAGGCCGGGCTTGGCCGGCACTTTCACATAGCCGCCTTCGATTTTCAGCGGTTCGCGGGTCAGGCGTTGGCCGTCCTGCCAGATCCAGTGGGTGTCGATGGCGGTGATGTCGCCCGGGGCGGCGGCGGCCACTTGGGTGAACATGGCCAGGGAAATATCGAAGTGGTTGTTGGAGTGCGAGCCCCAGGTCAGCCCCCACTCATGGCACATCTGCGCCACGCGCACCGAGCCTTGCAGGGTCCAGAAGTGCGGGTCGGCCAGGGGGATGTCCACCGATTGCAGTTGGATCGCGTGGCCCATTTCGCGCCAGTCGGTGGCGATCATGTTGGTGGCGGTTTTCAGGCCCGTGGCGCGGCGGAATTCGGCCATGACTTCGCGCCCCGAGTAACCGTTTTCGGCGCCGCATGGGTCTTCGGCGTAGGCGAGCACGTGGTGCTGGTCGCGGCACAGGCGGATGGCTTCTTTCAATGACCAGGCCCCGTTCGGGTCGAGGGTGATGCGCGCATCGGGGAAGCGTTCAGCCAGGGCTGTGACGGCTTCGATCTCTGCGTCGCCGCTCAATACGCCGCCCTTGAGCTTGAAGTCGTTGAAGCCGTATTTGGCGTTGGCGGCTTCGGCCAGGCGCACCACGGCCTCGCTGGTCAGGGCGGGTTCATGGCGCAGCCGGAACCACGCGTCGTCGCTGCCGGCTTCGTTGCGGTAAGCCAGGTCGGTGGCGCTGCGGTCGCCGACATAGAACAGGTAGCCGAGCATTTTCACTGCATCACGCTGCTGGCCTTCGCCGAGCAGGGCGGCCACCGGCACTTCGAGGAACTGGCCCAGCAGGTCGAGCAGGGCGGCTTCCATGGCGGTGACGGCATGGATGGTGATGCGCAGGTCAAAGGTTTGCAGGCCACGGCCCGCCGAATCCCGTGAGGCAAAGGCGCTGCGCATCTGGTTGAGGACGCGCTGGTACTGGCCGATGGGTTGGCCGATCACCAGGCTGCGCGCGTCTTCCAGGGTTTCGCGGATGCGTTCGCCGCCGGGCACTTCACCGACGCCGGTGTTGCCGCTGCTGTCCTTGAGAATCACGATATTGCGCGTGAAGTAAGGGCCGTGGGCGCCGCTGAGGTTGAGCAGCATGCTGTCGTGACCGGCCACCGGGATGACCTGGAAGTGGGTGATGACGGGAGTATTCATGGCTAATTCCTAAAGAGGCTCAGAGAGATTTGCTGATGGCAGCGCCGGTGGGCACGGCGCCCGGCGAGGCCAATACGGCAGCGGGCGAGGTCTTGGCGAAGAACACCAGGATAGCGGCGAGCACCGAGGTGCCGGCCAAGCCGTAAAGGCCGCCCTGGATCGAGCCGGTGGTCTGCTCCAGAAAGCCGAAGGTGGTCGGTGCAACGAAGCCACCCAGGTTGCCGATGGAGTTGATCAAGGCAATCACGGCTGCGGCGATGCGCACGTCCAGGTAGCCCTGTGGGATGGGCCAGAACAGCGAAGACGCCGACTTGAACCCAATGGCCGCAAAGCAGATCGCCACGAACGCGAAGATCGGCCCGCCGGTGGTGGACATGAACATGCCTGCTGCGGCAATCAACAGCGCAGCCGCAACCCAGGCCTGCTGGAACTTGAATTTGCCCGACAGCGTCGCGAAGGCGTACATGGCGATGATCGAGATCAGCCATGGGATCGAGTTGAAGAAACCCACCTGCACATCGCTCAGGTCACCCATCTTCTTGATGATGCTGGGCAGCCAGAACGTCGCCGCGTAGATCGTCAGTTGAATGCAGAAGTACAGGGCGCAGAACAGCAGGATCTGACGGTCCCTGAGCAGCTTGCCGAGGGTCGGCTTGACGCTGGTCAGGGCTTCACGCTCGCGCTGTTCCTGGTCGATGGCGTTGACCAGCGCATCCTGTTCTTCGCGGGTCATCCATTTGGCGTCGTGGGGCTTGGAATCGAGCCAGAACCACACAAAGAAACCGATCACTACCGAGGCCAGGCCTTCGATGGCGAACATCCACTGCCAGCCGTGGAAGCCAAACCCTTCGATCTGCAGCAGCGCGCCTGACAGCGGGCCGGAGATCAATGAGGCCACCGCCGAGCCGCTGAGGAAAATCGCAATGGCCTTGCCGCGCTCAACCCCCGGTAGCCAGCGCGTGAAGTAGTAGATCACCCCGGGGAAGAAGCCGGCTTCGGCCACGCCCAGCAGGAAGCGCAGGATGTAGAAGTGGGTTTCGTTCTGGATGAACGCCATCAGCGTGGCGACGATGCCCCAGGTGAACATGATGCGGGTCAGCCAGATGCGCGCGCCGACCTTTTGCAGCAGCATGTTGGAGGGCACTTCAAAGAGCGCGTAGCCGATGAAAAACAGCCCGGCACCGAAGCCATAGGCCGCGGCGCCGATGCCCAGGTCATGTTCCATGTGCGTGCGCACAAAGCCGATATTGACCCGGTCGATGTAGTTGAGGATGAACATGATCACGAACAGTGGGAGCACATGGCCCTTCACTTTGCTCACGGCGCGCGCGAGGACCGGATCACTTTCTGGTGCGGCAGATGCATGGCTTGAATTGTTCACAATTCAAAACTCCCCCTGATTGTTTTTATGCGGGTTTGCGTGTTTTGTTGATAGACATCATACAAGTGAGTTTCTTAGATTCGCAATGCGGTGATGATGTTTTTGTGTTTGTAAGGGCCAGGTTTTAGTGATGATCTGGTTATTTTGCGGGTCTGTGTGGGTTTTTAAGAAGGTTGAGGAGGCTTCTGGAAAGGGTGGGGCTGGCGGCCATAAATATTAGTTGTCATACAAGTTTGGCGCTTTTTTCACTCGCGCCCTAACCTGTAGGAGCGAGCTTGCTCGCGAAAAACGTCAACGATAATGCGGGCATCCTGGATAAACGCGGCGCCCTCAGGTTTTTCGCGAGCAAGCTCGCTCCTACAGTGGGGTTACGCCGTGGGGCGGGATGTTAAGCTCGCTCCTGCCCAACCCCGTGGATTCGTAACTATGCCCATTGAAAGCGGACCTCCCATCCGTAGACGCTCCAACAACCTGGCCCAAGGCGTGCTCGACGCCCTGACCCAGCGCATCCTGCTTGGGCAGTTGAAGCCCGGTGAAAAACTGCCTTCCGAATCCACCATCGTGCTCGAGCATGGGGTGAGCCGTACCGTGGTGCGCGAGGCCCTGTCCAAGCTGCAAGCCTCGGGGCTGGTGGAGACGCGCCATGGCATCGGCACCTTTGTGCTGGCGCAACGGGCCCAGCAAGGCTTGCGCCTGCATGTGGACACCGTCGCCAGCGTGCGCAACATGCTCGAGCTGCGCCTGGGCCTGGAAGTGCAGGCGGTGGCGCTGGCCGCCGTGCGCAGGTCCGACACGCAGCTGGCCCACATGCGCGCCGCTCTCGACGACTACCAGGCCTCGCTGGCCAACAACGACAGCTGCGTGGAAGAGGACAAGCGTTTTCACCAGTTGATCGCCGAAGCCACCGGCAACACGTTCTTCACCGAGATCATGCAGCACCTGGGCAATGCGATGATTCCGCGTACCCAGGTGAAGGGTGACGAGCGCGGCGGGGCGGACTTTGCCAAGCTCGGGCAACTGGCGAACCTGGAGCATGAGGCGATCTTCAACGCGATCAAGCGCCAGGACCCGGATGCCGCAAGGGCGGCGATGGTGTTGCATCTGACCAACAGCCGGGATCGATTTTCCGGCGAATAAAAAGGAACACAGGTTGAACGAACACACCTTGTCCATGCGCCTGGAGCGCGTGGCCGCGCAGGTGCCGAGGGGCGCGCGGCTGGCCGATATCGGCTCGGACCACGCCTACCTGCCGGTGGCCTTGATGCGCCGTGGCGTGATTGAGGCGGCGGTGGCGGGCGAGGTGGCGAGCACGCCGTTCCACGCGGCGCAGCGCACCGTGCGCGACAATGGCCTGGAGCAGCACGTCACGGTGCGCCTGGCCGATGGGTTGGCGGCGATAGAGCCAGCGGACGCGATCACCGCGATCAGCGTGTGCGGCATGGGCGGCGAGACGATCCGCGACATCCTCGACAGCGGCAAGGCCCACCTCAGCGGCCGCGAACGTCTGATCCTGCAACCCAACGGCGGCGAACAGCCGTTGCGCTATTGGTTGATGAGCAATGGCTACCGCATCCTCAGTGAGGAGTTGCTGCACGAAAACCGCTTCTACTATGAAATCATCATGGCCGAGCGCGCCGAGCCCGTGGTGTACAGCGCTGAGGAGCTGTACTTCGGCCCCTTGCACCTGCAGGCCCGCAGCCCGGCGTTCCTCGCCAAGTGGCAGCGTGCGTTGCGCCTGAAAAAACGCACCCTGGCGGGCTTTGAGCAGGCTCGGCAGCGGGTACCGCAGGCGAAGGCGCAAGCCATCGCCCAGCAGGTCCAGTGGATTACCCGACTGCTGGCGTAAATAGGCCGCCGGACTCCCTTCAAGTTCTCCCCATGGGCGGCCGATAGGCTGTGGTGATTGAGGGCGTTTCAGCGCGCGCCTCGGGCAGTCGTCTCTGCGGGTGACAATGCCTGTGTCGCGACTGAGTGCTTTTGCCCCATTTTCGCGCACGCTTCGGGCCGCTTTGGCGCGTCGCGTGCCCTGTTTCAGGGCTGTGCAGCAGCGGCCCGTATCTTGCGAGTGCCAACCTAATCAATGACATGGCATTTTGCCGTTAGTCATTTCAAGGCTTCGCCTGCCGTCTAACGCGTGGGTTGTTTTTGGGAGTGGACATGCACAGCCTTTTATCACCCGGTATCCGCCTGCTCGGACGTTTCGGCTTCGCGCGTAAGTTCCAGATCCTGTTCTTCCTGTTCATGCTGCCCCTGGCGGGCAGCCTGTGGATGATCGGCCAGGACTATCGCGACAAATTAAGCGTGATTTCCGCTGAGCAGTCCGGCCTTCGTCAACTGTTGGCCCTGGACGCGCTGGATGGCCAATTGACCGCCCAACGTAACCTGGCTGCGCGCTGGAAGGCGGCGGACATCCTGCATGCCCCGACGCCAGCGGCGAAGGCGGCGATGGATAAGGTGGATGCCAATTTCCCACTGATCCTGCAAAGCCTGCAGGCCCTCGGTGATGCCCTGAAAACCCAGAACGCCGGCGCTGACGTCCTGGCCCGCTTCGAGGCGTTGCAGGCCACGGTCAAGGGCATGGACTCGGCGTCCCTGCGCACCGTGGGTTGGTGGCCGGATGGCTACGACCGCTTCACCTCCGCGCTGACGGCGATGCAGGCCCTGCGCGAACAGATCACCCTCGACGCCGGCCTGATCCTCGATCCCTGGTTGGAAACCTACATGCTCATGCAGATGGGCACCCAGCAAACGCCCGACCTGATCGAGCGTATCGGGCGGATGGCCAGTGTGGGGCAGTCCTCGATTTCCTCGGGGCAGTTCACCTTGCAGAGCCGTTTGCAGATGCGCGACTTGCGCAGCCGCATCGGCGATGCGCGGGATCAACTGGTCAAGGCTGCGGCTTCGCTCAAGGCCAAGCAATACGCCGGGATGGAACCGTGGACAGCGCAATACGACACCAGCCTGCAGTTGTTGGATAACGAACTCAAAGTGCTCGACGACGGCGTGTTCGGCGGCAGCATCAAGCTGGATACAGCCGGTTTCGAGCGCAGTATCGACGCCATGCTCACCTCGCTTGGCGCGTTGCGTGTTCAGTCGCTGACGTCGATGGATGCGCGCCTGGACTACTACCACGAGCACGCGAACACGCAATTCATACCGATGGCGGCAACGTTCAGCCTGTTGGCGTTGGCGGCGCTGTACCTGTTCATGTGCCTGCAAGCGTCCATCCGTCGCAGCGCCAGCGGCATCACTACGCTGGCCGAGTCTCTGCGCGACGGCAACCTGTGCGTGGCCGTGACGGTAGAAGGGCGCGACGAACTCGCGGCGATCAGCACCGCGTTGAACGTCGCGGTGGTGCAATTGCGCACCAGCCTGCTCGGCGTCAATCACGAAACCCAGCAGCTTGGCTCGGCGGTGCTTACCCTGAATTCGCAATCGGGCAGCACCCTCAGCGAAGTCGAAGACCAGCAGCACCAGATCAGCCAGATCGCCGCCGCCGCCACGCAGTTGGCCGCCACGTCCATGGGCGTCGCGCGCAGCTGCGAACAGGCCTCCGGCAGTGCCCAGCAAACCCGGCGCATCGCCGAAGACAGCAGCCGCGACAGCCAGCGCACCACCGCCAGCATCCAGCAGCTCAACCAGCGCCTGACCGACACCTCGGACGCCTTGCAGCAGGTCAGCCAGCAAGGCCAGCAGATTCAATCGGTGGTCGACACCATTCGCGGCATTGCCGAGCAGACCAACCTGCTGGCCCTTAATGCCGCCATTGAAGCCGCACGCGCAGGCGAGCAAGGCCGGGGCTTTGCGGTGGTCGCCGATGAAGTGCGCAGCCTGTCGCAACGCACCCAGGCCTCGACGGCGCAGATCGCCGGCACCGTCGACAGTCTGCGCGCCACCGTGAGCCAGGCGGTGACGCTGATGGGCGCCGCGTGCGAGCAGGCCTTGACCGATGCCGAGTCCGTCACCGGCCTGGGCACGCGCCTGGGCGAGATTGCCGGCGCGGTGCAGAACGTCACCGACACCCTGGCGCAAATCGCCACGGCAGTGGAGGAGCAGGCAGCGACGGCGGATGAAGTGAGCGGCAATATCCAGCAAGTCGACCAGGCCGCCGGGCGCCTGCTGGACGGCGCCCGCGCGGTAAACCGTGCGGCAGACACCTTGAGCAAGGGCAGCCAGGCGTTGAGTGATAACACCGCACGGTTTCGCCTGAGCTGAGGCGTGCGGGCATACTCCCCCGTAGATACCCTTATCCAACACAGCTGCTACCGGTGAGACCGTGAGGTGGATTGGCATCCGTAGCAGCTGTCGAGCCCGGCGAGGCTGCGTTGGCCGCGACTCGGGCTTGAATCGGCAGCGCGCCTGACGCAGCCTCGCTTGCGCTCGACAGCTGCTACGGATTGGCGCGGTGTTGGATAAGACGCTATCTACGTAATTGCCCCCTTGAAAATGTGTGGAGGCCTACTCTGACTGGGTGCGCAGCACTTCAATCCACAGCGCCCCCTTGCCCGACGCCGCTTCCCCCACCCGCTTCAACGCACCGTTGGCGCTGACTGCATAGGTGCCGACCTTGTCGCTTTTCTCACCGGTCACCAGCAGCCAATGCCCGTTGGGGGAGAATGCGATATTGCGCGGCTGCTTCTCCTCGACCGGGTAGTTGTCGACAAAGCGCAGGCCGCCGGTGGCGGTATCCACCGCAAACGCCGACACCGAACTGCTGGTGCGTTCGCTCATCAGCAACAGCTTGCCGTCCGGCGACAGGCGCAGGTCGGCCGCCCAGATGCGCGGCGTCGGGTCGTCTTTCAGGTCATTGTTGCGCGCGTCACGCACTTCACCATGGGCCAGTTTCAAATGCTCGGGAATGCCATTGGCCACGCCAATCTGGGTCAGCGCACCGGTGCTGTCATCGATGGCAAACGCGGTGACGGTGCCGCTCATTTCACCAACCACATACAGGTACTTGCCGTTGGCCGAAAACGCCAGGTGCCGAGGCCCGGTGTTGGCTGGCACGCTCACGTAGCCGCTGCCGATCGGGGTGAGTGCGCCGGTGGCGGCGTCGAAGCGGTATTGCAGCACATGGTCCGTGCCCAGGTTGCCGGCGTAGGCAAAGCGATTGCTTGGGTCGGTGCGCAGCGAGTGGGCATGCAGGCCGGTCTTGTAGGTGTGGATAGGTTCAGGCTTGTCGATGGGCTGGACGCTGAGGGTGTCGGCACCGTAGGACGCCGCGAGCAAATAGCGCCCGGCGCGGTCAGTGGCCAGGTACGCCATGCTTTCGGCCAGTGGCGCCTTGGACTGCGGCGTCAGGCGGCCGGTAGTCGGGTCGATGCTGAAGCCCTGGACCTGAAACGGCTTGACCCGTAACGCCGCGAACAAGGTCTTGCCGTCGGGGCTGAGGGCCATGGGGTTGACCTGATCGCCGGCCGTCACTTGCTCGACCAGGCTCAGGGCGCCGTTACTTTCGTCGAGGCGGTACTGGGAAATCAGCCCGTCACCGGGGCTGGAGATATACGCAAACGTGGTGGCGTGGGCGTGGGCACTGAGGCCGCAGACAACGGCGGCGGCCAGGAGCAAAGGTTTGTTCACGGGTGATCCTTTATTGTTATGGGTGTGATCAGTCATCGTATGACTGTAGGCGGGTCTCGGCAATGATTGTTTTATCGGTGGTCGGGGCGCTGTATCTCTGCCCGCGCCAAGGGCATGATGCGCGGCATGAATAACGACCCCGTAGCACTTTACTGGCGCTTCAAGGCCCCCGATCCCGGCATCGGCCCGCGCGAACAGGCGCCGATGCTCGCCGAGGAGCAGGCCTGGGCACGGGAGCATGCAGCCGGGCATCACTTCAGTTGGATCGAAGTGCTGCTGCCGCCGCTGTGCTTTGGTGTGTTCCTGCCCAGCCTGGTGTTCATGCTGGGCGTGTGGCTGTACGGGGCCGCGTTCGCGCCTGGCCTGGACGTGGACCGAGTTATCGGCAACACCTTTGCCTGGCAGGTGTTGGCGGCGGTGGTCTTTACGGCGGCCTGGGGGCTGCGCAACTACCTGCGTGATACCCGTGACCCCATCAAGCGCTACTGGCAGGCCATGCCGGACCAGGGGGTGGTCGAGCTGGAGCGCCACACGCTGGTGTCGGGCACCAGCCTGTGGGCCTCGGACTACGATCCCGACTGCAACGCCCTGATGCAATGGAAAAACGGCCAGCTCGAACGCACCCAGAGCAGCGGGGTATCGCAGTGGATCGTCGCCAAGACCACGGCGGGCCACTGGCTGGTATTCAAGGACGAATACCCCGGCGACTTCACCTACAACCGCGTCGGGAGCATGCCGGCCCCGGACAAACAACTGCAACCCTGCCAGGACCTGGCCTTTACCTTTGCCCCCGGCACCAACCTGATGCTGGGCCGACGTTTCGACGGCGAACCGCTGCCCTTGCTGGACACCGGGTATTGGCTGGCGGCCGATGAGCTCAAGCGCCTTACTGCAATCGCCCATCACTGGGCGTTTTTCCCGCCGGACCGCTATGGCGTGGTCAATGCCCGGAACGCGCCGTGGGTGCAGCAACTGTTGGACAAGGCGCAAGCCGATGGCGAGGTGGCCGGGGGAACGGGTTTTACGCACGCTTAGTAGTGAGCGGACTTCTTGTGGTGAGCGGGCTTCTGTGGTGAGCGGGCTTGCCCCGCGCTGGGCCGCGAAGCGGCCCCATCAAGAACACCGCGTTTTTCCAGGTGAACCCGGATGATAGATTTTGGGGCCGCTTCGCAGCCCGGCGCGGGGCAAGCCCGCTCACCACAAAAGCCAGGTCACTCCAGGCTGGATACATTCAGTCACCCGATGACGGGTTTTCTGCAATGGGATGATCTTTTGTGATGGGGCGCCCGCGTAGTGGTGAACGGACTTTTTGTGGTGAGCGGGCTTCTGTGGTGAGCGGGCTTGCCCCGCGCCGGGCCGCGAAGCGGCCCCATCAAGAACACCGCGTT